>JAFLVL010000003.1:22564-57457 GCA_022508325.1 Clostridiales bacterium | reverse complement strand
AGACATAACTTTACTCGAAAATTATATCATTATAAACACCTTTCGTCAATACCCAATTTTTAAATTTAACTACAAATAATTCAATTTATTTCCCCTTAAAATAGAACGAAATTTCGCAAATAAAGAAAACAAGCGCCCCAAAAGCGCCTGTTTAGCTTATGCGATATGAAAGAGTGTGCGCAAAACGCGTCGTGTAGACGGCGAAAGTGGACTCATATTGTTGGCTTGCTTTGTTAATCTGCATTGACACCTCACCAATTTGCCACTAAAGCCTTGCGCGGCTATTTGCGTCTGTATTTACAGTAATATATTTACGCGCGATTGTCAAACAATTTGACAATTTTTGTCGTATAGGAATTTTTATTATAATAAAAAAAGCGAGTGTGGCTCTATTCCACTGTTACGGACTTGGCGAGGTTGCGAGGTTTGTCTACGTCTCTGCCCAGTCGCTTTGCCGTATAATACGCCAATAATTGCAGCGGTACCACCGCCACCACGCCGATAAGCAGCTTGTCAACTGCGGGGATGGCGAGAGGAATGGCGTTTTCAAACTTATAGGGCGATACGCATATAACCTTTGCGCCGCGCGCCACCACTTCCTTTATCGAGAGAGCCATCTTTTCCTTCAAGTCCCCGTCGGTCGCAATCGCCACCACGCCGACCCCCTCTTCCATCAACGCCAAAGTGCCGTGTTTAAGCTCGCCTGCCGGATACGCCTCGGAATGAATATAACTAATCTCTTTGAGCTTGAGTGACCCTTCGGCTGCCGTCGGGTAGTCGGTGGTTCTGCCTATAAAGAACACTGCCGAACAGTCCTTCACCTCGTCTGCCAGCCGCGCAATGTCGTAGCTGTCGTTCAAGATGTTGTCAATAGCTTCTGGCAACTCGTCAACTGCGGCGACTACCCTATCGTACAGCTCAACGTCAAGCGTACCGCGAATTTTCGCTACGTCAAGCATCAACAAAAGCAACGTTATAAGCTGACAGTTGTACGCTTTGGTGCTTGCCACGGCAAATTCGCCGCCCGCAGATATATCCGCCGTCCTGTCGCACGCGTATGCAAGCTGCGAGCTCTTGGTGTTGGTGACGGCGTAGGTACAGCCGCCCTGTTCCTTGACCTTTTCGCAAGCTCTGATAGTATCGGCAGTTTCACCGCTTTGACTGATGAAGAAGGCTAGCGTTTTGCTGTCAACAGGATAGTTGTCATAGATGAACTCGCTGGCGATCACAGGTAAAACGTCAATGTCGAGTAGCTTTCTTGCAACCGCAGCCACCTGCAAACCGCTGTTATACGCCGTGCCGCACCCGATGAGATATATTCGTTTGAATTTGCGTACCGTCTCGGCGTTCAGTTGCAGACCACTACGCATATATTCCCTTTTTGCCAGGCGAATCCGTTCGGGAATCTCGTAAATTTCCTTAATCATGAATTCCCCTTTGACCTGCTCCATCTCTTCCACTTCTTCCGCGTCGAAAAAGTCTACTTGAACGGCATTGCCCTCGTAGTCGTAGAAGTATACGCCGTCACTGCCCGTAACCACTATTGTATTGTCAGGAGTTACCGCTACCTGCTCTGCCCAACGCGATACGCAGCGAATGTCAGAACACAGATAAACGCCGCCGTTGCCGATGCCCACTACGAGCGGACTTCTCCGCTTGACAGCGAATAGCCTTTGGTCGTACGTCGTGGCAATAACTATAGCGAATGAGCCGCTAAGCTGCTTTGCCGTCTTTTGCACCGCTTCAAGCACGTCGCCGTTATACTCACGCATGAGCAAATGCGCAACCGTTTCGCTGTCAGTTGCCGAGCTGAATTCCGCTCCCTGCGAAATCAACTCCTCTTTGAGTGTCAAATAATTCTCGATAATACCATTATGTACTACTGCAAAATTTCTGTCTGGCGAATAGAAGGGATGGGCGTTCTCCGCGCACACCGCGCCGTGAGTTGCCCAACGCGTGTGACCTATTGCCGTGCCGCCTTGAAGCCCCTGCGGCACTATATCTACCAAATTTTGAATACGCCCCTCCGTTTTGTAAATTTTAAGACCGCCGTCACCTTTTACGGCAATGCCCGCCGAGTCATAGCCGCGATATTCCAAATATTTCAACGCACGCAAGGTATTGCTCACCGCGCCTCCGCCAATCATGCCAAATATTCCACACATTGTAAAATACCTCTTTTGATTTATACGATAATGTATGCAAAAAAACTTGCAAGCGTTCGTTATCATCACTTGGCAAAAATTACATCATGACAAGCGGAAAAACGTACATGTCGGCAATAAAGCCCAATATTATCAGCGCATTGATTATGGGCTGCAACTTGAACAGTACGCTGTTACCCAGCAGTTGATATAAGTTATCACTGGTCAGCGTCACTATCGGCGCCGTGTAAAATGCCCACATCAGCAACGCCCACAGTGAGTATAACGCCATGGGAGTAAATCTCAGTATATTAATAAATCGTTTGTTTACTGTTGGTTAGTTATATATTGTGGCTGAAATGATTTTATTTATTTGACGGCTACAATATATAGTTGTATAATTTGTAGGTTGTCTGAGGCTCGGGAATACGTGTGTGGGCTTCGCGCTTCACGAGGCGCCCACCCGCACTCCCTCGCCTAAAGAATATTTTTACAAAATTATAGAAAAATAGGAACGAACCATGTTAAGAACCGACGTTAGAAACATAGCTATAATTGCCCACGTTGACCACGGCAAAACTACGCTGGTCGACCAACTGCTTAAACAGAACGGCGTTTTCCGCGCAAACGAGGTCGTCGCCGAACGCGTAATGGACAGCAACGACATTGAGCGCGAACGCGGCATAACCATACTGGCAAAGAACACCGCCGTGCACTACAAGGGCGTGAAAATCAATATCGTAGACACCCCGGGACACGCAGATTTCGGTGGCGAGGTGGAACGCATTCTTTCTATGGTAGACGGCGTGCTGTTGCTCGTGGACGCAATCGAGGGTTGTATGCCGCAGACACGTTACGTGCTGAAAAAGGCGCTCGGACTGGGCAAAAAGGCGCTAGTCGTAGTCAATAAGGTAGACAAGGGCGAATTTGACGAGCATGAACTGCGCGAACAGATATTGGAACTGTTCATGGAGCTGGGCGCAAATGACGACCAATTCGATTTTAAGACTATTTTCGCATCGGCTAAGCAAGGTTGGGCAAGCGAAAGCCTGAACAAAGAAAGCCACGACATGACACCGCTTCTCGACGCAATTCTGTCGGAAATCCCCGCCCCCGAGGGCGTGATAGACGGCGGCTTACAACTGCTTATCTGCAATATCGACTACGACGAATACGTGGGGCGCATAGGTATCGGTAAGGTCAACCGCGGCAAGATCACCGTAGGTCAACCGGTCATGCTCTGCCACCGCGACGGCACCTTTAACACGGCAAAGGTCACGCGCCTGTACCAATTCGAGGGATTGAAGCGCACCGAGTGCGAAGAAGGCGGCATGGGCGACATCGTTGCAGTCAACGGCATTGCCGACATGAACATTGGCGAGACTATTTGCTCTATCGACGCAGTTGAACCGCTTCCATTCGTCAATATCGACGAGCCGACTGTATCAATGCTCTTCATGGTCAACAACAGTCCGTTCGCAGGCAAGGAAGGCAAATACGTAACGAGCAGACACCTGCGCGCCCGCCTTTTCCGCGAGGTAGAGACCAACGTCTCTATGCGCGTAGAGGAGACGGACTCCGCCGACTGCTTCAAGGTATACGGCAGAGGAGAACTGCACCTCTCCATTCTTATCGAGAATATGCGCAGAGAGGGTTACGAATTCCAAGTCTCCCGCCCGCGCGTAATATTCAAGGACATTGACGGCGTAAAGTGCGAGCCTATCGAATACCTCGTCGTGGAAGTACCCGACGCATACGTGGGCAGCGTGATGAACAAGCTGGGCGCGCGCAAAGCCGAGCTTATCAATATGTCACCCGACAATCAAGGCGGCACAAAGTTAGAGTTTAAAATTCCGTCGCGCGCGCTCTTCGGCTATCGCAGCGAAATGCTGACAGACACCAAGGGTTTTGGCGTAATGAGCAGCGTGCTAGACAGCTACGAACCGTATAAGGGCGACGTACAGGAACGCACACGCGGCAGTCTGGTATGTTGGGAGGACGGCGTAACCACCGCATACGGACTGTTCAACGCGCAGGAGCGTTGCAGACTTTTCGTGGGCGTTGGTTTGCCTGTTTACGCGGGAATGATAGTCGGCGAGAACAGCCGCGAGGACGACATAACAGTCAACGTCTGCAAAACCAAGCATTTAACAAACAACCGCGCAAGCGGCAGCGAGGAAGCGTTGAAGCTCACCACTCCCACGACGCTCAGCCTTGAGCAATGTTTGGAGTTCATCGGCGACGACGAGCTTGTAGAAGTCACGCCCAATTCCATTCGTCTACGCAAACAGGTATTAGACCATTCAGAAAGAATGAGAATATGGGCTAAACAAAACAAAAAGTAAAATTAACAAAACAAAAAAGTTGGCAGAAACCTCTGTCAACTTTTTTCATATAGTCATATTAGTCTATTTCCACAATTTTAGTGTATTCTCTTAGCGCGTACGTTCCGTCATGTGCTTCGCCGAAAAAAGTTCGGGAGAGGTCGCCGCCTGTCACGCGTACCACGCCCGCAGATATTAACCGCTCGACAATTTCTTGCTTCTCCTCCACTCCGCAAAGTAAACCGCACGTTTGCAAGTAGCCTTTTTGCTTTTTGAGCGCTCTTACAATTTGCGTGCGCGGCAATGCCTTTACCCATACGTTGCGGAATGTGTAGGAAAGTTCCAGTTCACTGTCCTCTTTTACCACGACCGACACGCCCTCGTCGCTCAGTATCAGCGGATACTTGTTTTCCAGCCTGTCGTTGTAGAGCTGTACGCTGTTGCGCCCACGCATAGCCATGTCTGCCTTGCCAAATTGGGCATTTTCCTGCTTGAAAATTTCGAAAAAGCGTTTTGCAAACTTTTGCAGTTCGTCCATGCGGTCGGTATCGTAGTAAATGCCCTGACATGACGAACACAGCACCTGTTCAGTTGCGCATATGTGACGCGCAAGCTCGTGCAAATCTTGGTCGATGGCGTTTGCCGTTGCGTAGGCGAAGGAAAGCTTGTGTCCCCAGGGTATTATTTTGGTGGTTACGTCGCACATATCACGCGCGGCGCGTTGAGCCATGTCGCCGCCCCACACTACCACGCCGTCGGCTAATCTTGCCAGACGTTTCAACGTTTCGAATTCCGTCGACGGCACGTCAAAGACGTAGACATATTCCGCAAGGCTCGGTTCTTCCGCAATCAAGTCGGAAAGTAGCTTAATAGACAAGCCGCTGTCCCCCGAAGGCAGTTTCAACACATTGATATTGCCGCTGAGTAGTCCTTCTGCGACGCTATACGCAGGCAATCCGTCTACGTTTCCCGCCGCAATGTGAAACAGCACTCCCAACGGCGCAATTTTGCGCACCGTTCCGTTTGCAAGGGGCGTCAGATTGTTCCAGTCCTTGCCCAACTCAATTTCGCACTTGTAGCGCAACACCTCTGAAGAGAATGCTTTTGCCATTGCCTGATAGCGTTCGTAGCTTATGCCAAATTCGTTCAAGAGTGGCACCGCAATGCTGTCGTAAAAGCCGTTAGCCGCCTTTTGGTACAATTTTTCGCTTGCGGCTATCACCGCGTCGGTTGTTAGGCGCTCTGTTTTAGACAGCGTTTCGATAATATCCCCTTCAAGACGGTCTATTAGCTCGTTTTGCTTGCTGTCGGGGTATATTTTTCCTTTATATAAAATCATATTTCACAATCCAATCGTTATTTTAGCATATCTTTTAGTATCTCTTCTGCACCTTGCGCGCAGGTTACAATATCCTTGACGCCTACGCGCCCGAGAATTTCGAGGTACGGCGAGCTTTCGCCGCAAGCGCACGGTTCGTCGTGTAGTACGCCTATGTCGTCGGTGAGAATAGAGAGCATTGGCGCGCTGTCAAATATCGGTGTCAACAAATTGACAAGTCCGGGCTGTCCGTTGGGTACAGGTTCAAAGGTATCGACGTCGCGAATAATCACCCTGCCGTAAACAGGCACGTGAAAGTGATGCTCGCGGCAGTCCGTGTACAGTATAGGGTGCTCCACCGCTCCGAAAAATTCAATTACGTGCTTGTCGTCTACGCCCAGTACCTCATAAGCCAGCTTGTAAAAATCCTCCTTACTCACCTTCTCGGCGTAAAACTGTTTCCAACCGCCGCCAAGGCATATGAGCGACCCTTTGGGAAGCTTGACGGACAGTCCCTCTTCCTTCATTTGCCGTAGCAAGAAGTAAGTATAGGCGGGAAAACCCATCGTGCGCACGGGAAGTCTGCCCTTTGAATACTTGACGAGTTTGTTCCTGATATTATCTAGGTCAAGCTGATATTTGCCGTTTTTGTAGTCCAATGCGTACACCCGAGACGCCGCAGGGGCGAAGAAAGTAAAGCCCCAAGCCGACTTTGACGCGCCGAGACTGTTGTCTCTGCGCGGACGGTAGCCGAAAATGACATACCGAGTGAGACGCGCCGACCACAACTTATGATATTTGGCAACGGAAGTCACCATTTTCAACGCGTTGAAGGCGCACCGCCAGTTGAAACCGACGAAGGACTTGACACCGCCTGTGCCGCTGGACGTAACCTTTATTGGCATACGGCGCGTAGACATTGACAGAATGCGGTGACGCTTGAGGTATAGCGTAGGCAAAAACGGCAACCGTTCGAGATCCGTTGCCGTCCTAATGTCGTCGGGAGAAAATCCCGCTCTGTCCAGTATATCGCGGTACGCTGGACAATGATTGTAGTGATAACTGCAGTTGTCGCGCATTGCTCTGACAAACAACTGCTCACTCTTTTGAATATCGTACGGCTTTCGCGAAGCGAATAATCTGTTTACACTTGACATAATAAAAAAATTAAATCCATCTGATTTCTTGCAAGATTTCGCCGTCGGCGTGTTTCAACGTTGCGCCGAGTTCGTCTAGCACTATATAACTGGGTACACCGTCGCGAGCTCGGGCAAGAGAACCGACGTTCAATACATACAAGCCGTTGACAACTTGCAAGCGTCCAACGTGCGTGTGTCCGTGCACCAATACGTCGCCTTCACTCAAAATCGGCGGAATACGCAATGCGTTGTAACGGTCGCCGTGGGTGAAAAACAGCTTTCGAGAAAAGTGATACATGATTGCACTTTCATCCATAGCGTAGGGCAAATAGCCGACGGCTGTTGAAAAATCGTTATTACCCTTGATGAGGTACAACACGCCCTCGAGCTTCTGCACGAGCGTTGCGACCTCTTGCGGATGAGACCAACCGAACAGATCGCCGCACACCACCGTTTTGTCGGGGGTTTCGCGTCGCGAAATTTCTATCGCCGCATTCAAGATGTCAACGCTGCCGTGGAAATCGGCAAACACTAAGATTTTCATATCTCGATGTGCTCAATGCCCTCTTTGTCGCTGCGCTTATAAACCACGAAGCGGTTGCCGACGCATTGCACAGGGTCGCATGCAAGAATTTCGCATACCTCGGCGCACATGGTCTTAGCCGACAATTCGCAGCTTTTGAGTGAGGACACCTTCACCAGCTCGTGGTGATACAGCGCCACCTCTATTTCCTTGATAATATTTTCCGTAAGCTCACCCTTGCCCACGATGACGGCAGGCTTCAGAGTGTTCGCCATTGCTTTCAATTTACTGCGTTGTTTTGTTGTAATCATATTCTTTCCTTCTTATTGAAATCGGAATACCGATAGTAAGTAACCTTAGAGTCAATTATTACAAGAGGCGAGTGTGTTCGGGTGGTGCGCCTCGTGAAGCGCGAAGTCACCACACGAATGCGCGAGCCTCCCTTAATCTACAAATTCGAATTCGATTTCGCCGACGATTACGGTACTGCCGTCGGTGGCGCCGAGCTTGCGAAGCTCTGCTATCACGCCCTTGTCACGGAGTACGCGTTGGAAGTAGCGGAAGCTGTCGTAGTCGTCGAGGTTGACCTTGCGGGCTAAGATTTGCACAAGTCCCCCAACAACTTCGAATACGCCCTCGTCAAGAATCTCGATTTGGAAGTCGTCGCTTTCGTCCTTTTGCAGGTTGACGGGGTCGTACTTCAACGGCTCTACAGGCGGCAAGGTCTCGAGAGTCTTTGCGACCGCCACAATCAGCTCGTCCACGCCCTCGTGAATTATCGTAGTCATGGGTATGACTTGGTATTTCTTGCCGTACTTTTTCGTGAAGCGTTTCAGGTTCTCCTCGGCATTGGGCATATCCATTTTATTTGCAACTACAATCATGGGCAGCTCTTTCAAGCTCTCGTCGTAGCTGTAAATCTCGTTATTGATAAGCTCAAAGTCGGCAATCGGGTCGCGCTCTTCACTTCCAGATATGTCAATCACGTGCACGAGCAAGCGCGTCCTCTCGATGTGCCTAAGGAAGCTATGCCCCAGTCCTGCGCCTTCGCTTGCACCCTCGATAAGCCCCGGGATATCCGCCATGACGAAGGACGTATCGTAGTAGCGCACCACTCCGAGGTTGGGAGATAGCGTCGTGAAGTGATAGTTGGCAATCTTGGGCTTTGCGTCGGACACAACGGACAACAGCGTACTTTTGCCCACGTTGGGGAAGCCTACAAGTCCCACGTCCGCGATAGTTTTCAGCTCCAGCGTCACTTCGTATTCTTCCGTCTTTACCCCGTGCTCGGCAAAAGCAGGAGATTGACGGCGTGAGGTCTTGAAATGCCAGTTGCCTCTGCCACCCTTGCCGCCGACGAGAATTGTCTCGCGTTGACCGTCCTCGAACATATCGGCAATTATGTCGCCGTCCATGTTTTTGACCACGGTGCCTACGGGGACTTTGACTACCAGGTCTGCGCCGCGCTTGCCGTAGCAATTCTTACTGCCGCCGTTCTCGCCGTTGCCCGCGCGAAAATGCTTTTGGTAGTGAAAGGCATTCAAGGTGTTCTCGGCTGTGGTCGCCTCGAAAATGATGTCGCCGCCCTTGCCACCGTCGCCGCCGTCAGGCCCGCCGTTGGGTACGTACTTTTCCGTGTGCAGACTTGCCGAGCCGTTGCCGCCGTTGCCTGCCTTGATGTAAATTTTAACCTTGTCGATAAACATTTTAGTTTTCCTTAAAGCATTCTTTTCCTTATCGAGATTTTCTGTATTCCTTCAATATTGCGTGCGCCGCTCTCATTCCGTCCGCTACGGCGTTGACAACCGTGCTTGAGCCCAAAGCGTCGCCACCTACGTACAAGTTAAACCGAGGGTTGTATGGATTCTGCGGATTGAGCAGAGATTCGATAAACGCACCGTATATATTCTCATTGTCGAACTTACTCCCCAGCGCCGCCACCACTTCGTCGCACTCGGTAGTCGTCGTTTCGTCGGTGACGGTCAATTTATCGCGTCCTTCCGAAAGTGTTTTTGCAAGCGTCAACGACAATTTGTCGCCAACTTTTTCCAGCCTGATTGGCGCGAGGTTATATTCAAATTTCACACCGTCGCTATACGCGTCCTCGATTTCCTTTCCGAAGGCGGGCATATCTTCACGCGTTCTGCGATAGGCAACGGTTACGTCACAGCCGCTACGCTTTGCCACTCGCGCGCAGTCCATAGCGGTATTGCCGCCGCCTATAACTACGACTTTGCCGCTGTATTTACGTCGCTTCAAAAATTCGTCGTACGGTGTCGCCAGTTCTTCGCCCGCAACTCCCAGCTTGTAAATTTTGCTTGCGCCAACCGCAACGTAAACGGCGTCATACGTGTCGGTAAGTTGCAATGATTCGCCGATTCTATTTCGTTGCGCTTTCGTTTGCCAAGGGTAATGCTTTCTGACGAAAATATCTTCGAAATTAACGTCTCTTTTAACTACCGTAAACAGACCGTCAATAGATTTCAGAACCCTGTCTATCGCCTCGCGCGGCAGACGGAAATCGGGTATCAATTTCAGCGTTGACAACAGTTCGTTGCGTTCGAAAAGGGTCACGTCGGCGCCCTGCTCGTAAAGCTTGACGGCACAGGTAATACCGCTGACACCTCCGCCCACGATGGCAACTTTCAGTCCGTCGCTCTTGCTACCTAGACGGACTTGGCGTTCAATTCGGTAGGAAATTTGCTTAAAGACTTCGCGCTCCACTTCGCCGATATTTACGGCTTGTCCACGCCTACCCAACACGCATCCGCCACGGCAATGCGCCTCCTCGGGGCATACAAAGCCGCAGATTTCGCCAAATGGATGTCCTATGAGTTGTACCGCCTCGGAAAACTTGCCGTCAGAGGCGAGCTGTAAAAGACGCGGAACGTCGTTATTCAACGGACAAGCCAGAGCGCAACTAGGCTTTGCGCAATGCAGACAGCGACTGTTCTCAGCTATATAGTTGTTGTCCTTTTCGTCAGTCATTATGCGTTTCCTTATAGTACTTGCAGAGACTCTGCACCGAACACGCGGAGCAATTTGGCCGTTGCGCCTTGCAGACGTATCTGCCGTGCAGAAGTATGTAGTGATGGCTGTCTGCCCACTGCTCAGGTGGAATTGCTTGCATCAGTTGCTTTTCTGTGTCAAGCACGTTCTTTGCATCCACAATGCCCAGTCTATTGGACACGCGAAAAACGTGCGTGTCTACTGCAATAGCTTGTCCGCCGAAAGCCACGGCGTAGACGACGTTTGCCGTCTTGCGCCCAACGCCCTTCAGCGTCTGCAATTCGTGAAGGTCCTTCGGCACGACTCCGCCGTATCGCTCCACCAAATCCTGTGACATTTCCTTCAAGTAATTTGATTTACTGTTGTAAAAGCCGCAAGGGTGAATAATGCGTTGAATCTCCTCTATTGGCAATGCCGCAAGCGCCGCCGCGTCAGGCGCAACTGCAAAAAGCTCAGGCGTGACTAAATTTACCCTCTTGTCGGTGCATTGCGCAGACAAAATAACCGCCACAAGCAACTGAAAGGGCGAGTTAAAGTTCAGCTCGCTCTTTGGGTTGGGGAAATCCTGCGCTAGTATTTCCAAAATTCGTTTGGTATCGCTCATAAACTTTATTGTATCACAAAACACCGACAAAAACAACCTTTTTCATAAACGGACTACCGTGTTGCCGTTGTAGGTATTTTTGACCAAGAAAAATCCAACGAAAGTTTCGCCGCTCGACAACACGTCTCTGACCAACGGGAAATCCGACTTGGCGAATTTGACGGACAAGCCGCAACCGACGTTTGCGCTCCGCGGAGTGGAGACGAGCGCCGCCGTTATGCCTTGCGACGACAAAAATTGGTACGCGCGCATCGAAACGTTTCGCGATCTGTACACCGCTATTATATATTCCATAAACTTCCTCCTATGTATTCCCGACCACACGCGAGAGTGTCATAGCGCGAGAAAATCCCCATAAAATATACTATTGTACAGTTATCAAAAAAGTGAATAGGAGCAACAAAATGATTTATCTTGACAACGCCGCCACCACCAATTACAAGCCGCAAGAGGTCATAGACGCGGTGAACGAGAGTCTTACGAAGTACCCATACAACCCCAACCGCAGTGGCAACAAGTTGTCGCTGCAATTACAGCAAAAGCTGTACGAAACGCGCAACAAACTGCATTTGCTGTTGAATAACGACAGCGAACTGCACGTAGCGTTCACAGGTGGGTGCACGGCGGCGTTGAACCTAGCAATTCTAGGCACTGCCTCGCGTGGTCATATTATCATCACTGCAACCGAACACAATTCCGTGCTTCGTCCCGTTATGCAACTGAAAAAGAAAGGCTACGTAGAAGTCTCCGTAGCCGTACCCGACGAGAATGGGCAAATAACCGTAGACGAGATTGCGCGTCTTATGCGCCCCGACACCTATCTCGTATGTGTGTCTCACACCTCCAACGTCAACGGCACACCGCAAAAGGTCTACGACATTGGGCAGCTGTGCAGAAAGCGCAACGTCAAGCTACTCGTCGACTGCGCGCAAAGTATCGGATACTTTCCGTTGGATATGACGAAAAACTGTGTTGATATGGTGGCTATCGCCGCGCACAAAGGGCTGCACGCAATGCAAGGTGCGGGCGCGCTTCTCTTCAACGAACGCGCAATCCCAAGACCTATCAATTTCGGCGGAACAGGCACGGAGAGTCACCTATATTTTCAACCGAGCACCGTACCCGACTGCCTGGAATCGGGTACTCTGCCCTGCCCTGCTATTATGGCAATGAGCGCAGGCGTTGACTGGTGGCTGAAAAATTGGCAAAACAATCGCGAAACAGTCAAGGAAATGCAAAAAGAAATTCTCGACGGCTTAAAGCAAATCAAAAAAGTCACCGTCTACTCACACGAAAATAATAGCGGAATCGTCGCGTTTAACGTGGCAAAGAGGGACAGCACGGAGATTGCCGACGTACTGTCGGAAAAATATGACATAGCCGTGCGCGGTGGATTGCAATGCGCGCCGCTAATGCACAAATACCTCGGCACGTTGCAACAGGGAGTCGTCCGCGCGTCGGTGTCCTGCGTCACTACGAAGCAGGAATGTTACTCGTTTCTCAATGCGGTAGAATTAACTTCGATGAGTGGCAAATAAAAAAGCAACGGCTCAAACCGTTGCTTTTTGTGCAAATTATTTCTTTCTAGTGCGTATGACCGTGCCGCCGGTGAGCAGTATCATCTTCACCGCGTCGAGCGAGTAGTCGTCGGCTTCCACTATCAATGGTTTGTCGACAACTCCGCGCGCGAGCACCTTGACGTAGGTAATCTTTTTGTTGAAGCCTACAACGCGTTTTTTGATTTCATCAAGCGTCACCTTTTCGCCCGCTTCAAACACCTTAGACAACACGTCCACGTTGACGATTCCCGTCTTTGTCTTATCAGCTATGCGGCTACTTTCTTCTACACTTTCTTCGGCTTCTTCGTCTGTCATGAGACCGGTAACCTCTTCGGCAGTGATAGCCTCCACAGGCTCGTAATGAGCATACTCGCCTTCTTCACCGTCCACTGCTTTGCTGTAAATGAGCTTGATAAGCTTGCGACGGATTAAATGCTCGGTCGTGTCGTAGGGGAAGTCAAGGCTGTATTTGACAAACTCCGTTCCGTCAAGCTTTAACGCGCCGTTTGCTTGCATAACCGTGGCAATCAAATCTTTTGCGTAAACGCTTCTGCGGTCGTTCTTGATAGCGTAGCCACAGGGAGTGTCTGCGTGAGCCTTCTTATCGCTTAGATCCTTCACCTTGTATTTGGTATCAATATAATCCTTGGGATTTAGCGGCAGTAACAAACGCAAATGTTTACCCCTCACCTTCAGCTTAGCTACGCATACTCTGCCTTTATAGAAAGCCTCGTGCTTCCAGGACAGACGGCATCTGACCGACTTGTAGGAAAGCAATTCGTTCTTGATAATATCATAGTAATCCTTTACAACCTTATCCGACTGCATAAGCTTGGCAGTTTGGCTCTTGTCGTAACGGATTAGGACCTTGCCGCGCTTGATGACTTCGTGATCGGGGTGATCTTTTACGACTGCGTTGGTGGTCACTTGTTGCGGCTTTTGCTCAATAACGGGTTGCTGTTTGACATCAGGTTGCGCCACTACTGCAATCGGATTATTATTTTGTTTATTATCTTTAACAACGGCTTTTTCTGCAACTGTGGGTTCGGCAGTTGCCACCGCCGTGGGTTCAGCCGTCGACTCAACAGATTTTTCTTCCTTTGGCTGTTCGTTTTTTTTACTCTTCACGGCGACGATAATCGTGACTGTCAAGGCGACAAGCGCCGCTATGCCTACTCCAAAATAAACCCATTCGGTAGTACTTAGACTTTCAAAAAAACTTGCACCAAAGAGCGCGCCCAAAAATTTCATAAGTTGACCTCTTTGTTATAACTATTTTATATAATTTTACATTTTTTGCGCTGAAAAAACAATAGATTTAGATAAAAAAGTTATATTTTCTTGCTTTGTCGCGTGTTTTCGGCTAAAATTAGATTATGGCTTATGAAATATATCTTAAAAAAGGCGAAGAACGCCGAATATTAGCGGGACATCCTTGGGTTTACGCCAACGAAGTGAGTAAAATCGAGGGAAAAGACAAAAACGGAAGCTTGGCGACGGTATTTTCCTTCGACGGCAAGTACGTCGGCAAAGGATTTATCAACCACGCATCGAAAATTCTAGTTCGAATATTCATTCGCGACGAAGCCGAGGACGTTGACGCCATTATTCGCGAGCGAATACACGCGGCAAACGAGCAAAGACGCGCTTTGGACTACGACAACTGCTATCGCGCGGTGTTTGCCGAGGCGGACAATCTGCCTGCATTGATTGTTGACAAATACGGCGACTACCTTTCGGTGCAAATTCTGTCGCTGGGTATGTATCTACGCAAGAAAACGGTTGTTGAAGCGCTCCTGGAGGAATTCCATCCAAAAGGAATCTACGAAAGGTCGGACGTTGCCGTCCGCAAAAAGGAAGGGCTGCCTGAAGAGACAGGCTTACTATACGGCGAAGTGCCCGAGTTTGTTGAAATATGCGAGAACGGATTGAAGATGGCTGTAAACGTAAAAAACGGTCAGAAAACGGGCTATTTTCTCGACCAAAAGGAAAATCGCC
This sequence comes from Clostridiales bacterium, assembly GCA_022508325.1. Classification (GTDB taxonomy): domain Bacteria; phylum Bacillota; class Clostridia; order Christensenellales; family CAG-314; genus Fimimonas. The sequence goes on along the minus strand of JAFLVL010000003.1, from coordinate 42,839 downwards.
TTGCCGCGCGTAGATACGCCAAAGGCAAAGTCTTGGACTGCTTCTGCAACAGCGGCGGTTTCTCGCTAAACGCGAGCATGACTGCCGACAAGGTGCTAGCCGTGGACGCGTCGGAGCTTGCTCTTGAAAACGTTCGATTAAACGCCGAGCTAAACGGCATAACCAATATCGAAACGCTATGCGGCGACGCGTTTGAACTGCTTAGAAAATTGAAAAATGACGGCGAACAGTTTGACTGTGTAATTTTGGACCCGCCGGCTTTCTGCAAGACGGCGTCGGAGATGAACGACGCGTTGAAGGGCTACCTTAACGTGAACATGCTCGGAATGAAGCTCGTAAAATGCGGCGGATACCTTATCAGCTGTTCTTGCTCGCACTACGTTTCCGACTCTGCGTTTGAGAAAATGCTGACGGAAGCGGCGAGACGCAGTGGCAGGCGGGCGCAGTGTCTGGAAAAGCGTTCTCAGTCGCCCGACCACCCGACGCTTCTTTCCGCAGATGAGACGCACTACCTGAAGTGCTTCATTTTGCGAATAATGTAAAAAAGTCTCCCAATGAATGGGAGATTTTTTCATTCGATCGAAATTACTTTATGTACCAATTATCGTAGAACCAATATAGCTTGTGCTTGACCTCAGCGTCGGCGATATTGTCTATCGGGCGGAAAAAATCCTGCGCAGGGGTTGACGGCTGTTCGAACTTGTAGCCCTCGCTATTTGTGTAGCCTTCGCTATTCTCGTCTTTGTCCGCTTGTTGGCTTGTCTGGGGTTGTTGCTGTTGATTGCCGTTGCCGCCGAATATGCTACTGGCAATATTCATTAATGCGGGGTTGGTTATCATCTGAAAGATTGCGCCTGTTCTGTCCTCTTGCGAGCATTGCCTGTCGGACAGTTTGTTGACGCAGCTGATAATATTTTTCGTATCGTCGGAAAGAAAATCCGAAATACCCGATAGCGGAGAATTTTTGGGAGTGTTCTGCTGACTGACGCCATTGTTGCCGCTGTTACTTAGCACTTGCCAAGCAATCAACAGTAGCGCAACCGTAGATAAATTCAAGCTAAACCCTCCTTTTTGTGTATTTATTTGTAATGTGCGCGGTTGTTTGTAATCATTACATTATATGCGGGCATATAATTATTAGTAACCTACAATTTTCAAAAGGAGAATAAGTTTTATGCCAAACGAGCAAGACCCTCGCAACATTTTCGTCAATCAGCGTCAGGAGTACAGTGAAAGACAAACCGATACGTCGAATCAAACAAATTCGTCATATACAGGCAATTCTGCCCCTCACAACGGCACTCAGACAAACCCACAAAGCGAATATGAGCGTCGCGTGGAGGAAATGAAACGCCTTGCCGCCAAATACGAGCGCGAGGGCGAAGGACAGCTTGTGAAAGATATTGTCAATAACGTAATAGAACAAAAAGCGCGCGGTACGCTCTCCAACGAACAGCTTATAGCCTTTGCTAAGCGCGTCTCGCCCCTGTTGAATTCCGAGCAACGCTCCCGCCTAGAAGGACTGCTGGAACAGTTATTGAAAATATAACAAAAAGGCTCTCAGAACAATGGGAGCCTTTTTCATACAAATTTAACCGTTAGAACAGCTATGCTTTCCAATAGCTGTTCGCCGCTTGCCACAGCGCGGAGTAGGTAGTCAGGTAATTGTAGGGGCTTTGCGGAGTGTAGCCGACGCCGTGAATGTTGTTGCCAAATGGCGAAAAATAGCTTGCAACTGTGTAGTAGATTGCCCAAGGAAACTCTATCTCATTGCCGCTCATGTCCGTCACAGTGCCGTAGAAGGGCAGTTCGTTCCAAGTCTGCGCAATTCCCTTGCCGTAGGTGGTCACGCCCATCTGTACCGCCGTGCCGTAGTCGGTCAACGCTCCTGTCAATAGCTCGCTCGCGCTTGCACTGCCGCCGTCCGTCCACACCACTATGTCGCATTTGGCACCGACGTTGCCAAAGTACTGATTATACGACGACGAGCGCGAGTAGGTCTGCGTATAGTTAAACTTCGCCATATTGAGCGACGTTATCAGCAATCCGTCATTGCTCTTGACGGTCAACTTTTGTGCCGCGGTGAGTTTGGCGTCGGTGACGAGCATTGCAGCAATGTCACACACGTAGGACACATTGCCGCCGGGGTTACCCTTGAGGTCGAGAACGAGATGCTTCAAGTTCAACTGTTTGAAATAATTCATCACTTCCAAAAACTCATCTGCTGCCGAAACGGTAATTATGTTGCCCTTGCTGTCATAAAGCGGATTGCCCGCCTCGTCCGTCTTTACGTAATCCATAAATTGCGTAATACGGATATACCCTGTGTCGGACGGTAATTGGTCCAGGCAACGTTCCTCGTAGGTCGAATATTCGCCGTCGCCTATTTTATAATTGCCTTGTTTGTCCTTTCTCGGCAGAGAAATATTGCTGTATTCGTCGTTGAAATAAAACTCGATGAAAGTATAGGGATAATCGGTCACCACAGGCTTGATTGCCTGACGGGTAATCTTTACCGTTTCTACTTTGTAGCCCTCTTCGTATTCGCTACCGAAACGCAATACGTGAAAAGTAGCCGACTGCGTCACACTGATAACTTCTGTTATTACTGTGCTTGCCCATTCGCCGACAACCATTTCGCCAAAAGGCCTGCCTGCAATCACAGGCGCAGAGCCGTCCTTTTTCTTGATGTCGGTCAGTTTCAAAATTATATCGCCACTTTGCAACTTGCCATAAGCAGCGCTATTCGCCACCACCGAAGAAACGTAAAGACCAACGCCCTCCTCAACAACGAACGACACGCCGAAAATCTCGTCGCTCGCCGTGACGGTAGAGCCTGTCGAGTACACGAAGTCGTAATAAGTCTGCGGCGACATAAGCTGGCTGTACCTGTCGCCCGCCTTTTGCAGTAGAGCCGTGCCAGAGTATTCTATTGCGTCAAGCCAAGCTTCGTCTTCAACGTCCTTATAATAGTTTTCTTTGAGATACTTGATGACCGTGTCGAGAATTTCGCCGCCGTAGTTGCTTGCGCCACTGCCGTCGGTGTTGTAGTTAAAGGATATGCCTTGAACTATCGTGCACAGCACCCAACCTAAGGCAATACACAGTACCATACCAATCGCGATACCCGCTATGTAGAGAGGTCTTTTGGGCTTGACCTGCTCCTGTCTTGGCGCTGGACGGTTGAACCAACTGTCATTGCCGCTTTTATTCGAGCTTTGCGTTTGCTTTTCGTATTCCTCATCAAAAAAATCTTTTGCCATGATTACTCCTTTAAACTACCGTTTAGCCAATCCAAACTGTCAATTACGCCTCTCGCGCGGTCGGCATTTCCCTCGTATACCGTCACGCCGCCGTCCAAAACAACCGTGTTGCCAATAGCCAAACGCTTATCAGACGACAGTATTACACAAGTGGCATTATTGAATTTGTCTATCATGCTGTCGACGCACGCAAGTGTCTTAGTTCCGTCGTCGCAAATTTCGAAAAAGTCGTCGAATAACACTATCTTTCGCTCGACAGTCAAGCCGCGCGCCAAAGCCACGAGTTTTCGCTCTTCGGCGGTCAACATTTTCACCTTGGCGTCCAAGTTGTCAAGACCTAACGACGCGGCAACCTGCTCGGCTCTTTCTCGGCGTTCGTTTTTTGCAACCTTTCGCACCTTCAACGGATATTCAATGTTGAAACGAATGCTTTTGTTCTCAAAAAAGGTCGGTTTGCTTGGTAAATAAAGTATGCCCAAGTCTGCGCTTGTGATACTGCCAATTGTCAAACCGTCAACAAGAATTTCACCGCTATTTGCCGCTACTTCCTTCATTAGTAGCTTGCAAATAGAGCTTTTGCCGCTCTGAATATCAGCCAAAACAGTATTGATACCGTCACGCAACGTAAAGTTGACGCCTTTGAGTAGCGCAAATTCGTCGTAATGGTATTGTAAAACAACGTTTCTGAACTCTATCATTCGTCCTGTTCCAACTCATCCAAGGTTAACTTGTACGCTTCGATGAAATTAGTCATAAAATAGTCCACTTCGGGGCTATTGTATGCGTGAATCTCCTCTAAAATGGTCTTTTCCGCTTTGGAAAACTCCGAATTGCTCATTTTAAGCTCGTCGAGGCACTTGATATACGCGCAAATCTTATCTGCGTATTTTACAAATCTGTGTTCGACGCTGTCAACGTCGTTGACAATCTTCTCATACTCCGCTGAAAGCTCGCTTGGTAGGTGCTTCAATAGTCTGTCGTTGGAGTATTTCTCCAATTTCTTATAAGCGTCGCGAATATCGCTGTTGTAGTACTTAATAGGCGTTGGAAGGTCGCCTGTCAGCACCTCGCTCGTCTCGTGAAAAAGCGCCTTGACTGTAATGCTGTTGACGTCAAGGTTGCCGCCGAAATAAACGTTGGAAATCGTCGCCAATGCGTGCGCGACCACCGCCACTTGCTGACTGTGCTCCATAATGTTCTCGTTCATCGCCGAATGCATAAGTCCCCAGCGGTTGATATACTTCATACGGTTGAGATAAGCGAAAAATTTGTACATATTTTGCCTCGAATTTATTCTTTTTTACATTTTACCACAAATATTGCAAAAAGAAAAGCAGCCACCGTAAATAATGACTGCTTTTATGCTTCAAATTACTTATTTTGCTTGTTCAGCGGTCTCGCTCGAGCCTTGAACGCGCTCGGGGTGCAAATACTTGATGCACTGACGCGGGCAACCTTCAAGGCACTTGCCGCAAGAGATGCACTTGCTGTAATCGATGATTGGAACGTTGTTGACAAGGTGAATTGCGCCCGTGGGACAGCTACGCTCGCACTTACCGCAAGCAATGCAACCCGCTTGACATCTGGTCATTACGTCCTTGCCGCGACATTGCGTAGAGCAAGCAATGTACACCTTAGCCGAATTCGGAACGCGTTTAATCAGACGCTTGGGGCAGGTCTGAATACAGATTCCGCAGCTACGGCACAGCTCGGGGTCTATATGCGCGTAACCTTCGCGGCACTCAATGGAGCTGTAAGGGCAGGCGTCGACACAGCTTCCGCTACCCATACAGCCAACTTCGCAAGCCTTACGTCCGCCAGAAAGCAGGTTCTGACTCACACAGTCGCCGTAGCCCTGGTAAGCGTACTTATCTTGGCACTTGTTGCCGCCACAGCAAGCAACTACGGCTACAGTTGGCTCGGTGTCGCCGTCAACGGCTATGCCGAGAATGTTGGATATTTCTATTCTCTTGTCCGTGGGAGTCTGTCCGCAAGCGGCGAGAGTTGCAGTGCCCTCTACGAGAGCCTTAGCAAACCCCGCGCAACCCGGGTGTCCGCACGCGCCGCAATTTGCGCCGGCAAGACAGCCTTCAATTTCTTTAATGCGAGGGTCTTCTTTGACTTGACAAAATTTGGAAATGAGCAGTATCAGCACGCCCAAAACGAGAGACACGGCAACCACTATTGCAATTGCAAGACCGAAATTTGCCCACTGAATATCACGACCGATTGCAGATAACAAATTTAACATGTTTTTCCCTCCTTAAATCAGCGTGAATACGAAGAATGCCATTGCCATAAAGCAAGCAGCAAGCATTGTCATGGGGAAACCGCGCAAAGACTTTGCAACATTCAGCTTGTCGACCTTGTTGCGAAGTCCCGCAAGCAAAACGATTGCAATGGTGAAGCCCAGTCCGTAGAAAAGTCCCGAAACCACTGCTTCGCCGTAGGACATTGCCATGTGGAAGTTTTGAAGTACGCCGCCCATTACCGATTGATAGGTATAGTGCGCGTCAGCGGCGCTTGACGCCGTACCGATAACCAGTTCCGCAACGCCTAAAATTGCGCAGTTTGTAGTAACCAAGGGAAGGTAGATTCCCATTGCGGAATAGAGACCGGGGCTGAACTTTTTGAGTACCATTTCAAGTATTTGCACCAAAGACGCAATTACGAGAATGAATACCAAAATCTCAAGATATTCCAGTCCGAAGGGCAGCAGCAGATACACGTAGATGGGGTACGTCACAACGCAGGTTATTACCATAACCGCAGTAACAGCCAAGCCCATGCCGAGAGCCGAGTTGACCTTCTTGGAGACGCCGAGGAAGGGGCAGATTCCCAAGAACTGTGACAATACAAAGTTGTTAGCAAATAATGCTGCTATGATAATTGCGAAAATATCCATTATTGCGCCTCCTTTGCGTCTTTGGCAGTATCAAGCGCAGAAGCATCCTCTGCCACTTCGTCTGCAACAGTTGTCGCCTGACGAGCCGCATTGCGCTTCAATTTGCGCTCAACTGCGTTGTAGCACACGTTGAAGATGGCGATAAACAGTCCGTAAGTGAGGAATGCGCCTGCCGCGTTAGTGAAGAAGCCGATTTTGAAATCCAACAGCTGCACGCCGAAAATGGAGCCGCTGCCGAGCACTTCGCGAACGATGCCCATCAACGTGATGGAAACGGTAAAGCCGATACCCATGAACAGTCCGTCAAGAGCCGATTCGCCAACGGGGTTGTGCGAAGCAAAGCTTTCGGCTCTGCCCAAGATGATGCAGTTAACCACTATCAAGGGCAGGAACAGGCCGAGGCCGTCGTACAAATCGGGCAAGAAGGCTTCCATCAGCATTCTTACAAGAGTAACGAAGGTTGCAATGATTACGATAAAGCACGGAATACGCACTTTGTCGGGGATTACGTTGCGCAGCAGCGAAATGATTACGTTGCTGCACACCAACACGACGATTACCGCCGCGCCCATACCGAGGCAGTTCATGGCAAGCTTGGTAAGAGCCAACGTCGGGCAGGTACCAAGCACCAAGCGCAAGGTGGGATTTTGTCTGACCGTTCCGTCAAGAGCAATTTCTTTGAATCTCTTAAATTTCATTTTTCATCCCTCCTTATTCCGTAATATTTTTTGCGTAGTAGCAAGCCATGCTTACTGCGTTAATGATAGCGTTTTCCGTATAGGTCGCGCCGGTGCCTTTACCTGCGCCCGAGTCGGGTGTTACTGTCGCAAATTCGGTTGTTATCGGTTTGTCGATAAACAAAGGTACAATTACGTCATTCCACTTGGGAACTACGTTGCTTTCGTAGAAGCTTTGACCTACGTTGCTTACCACCGACAGAGCCTTTATGACGCCGTCCTTAATTACGACGTTGAGCGTGATTGAGCCGCTGCTGAAACCGCCCGTACCCGTCGTTTCGTACACTACTGCGCCGTCGGTAGATTTGTAAATCTTGTTGACTGTGCCGTAGGTTGCGTTGGATGCAAGGGTGCTGTTAAGCTCTGCATAACCGTCGAATACGAAGTCAGCGTAAGTAGATTGAAGCTTGTATTCCACGTAAAGTGCGCTTTGAGCTGCTGCTACCATTTCGTCGGCAATGCCTTCGCTCTTGGCAATTACTGCGCTGGCGTCTTGTCTTGCGGAGTGCGACAGGGTGTTGTTGACAACCACAATCTTTCTTGTGTCGTCCTCGCCGAATACGTAAGCGGCAAGGTCGGGTGCGCCGTCCTTTGTTCCCTCGAAGTAGAACGTCAAGGTGTCAACGGTTGCGCGGAATGCGGCGTCGTCAACCTCCAAGAAGCTGTAACCGCTTTGACCTGCGCCCTCTACCATTTCGACAACAGCTGCGCGGGCTCTGCTTGCTTCCGTTTCGTACAGCTTGTTTTTGCAGTAGTAGTTAGCTGCGTTGATTGCGTTGGAGATGGCGTTTTCCGTAAGTGTTGCGCCACTGCCTTTGCCGGAGTTGGTGTTGGCAACAGCCGTGGTTTGAACTTTACTGAAATGGTCGCCGATAAACCAAGTTTGCATGTGTTTTGCGGTGATGTTGGCAATAAACGTTTCGCCGTCGCTACCTTGAATTGTCCAACCGTAAATGGTACCGTCGGCAAGATACGCGATACTGACGGTAACCGTTCCGCCGTAGCCGCCATTGCCCTTGGCAGTGACGATAAACGTGCCGTCGGTGGATTTGACAACCTTGGTTACTACGCCGTACGGTTTGGCGTCGGTATAGTTGGCGTCAAGGGTTGTGTCAAAGGTGGAGTCGGGTTTGTAATCGGGGTAAATCTTTGCGATTGCGCGTCTTTCCTTTTCCTCTGGGCTGATGTACAGCAGGTCGTTGCACAGTGCGAGCAACAGTCCGCACACCAAGCAGATGGCGACGAGTACTGCAATGGGAATGATCCATTCTCTAACAAAAGGATTCATTGGCTTTTTAGCTTTTTCTTCTGCCATATTATTTGCCCTCCTTTTGCGCTTTTACTTTTTCTTTTTTGGGCTTTACGTAGCCAAAGGGCTTACGGCGAATGTACAGGTCGAACAGGGGCACGAGCAGGTTCATCAGCAGAATTACAAATGACACCACTTCGCCCTTGACAGCCTTGCGTAGAACTGCCGTCAGAATACCCAGGCACACGAAATATATGTAATTGCCAAGTTTTGTGTTGGGGGTCGTCACGTAGTCGGTGGCCATAAATATCGCGCCGAGAATGAGACCGCCAGAAAGAATGGACGGTAGGAACGCGCCGATAGCCTCTTCAAACTTGATGCCAATCATTACGCCGTTGACTGTTTCAAGAGAATTTACGCCTTCAATCCAAGCGATAATAACCGCCACGATACCTGTGGTTGCTATATATACAAGCGGCCAGCGGAAGTTCAGCACGCCGCGAACTACTAGATAAATGCCGCCTGCGACAAGCGCCAGCTTGCACGTTTCACCGATAGTTCCCGCAACGCCTGTTCCAAGGAACAGGTCAAGGTTGGTCAAGGTACTCTCGCCCTCTGCGCCCATCAAGATTTGCAACGGTGTTGCGCCGGCCGTCACACTACCCTTAGATATGGGAGAAAGGATTGATACGGCGCTGCCGTTAGATGGATTCACGAAGCCCATTGCGCCGCCGAAAGCTGCGCCAAAGGCAATGAATGCGAAAATTCTGCCCGCAATCGCAGGGTTGACGATGTTCTTACCTGTGCCGCCGAATAGCATCTTGACGATGATGATTGCGAACACGCTAGCCAGTACGCCCACGTACCACTTTGACGTGGGGTACAGGTTCATGCCGATAAGCAAGCCTGTTACCAAAGACGTGAAGTCGAATTCGTGTAAAATGGTTTTAAAGGACTTTTTGCAGCAAAGTAGGAATACGAACTCTGCCGCAACCGCAGATACGCAGCAGATAGCCAGTTGCATAAAGGACAGAAGTCCCAGCATGGAATATGCGGCGTTTGATACTCCCATCAGGACGCAACCTGCAATGCACGCGGGGAGCAATGCAATGCACACGTCTATCATTATTCTGCGGGTAGTATTGGGAGATTTGATATGTGGAGAACTTGAATATACGTATGTAGCCATATTATTTCTTCTCCTTCATTTTCATTTTAGTAAGGCGAACACTCTGTACAATCGGACGCTTTGCGGGGCAGACGTACGCGCACGTACCGCACTCAAAGCAGTTAGCCGCGCCGTACTTGACGGCGTTCTCGGTGTCGCCACAGGTTGCGTAAAAGTCAATGTACATGGGCATAAGTTTCATGGGGCATACCGACGCGCATTTGCCGCAGTTGATACAGGGCGTAGGCAGAACAGTGCTTGCCTCTTTGTCCGTCAATGCGAGCAGTCCGCTGTCCGTTTTGGTGGTTGCTACGTCGAGATTTTGCAACGTGAAGCCCATCATAGGTCCGCCGGAAACGAGTTTGACGGTGCCGTCTGTCAAATTGTCACAAAATTCCACTATTGCCGACAGCGGCGTACCGATATTTACTTCAATGTTTTTCGGAGTATTAATTCCTCTGCCCGATACCGTCATCAAACGCTTGTAGAGCGGTCTGCCGTTGACTACCGCGTCGTACACAGCGTAAGCCGTGCCAACGTTATCAACAATGCAACCGACTGCGGCAGGCAATGCACCAACAGGTACTTTGCGGTTGACACACGCTTTGATGATGGTCTTTTCAGCGCCTTGGGGATACTTCTTTTTCAAGAGTACCACCACGATGTCGCCGTCCTTTTTGCTGGCGAGATCTTCTTTCGTCCTGTCACCGACTACGCCGTCCAAAGCCGTGAGAGTGTCGTAAGCTTCCATCTTGTTGGCTTCCAGACCAATATAGACGTTAGACACGTTTATCGCCTTGGCTATCAAGCGTACGCCTTGAATAAACTCCTCAGCGCGTTCAATCATTAAACGATTGTCGCAGTTGAGATACGGCTCGCACTCCGCCGCGTTGATAATAAGCGTATCAACAGGGTCTTGGGGTTGGAGCTTGACAGCAGTCGGAAATCCTGCGCCACCCATACCGACTATGCCTGCTTCTGCTACGCGCTCGATAATCTCAGCTGGCGTGGGGTCGACGAGGGGCTTCAAGGTTGCCTTGTCTTGCTTGCCGTTGGGCTTGATATGAATGTAGTCTACCGTTGCGCCTTGGGCGTTTCTGCGTTTGACTACGCCTACAATCTCGCCGCATACCGGTGAATGAATGTTTGCCGACACAAACGACGATGCCTTGGCAATCAGCTGCCCTTCGATTACGACGTCGCCTGCGGCAACAACCGGTTCTGCGGGTCTGCCAATGTGCTGTGACAACGATACAAAGTATTCCGCCACAAGTGGCATCTGTTCTATGCTCGCGCTTGCAGTCAGCTCTTTGTTGTCAGGCACATGGAAACCACCTGGAAAAGTTTTCATAAATGCAAATACTCCTTTGCAGTATTTATTGACGCAATTTTACGCCATACGGATTTAGTATAGCATACTGCGCGAAAAATGTAAATAAATCAAACGCACTTTAAAAACACAAAAAAAAGACCGGTCAACTACCAGTCTTCTTTTATATCGAGCTTAATATCTGTGTAAAACTCTTTGTACTGCTCTTTATACTTTTCTGCATTTGAGCGAACGTCTGCGCGTTCGGCTTCGTCTATGTCCATGCCGTCGTCGTCCATCAATTCGCTTTTACGCATAAGGTCATACATCGTAGATTTTTTCATGTTTATTTCTTGTCGGTGTTGTCAACGCTGTTGTCCTCTGCGGTCGTAGGTTCAACTTCCGTCGTGGTTGCGGGAACGTCAAGGGCAGTACCTTCGCCTGCTACCGCGACTGCCTTTTTGCGACCTTTGCGCAACATTTCGGGAGAAATTTCGCCTGCTTTTGCGAGAGACCACTTGGTAAGTACAGGACCGATAAGCTCGTAGATAAGCACTGCACACATGGTGATAGTGACGATATTTGCGCCAATGCTTGCCAAATGCTCCGAGACTGTGGCATCGGTTGCCGCCAGAGCAGCTTTGGCAAATTCGCTTTTGCACATGGTTGCCATACCGATGGCAACGCCTGCCTGTGGGAAAAGAGTAATACCGAGGTACTTGCGCACGTTGGGATCGCTCTTTGTCACGGTTGCGCCCAACATCGTGCCGAAATACTTGCCTGCGCAACGGAAGACAATATACAAAACGATGCAGATGATAAGCCAGGGGTTTTCGGCAAACATCATTACGTTCAAATCCGCGCCTGACAGAATGAAGAAAAGCATAAGCACTACCGGCGTCCAACGGTCGGTGCCTTCCATCATTACGCCTGCTTCCTTACGCAAATTGACGAACATTGCGCCCGCCATCATGCAGACGAGTAGGTCGGACAACGCAAAAGGTACCCAACCTTCTTCCTTCATGTATTCAAAAAGTTGGCAGATGCCGAGAGACAGGAATACGCAAATTATCGTTGCAATGGTACGGTTGTCACGCGACTTGAAGAAGCGGGGAACGATGGACAGCAGCGCGCCAATGCCCGCGCCAATCACAAGCGAGCAGATGATCTCAAGTAAGGGGTAGACGAGAATCGACAGTACAGTGATTGCTTCGCCGCTTGCAATAGACAGAGCGATTGAGTTGGAGATAGCGAATACAATGAGACCTACCGCGTCGTCCAACGCCACTACCGGCAAAAGAGTGCCTGTAACTACGCCCTTTGCCTTGTACTGACGCACTACCATAAGCGTTGCCGCGGGGGCCGTAGCAGTTGCTATCGCACCGAGAATTATTGCCTCGGGAATTGCCATAACGTTTGGAGCAATAACCGCCAGAATGATAAGCACCACGTCTACGCAAAGCGTTGCCGCAAACGCCTGACAGAATGTGATAGTGATTGCGCTCTTGCCAATTTCTTTGATATGAGAGAGCTTAAACTCTACGCCGATGGAGAAACCGATAAAACCAAGCGCTACGGTGCTGACGATATTAAGTCCACCGTGTCTAAGTCCGTCTACCTCCCAAACTGCGCCCAACAACACGTCTTCGCTGATGAGCTTGAGTGCATAAGGTCCGATGATAAGACCTACGATAAGGTAGCCTGTAACGTTGGGAAGTCCTACAATCTTCATCAAACGCGTTACCAACAAACCGCAGATAAGCGCGATTGCTATTGCAAGTAAACTGTTAATCATTGTTTTCCTCTTGTAATAAGTAATTTTCGGTTAATTATTACGCCGTTTTTAACCGTGTATATTTTAGCCCTGTTGAAACCCATTGTCAAACGATTTGAGCATTTTTCAGTGCCAAAAGCACCTGCTGACGCAAGTTTTCAACACTGCCGTCGTTCGGTATAACTCGGGTATACCGATTGTAATGTTGCATATTCATAATATGCTCGACATTTTCCGCTGACACGCCGTCGCGCTCCGTTACGCGGGCAATTCGAGTCCCTTTTGAGCAGTCGACGAGCCAAATTTCGTCAAAATGGAAATCAAAGGCGTCAATTATTGGAATTTCCACGAATACTGTTGCAAAAGATTGCTTCACTATCTCGTCTAGGCGTTGACGCACGCGTCCAAAAAAGATTTCATCGTACTTTTTGAGCAAATTTCCGTCGGTAAACACGGTTTCGCGCACTTTTGCGCGGTTGATTGAGCCGTTTGACACACATTCATGACCCAAAAGGCTCTCAACTGCGGCTATTACCTCACTTTCGTCGGCGATTTCTTTCGCCAAAGCGTCGCAATCCACCGTTTGATAGCCCATCTCGCGTAAAAACTGCGCAACAACACTTTTGCCGCTGCCTATGCCGCCTGTCAAAGCTATAACCTTACGCTTCATAGAGGGTCGCTCCTTCCTCGGCTTCTACCGTCAGAGGGCAAGCAAGCTCAACGGCGTGCTCCATCTCATCGATAAGGATTTTTTTGACCTGCTCTGCCTCTTCGGGATAGCAATCTACAATCAATTCGTCGTGAATTTGCAATACGATTTTGCTTTTCAGCCCTGCGCGTTGTATCGCCTCGTCCACCTTCAGCATTGCAATCTTCATAATGTCAGCGGCGCTGCCCTGCAATGGCATATTCATAGCGGCGCGCTCGCCGAAGGCACGAAGATTGTAGTTACTCGACTTGATTTCGGGAATTTGTCTGCGACGACCTGTCAGTGTCGTCACAAAACCGTTGCTCCTTGCTTGCTCTACGCAACCGTCAAGATAACTCTTAATTTTGGGGAACCGTTCAAAATACAACTGAATGTAATCGCGCGCTTTTTTGACGCTCAAATTGACGTTTTGGGACAGTCCAAAGTCGGATATGCCGTAAATTATGCCGAAATTGACCGCCTTCGCCATGCGACGCATATTGTCGTTGACCATTTCCTTGGGCACGCCCATAATTTCCGACGCCACGCGAGTGTGTATATCTTCGCCGCTTTTGAAGCTTTCAAGTAAATTCTCGTCCAGCGAAAATGCGGCGAGAAGGCGAAGTTCAATTTGCGAATAGTCCGCGCCGACGAATACGCCGTACTTGGAACAGAACAGCTTGCGAATTTCTTTGCCCAAATCGTTGCGAATGGGAATGTTTTGCAAATTGGGGTCGCTGCTGCTGAGTCTGCCGGTTGAAGTCAACGCTTGATTGAACGTTGTATGCACCAATCCGCGCTTAACGAGCGGTTTCAGTCCGTCGAGATAGGTGCCGAGTAGCTTTGCAAGCTTGCGATGTTCGAGAATTTTGTTGACAATTGGGTGTTTGTCAGTCAGCTTTTCCAACACGTCGTTGTTGGTAGAATAACCCTTTTGCGTCTTTTTACCGTGGGGAAGCCCCAGCTTATCAAAGAGAATTTTCGACAGCTGCATAGGGCTGTTGACGTTGAACTTCTCGCCTGCTAACTCGTATATTTCCTCCGTCAGAACGTCCAGCTTTCCGTGCATATCCTTTGACATTGCGTCAAGCTGTTCTTCGTCCACCTTTACGCCCTCGACTTCCATTCGATAAAGCAAATCGGACAGGGGCAACTCAATGTCAAAATAAAGCTTTGCCATTCCGTGTTCCGTTAATTTGGCGTTCAGACTCTTTGCGACGGCAAAGATTCCCGCGCAAAGACTGCCGTATCCGTACGCAGAACAAAGGCTCTGTACGTCCTTATAGGAGCGGTATTCTACGAGGTATTGCATTAGACAAACGTCGTATTTGACGCCCTGTAATGCCATTCCGAGGGCGTTTAGTTTGTGCCTGAGTGTTTTCCCATCGTATACCGCTTTTGGCGTGGAAGAGGCAAGCAAAGGCTTCAAAGCCTGCCAAACATTCTCGATGCTCAATTCGTCAAGAAAACTATTGGACGCTGTGACTTTGTATTCCTTGGTGTCGCAGTTAGACAGATACACCGTATCTGCGTCGGCATAAAATGCTAAATACTCTGCCGCGCTCATCTCCTCTATTACCCGAGTAAGCTCCGCGTGAGTTGATACTTCTACCGTCTCCACTTCCACCGTTGCGGCGCTTTGCTCCTCTCCGTTGGAGTTCAGTCGGGCTAGAATAGAACGGAATTGTAAATTTTCAAGTATAGCGCGCGCCTCGCCACCGTATGTCGGTAAATTGCTGTTCTCCACGTCATATTCCACGTCGGCATTAGTCACTATCGTTGCAAGCTGTCGGCTGAGGTAAGCCATCTCTTTGCCCTCGACGAGCTTGTCGCGTAGTGCGCCCTTCTCTTGCTCAACGTTGGCGTAAAGGTTGTCAATATCGCCGTATTTTTCCAGCAAGCTCATCGCAGTTTTTTCACCTACGCCGCGCACGCCGGGAATATTGTCCGAAGTGTCGCCGCGCAGAGCCTTGTACTCTATGACCTGTTTTGGTGTAAGCCCATAAGCCGACTTCAACACATCGGGGGTTACGGTCTCCACTTCCGTTACGCCCTTTTTTGTGAGCAGAATGGTTACTTTGTCAGAAACGAGCTGTAGCATATCTCTGTCGCCCGAGACTATCAGACTGTCGCAGTCGGTGGCGGAGGAAATCGTACCGATAATGTCGTCAGCTTCCACGCCCGCTTTTTCCACGACGGCAATACTTAGCGCCTCGAGCAATTCGTGCAGTATCGGCATCTGTGCCGCCAAATCGTCGGGCATACCGTGACGGTTTGCCTTATATTCTGGATAAATGTCCTTGCGGAAATTGTGTCCGCGCATATCAAACGCCACTATCAGCTTGTCGGGTGTGTAGTCGGCAAGTGCTTTGAGCAAAATATTGATAAAGCCGTATACGGCGTTGACGTTGCGTCCCTCTTTGTCGTTCAAAGCGGGCATAGCAAAGTAGGCGCGATTGAGAATACTGTTTCCGTCGATAAGCAACAGTTTTTGTTTTGACATAGTTCACCTAAAAAATTGTGTTGACATGATTGTACACTATTTTTCGGAATTTTACAATGAATTTGCGAGAACGTAAAAAAGAACACCGCTAGGGTGCTCTTTTTTTGAATTTAGATATGCGTTCGCTCTACTGCTTCGATTACGAGCACGGCGAGCCGTTATTTCTTGGGGGATACGAATACGCCGGGTGCAACTTCCGTCAGCTCATAGCTGTCGTCGTCACTTTCGTCGTCCGATTGTCCGCCATTGAATACAGCTTCGTCAGCCGCAGTCTTGATTTCGCGCTTGATAAGACCTTTCTTGATCAGCTCAAACACGCCCTCATAGGGAACGTAGAAGTCCTCGGGCACGTACTTTTTGTCCTTGTCAATGCCCAAATCGTCCATAACTTCTTCAATGAGTTCGAGAGCTTGCTTTACGCTCTTGTCGTTCTTGAGTCTAAGCATTGCAGGAGTGTCAGCATTGGAGGGAGCCTTGGAGACGTCCTCAAGCTTGTACTTGCTGTCAGCGTACTCTTCAAGCTTCAGAGGCAGTAACAGGCACAGCGTGTTGCCGCGGAATGCCAGCTTGGCTACTACGGCTTTACTGCACTTGAACGTTTCGCGCTTCCAACTGATACGACCGTGAACCTTCTTGTAGGAAAGCAGTACGTTTTTGACGTCGGTGTACCAAGACTTGGTCTTGTCGTCAGCCTGAATAATGCGAGCGTTGAAGCTTCTGTCATAGCGCAGTCTGCCTTCGTAGGATTCTTCCTCTACTACGATTTGGCTGGGTTGCTGAGCGACTACGACTTGCGGTTCAACAGCAGGTTCGGGCTTCTCCACTGCGGGAGCTTCATGAACGCTAATCTGATAGCCTACCGTCTTGTCTTGGTAGTGAACGCCAACCGTAAATGTGCCAACATGGCTCATATCGGGAGGAGTTACCGTATAACTCGTCACTTGCTCCATATAGGGCTCAGCGTTGAAGTGAGCAAATACTACCAATCCTTCGGTGTTGAGATTGTCGCCCAGAACGTAGTCCTTCTGCACCTTGTCGGTGGAGAGAGTGACATACAGCATAGCGCGTTCTGGTTCAACTTTTGCGGGAGCGGGCTGTTCCACAACTATTACTTGCGGTTCGGGTTGCTCTTCCTGTTCAGGCTCTACTTCAAATTCTGTTTTTTTTTCCCGCACTACGATTGTGTACAGAGCAATGTGGTTGTTCAGACTTACGCGTACGACTTTTCTGCCGGCTGTGCTCATGTTGGGCTCAGCTACGAACAAGCCGTTGGTTTGTCTGATAATTTGGTCAAAGCTGATTGCGTCAACAATCATGCAGTCAGCAAGCGTCTCCACCATGGGAGCGGCGCTATAGTTAGCGTTTACCATCAGTCCGTCGCAGTTGAATTCGTCGCCGACTTCAAATTCGCGTTGAACAACACCAAGGTCAAGCGTAACGCTCAAAAGTTCACGTTCTACCTTCTTGGGTTCTTCCGCAACTACTGCAGGAGCAGGTTGAACAACTTCTTTTATCTCTTCCTTCTTAGCTGCCGCGTGTACGGAAATCGTGTAAATTGCAATCTGACCGTCGAGGCTTACGCGTACGACCTTTCTTCCTGCAACGCTCATGTCAGGCTCTGCCACGAAACAACCTTTGGTTTGGTTGATGATTTGGTCAAAGCTTCTAGCGTCGAGAATGTTGAAGTCTGCGCGAGTCTCCATTGTGGGAGCAAGGCTATAATTACCTGTCACCAACAGTCCGTCGCAGTTGAATTCATCGCCCACGTTAAAGTCGCGTTGAACGATACCGAGGTCAAGAGATACACTGACAAGTTCGCGTACAGCCTTGGGTTGCTCTACTACCGGTTCGGGTTTTGCAACTACAGGAGCAGGTCTGACGTTAATCTGGTAGCTTACCATTCTGTCTTGGTATGCGACCATTACCGTAGCCATGCCCTCTCTGCTCATATCGGGCGGAATAACGGTGAAGTTGGTTACTTGCTCTTCCAAAGGTTCAACGTTGTAGTGAGCTGTCACTATCAAGCCCTCGCGGTTGAAAGTATCGCCAACTACGAAGTCTCTCTTTGCAAAGTCGGAGTTTACAGATACGCGAGTAAGTACGCGTTCTTTTTGCGGTTGAACCTGTTGTTGAGGTTCGGGTTGCTTTTGTTGAGCGTAGGGGTTCTCGCGAACGGTTACAGTGTAACTTGTAGCTCTGTCTTGGTACATAACTACTACCGTCGGATTGCCGGGTCTGCTCATATCGGGAGCAATTACCGTAAAGTTGGAAACTTGTTCTTTGAACGGCTCTCTGTTGTAGTGAGCGTTCACGATAAGTCCGTCGTGTACAAGGCTGTCGCCTACGTAGAAATCACGGCGTACGTAATCGGTGTTGACCGTCAATGAGATCATCTCGCGAGGTCCAATAGGTTGTTGAGGTTGCTCTTGCGGTTGAGCCGCAACCACGACTTCGGGGTGTTTGGGCTCTTCAACAGGTCTTTCTGTAACGGAAATGGTATACAGAGCTACTTGTTGATCGTAGCATACACGAACGGGAAGTTTGCCTGTTCTGTTCAACTCGGGTCTGCAAACGTAAAGTCCCTTGAGACTACCGTTTACCGCCTTGTCGAACGTCGAAGCGTCAACTACGGTGTAATTAGCCACAGTTTCTTGCAGCGGAGCCGCGCTGAAGCTGGCAACTACCAACAGTCCGTCGCAATCAAATGCGTCGCCAACCTTGAAATCTCTTTGAACTACGCCAACGTCCAGCGTAATTCCGGTAACTACGCGTTCGGGTTCTGCAACTACTGCCACAGCGGGTTTTTCTTCCACTGCGGGTATTTCTTCGGGTCTTTCGACTACAGAAATCGTGTACAAAGCCATTTCTTTATTGAAACATACTCTAACAGGCATTTTGCCGGATCTGGATAGGTCGGGCTTGCAAATGTAGAGACCAGCGAGTTTGCCGGCTACGGCTTTGTCAAACGTAGAGGATTCTACTACCTTCACGTCTGCAAATGTTTCTTGCAGAGGAGCAACGTTGTAGTTAGCGATTACAAGTAAGCCGTCGCAGTTGAAGTCGTCTCCAACTTTGAAGTCTCTTTGTACTACGCCAACGTCCAGCGTAATTCCAACCAGAGTGCGTTCCTCGCCTCCGGCAACCACCGCGATGGGTGGTTGCGGTTGCGGTTGTTCGGATACCGAAGATTCTTTGACCTTCTTCTCCTTCTTTTTGCGTTTTTCTTCTTTGCGTTCCTCTTTCTTAACAGCTTCGACTTCTTTTGCGATACGCTTTTCAACAGCTCTCTCGCGAGTGCGTCTGATTGCTTTGAAGAACATCACGATGATGATGAGGAGGAACAGTGCTGCAATACCTACTACTGCGTACCAAACGTATTCAGTGTAGTTAGAGAGCCATTCGATCTCTTGACCGAAAAATGTCACGGCTGCCGCCAATAAATTGATTAACATTTACGTCTCCTCCTTCTTACTTTTTCTTGGGTTTTCTTGCTGCGATTGCAAGAATGAGTATGAGTAGCAACATTGCGCCGAGAACGATTGCTGCGGTGCCAAGAGGCATGTCGTTGTTCTTGACGAAGTCTTTGATTTTCTCAAAGAATCCTTTCTGCGTGGGCTCGGTGCCTGCTTCTTTGATGCTTTCCTTACCCTTTTCAAGAGCGGACTTAACCTGTTCTAGGTCTTCTGCCTCGGTTACGTTGTCCTGAGCGGACTTCGATGCTTCGTCAACTGCCTTCTTCTTAGCGTCAGCATCTTTTTGGATTTCGTCCTTCTTAGCTGCCTTTTCTTCATCGGAGAGTGTCGGGTCGTTGTCTACTTCCGCCTTCTTCTCGTCAGCTTCTCTCTGGATGTCATCCTTCTTCTTGTCAGCTTCGCCTTGAAGTTCGTCACGAGCGTCAGTCTTGCCTTGTTGCAACTCGGGGTCGGGGTTCTCTACGATATCACTCGTAATTTCTTCGCCGCGCTTTTGCTCAGCCTCGGCTTCCTCGCGAGAGGTTGCGCTGTCAATGTTGTCTCTTGCGCGCTCAGCTTCGTCGTCGATGATGCCTTTCAGCTTTTCACCGTCTTCTTCAGAAATTTCGCCGTTCTCAACCTTTTGGTCAATCTCGTCCTTCTTAGCTTGAGCGTCCTTGTCAACCTTGTCTTTTGCAATGTCTTTTGCCGTGTCAACGATTGCGTCTTCGAAGTCGTCGCCGCTTTGTTCAACTTTACCTGTTACGTCTTCGAGAGAGGTTTCGGGATCGTTTACGGCGTCTTTAGCTTTTTGCAACTCTTCGTCGATTGCTTGCTCGTATTTTGCTCTTTCCTCATCGCTCAGACCTTCGGGCAAGCTGTCCTTAGCATCTTGAGCCTTCTTTTCAAGGGCTTCTACGGCATCTTCTTTTACCAGTCCGGTAATTGCGTCGATGAAGTCTTGTTTAGCTTGCTCGATTTCAGCTTCGGTCTCTGCTGCGTCGATAGCATCGATGTAAGTCTGCAATGCAGCGTTGATTTTAGCCGAGTAGCTGGACTTGTTGGGACCGCTCAGCCTGTCGATAGCCGCTGTAGCCTTGGAGTCGATAACGTTCTTAGCTGCTTCTCTAGCATCTGCCAATGGGTCTTGGACATCATGTCCAGGGCACTTGTCTTCGCAGACTTCGTGGTCACAGTCGGGTGTCAAGCACTTACCGCATTCGGGGC
>JAFLVL010000003.1:0-22464 GCA_022508325.1 Clostridiales bacterium | reverse complement strand
CGAATTCGCACTTGTCCTCGCAAATCGCATGGTCGCAATCGGGTGTCAAGCACTTGCCGCAAACAGGGCACTGATTCTCGCACTCGTGGTGACCACCGAATTCGCACTTGTCTTGGCAAACTGCATGGTCGCAATCGG
Organism: Clostridiales bacterium; assembly: GCA_022508325.1. Lineage (GTDB taxonomy): Bacteria > Bacillota > Clostridia > Christensenellales > CAG-314 > Fimimonas. The sequence goes on along the minus strand of JAFLVL010000003.1, from coordinate 22,326 downwards.
GTGTCAAGCACTTGTTACACGTCGGGCACTTGTTCTCGCACTCGTCATGGTCGTCGCCACCGGGTTGCTCGCCACTGTGGTCGCCGTTGGATTCGCACTTGTCTTTGCAGTCTGCGTGGTCGCAGTCAGGTGTCAAGCACTTACCGCAAGTCTGACACTTGTTCTCGCACTCATGGCTGTCACTTTCGTCACGGTCTTTAGATTCCTCTTCGCGCTTATCGCGGTCGGGGTCTGCCTGAATGCCTTGGATGATTTCAATGCCGGTTGACTTTTCGTCGTCGACTTCCTCAAGGCTCTTAGCGCTATCAATCTTACCCTTAGCGCGGTCTGCCTCTTTATTGATTAGGTCGACGAGGTCTTTAATTTCCTCAGCTGACAGGTCGTCATTGCTTTCAATCGCGTTCTTAGCTGCGATTGCTTCAGCGTCAATTTCTGCCTTCGCAAGCTCTTTATGTGCGCTAAGAATTGCGTCCTCAATGCTTGCAAGTCCGGCTGTAAGGGCTACTGTCACTTCGCTTTGATCAGCGCATCCTGCAACTACTTCCAAAGCCGCTTGTTTAGCCGCTGCAATTGCTGCCTTGTAGGTTTCTTGATCTGTTGTTTCGGGCAATACTTCGGAGAGGCTTGCCTCAACTTCTTCAGCCTTAGCCTCAAGTTGAGCGTTAGCAACATCCTTAGCATCGCGCAACTTGATGGAAGTGATTTCTGCATTAAAGTTGTCTTCTGCAGAAGTAATCTCCTCAGCTTGTGTAGCGTGGTTGATTGCGTCGGTAGCGTCTCTTACTGCCTTTTCAATCATCTGCGTCAACAGATCCGAATTGCTTCCCTTAAGTGTTGCAATAGCTTGCTCTGCTATTATGTTGATACGTCTGATTGCTGCGCGCTTAGCTGCTGCAAGAGCATCGTTTGTGGGATGATCGCATCCGTCGCATACGTCAGCGTTGTCGGTGTAGGTGTGAGCGATCTTGTCAGATTCGTTTACATAACCGCAAACAGAGCATTCGTACCAGTGATGCGTTTCGTCGTAGTTGAGTTTGTCATTGTTGTGATTGCCTTCAACTCTGTCGCCGCATTCGGTGCAGATGGATATGTGTTGTGTATCGGTTGTGCTGTACACGTAGGTACATGCAACACCGGGGTTGGTATGTCCGCAAACTGCGCAGATAGCTGTGTGCGTACCGTGTACTGAGCTTGGCGTAGCGCTGCCGGTGAATACGTGGTCAGCATGCTCGGTCGAGTAGCTACACGTTGAGCATTGCTTCCAGTGTTGTCCGTTAGCTTGTTGCCAATCGCCAAGGTCGTGGTCCTCAACTGCAGTTGCGTAGTCGCAGGTTGTGCAGTAATGATAGTGACCGCCGTCAACAACCTGCCAGGTGCTCCACTTGTGTTCTTCAACTGTACCGAGGTCTGCCTGTCCGCAGATATCGCAGATGTACCAGTGTTCGGTTGCATTGGTTGCGCGGTTAGTTGTTACACTGTGGTCTTCGGTAATTAGATAACCGCAATCCGCGCAAGTCTTGTAGTGGGTGTCACCGTCGTTTTTGCTAATTACGTAGTCGCATTCGATTGAACCGAATACTTCTTCGCATGTGTCGCAAATTGTCGAGTGAGTTCCGTCTTGGTTGTCTTGATAGGTTGTACCTTCGTGAGCAACATGCTCGCTGTCCTCGTGGCAGATTTCGCAAACTTGCCAGTGGTTGTCACCGTCGGTTTCGTATTCGCCATCGGTGTAGACGTGAGCAACGTTATCAGCATGGTATTCGCAGTAAGCGCAGTCGTAGTCGTGACCGTTGCCGCTTGCGTTTGCGCTGATGTTTGTGGGAGTGTGAGCTACCTTGTTAGCAAGGTCTTCTTCGCCGCAAGCACATTGTTGCCAGTGACCATCTTGGTCGTGCATAGTCTTGCCACCGCTAAAATTGTGCAATGCCTCGTCGGTGTAACCGCAAACCTTACATACTAGGTTGTGACGTAGAGCATCTCCGTCGTCCTTTTGTACAACATTGTATTCGCACTTAAGCTCTGCCAATGTTCTACCGCAGTCCTTACACTTGGTGGTGTGAGTTCCGTTATCATTGGAGGTTGCAGTGTCGCCTGGAGTATGTGCAGCGTGTCTGTCTTTTGCTCCGCAAGCACATTCGTACCAGTGATAATCTGCGTCAAACTTGTACTGAGAACCGAATTGGTGACCTTCGCTCTTCACTTCGCCGCAAACAGAGCAGGTGAAGGTGTGGTTGCCGTTGCCTGCGTCAGTACCCTTTTCGGGGAATGCGTGCGGCTGGTCGCCATACTCGTTATTCTTAGCTCCACAAGCGCACTCGTACCAGTGGTGGTTAGCGTTGTGTCTCAAGATGCTGTAGTCGTGTTCAGGATTAGCCAGAGCATCGCACTGTTTGCACTTAACGTCTGCGTGTGAACCGCTACCGTTAAAGTCGTACTCGCACTTAAGTTCGGTATTTCTGTAGCTGCAGGTTTCGCAGATACCTGTGTGAGTTCCCGCTTTTTCGTTTTGGTCAAACTTTGTGTAGCTATGTGTATCAGCCTCGCCTGCTGCACCGCATGCCGAGCAAAGTTGCCAGTGACCTTCTAAGTCAGATCTGTAGCTGCCTGACAAGGTATGACCGGTAGGTTCTGCATCATAACCGCACTCTGTGCAGGTAAAGAAGTGTTGTGCCTTGTCTTCTGTCGCAGTTGCTCTTTCGGACCACTCGTGCTTTTCAACTTTCTCTTTGTCGTAGTAGCCGCAAACTGAGCATTCATACCAGTGGTTGGTTGCGTCAGTGTTGTTCAACGTATCTTTGTTATGTTCTTCGATTGTTTTGTAGCCGCATACCTTGCATTTCAAGGTGTGGTTTTCTTCAGTGTGGCTTTCGTACTCGTACAAGCAGTCAGAACCGATGTCTGCTCTACCGCAAGTTGAGCATCTTGCCGAGTGTGTTCCGTCAGAGTTGCTTTCAACGCCAACGTATGTGTGGTCAATCTTGCTGCTTTCAGCGCCGCATACGTTACATTGTTGCCAGTGACCGTATACGTCGTCATAGTACAGCTTGGAGTAAACGTGTCCAGCCTCTACCGAGTCATAGTTGCACAGGCTGCAATGTCTATAGTGACCTTCTTCGCCAACCAAGTACTCGCCGTAGCTGTGACCGACAAGAGTTCCTCTCCAGCCGCAGGTTGCGCATTGTGCGTAGTGACCGTCAGCTGATGCTTGAGTGTAAGTTACCTTGTCGTGATTTGTGTAGTTAGCTGCGCCACCGCAACGGTCGCACAAATTCCAGTGTTGCTCACCGTTGTACTGGTAGTTGTTGTCGCTCCAGCTGTGTGTTCCTGTTGCTCCAATTGCGCCGCAAGAGCATTGCTGATAGTGAGTTGAACCGTCGCCGCTGTCTACGTAAGTGTAAACGTGCTCTGAGCTGGTAAGAACAAAGTGGCAAACTGCGCACCATGTTCCGTGGCCTGTTTCACTGGAGAAGGGTACACCCTTGGTGTGCTCTGCGCCTGTGTTGTCGCTTGCAGTATCCATTACACCGCAAACGCTGCATGCGCGATAGTGAATAGTTGAACTACCGTCTTCGTTTACCAACGGTTTGTACGAACCGTAGGTGTGTGTACCGTATGATTGTGAGTAACCGCAGTCCTTACATGCAATACTGTGTCTGCCGGTGTTGCCGCCGTCAGCAGTGTGACCATCGTCAATGACGAAATTATGTTCTTCAAACTTGTACTTAGCATCGCAATCATCATCCTTACACTTGTAGTAGTGACCTGATGCGTCAGTGCCTACCAATTCGCCGGAGAAATCGTGTTCCTTCTTCTCTACCTTGTCATGGCAAGCCGTACAATCACCGCTGTAGTGACCGGGTTCTTCGCCGATTTCCGTCCATTCGTAGGTGTGAGCTTCGTGGTTAATCTCGCTGCTGCAACCTGCACAGATTTGGAAGTGATAGTCATCGTTCTTGTTGTACTCGTTGTAACCTTCTCTAGCTACGTGAGCTGCAACAACGTCTTGGTTACAAATTGTGCACTTGCCGCGGTGGTTGGTTACCGTCAGATACGTCCATGTTCCGTCGTCAACTGTGTGTTTAACTTCGTCAACGTGCTGAGCGCACAACGTGCATTGCCACCAGTGTGTAGAAGTGTTCTTTGTCAGTACGGTTGAAGCGTGTTCGCATGCAACCTCTTCAACATTGTCGCACTTTGTGCAAAGTCTTGATTTGTAGCCGACCCGTTCAGACGTCCAGTTGCTATCTGAATAGGTGTGGTATTCAGCAATCTCAATGCCGCACATCGTGCAGTTAGTTACGTGATTGAAGCCGTCTTTTGAAGCCGTCCATGTGCCAGTTTCGTGAGACAAAGCTTCAATTATAATTTCCATCTTGCAAAGGCTGCAAGTTTGCTTGTGGATGCCGTCCTCGTTAGCAACCCATTGTCCGTCAAGAACGTGATCTTGACCAACAACCTCAATCTTTTGGTTGCAACCACGGCAGGTCTGATAGTGTTTGCCATCATCGCTTACAAGCCATACGCCGTCAAGGTCGTGTTCTTCGCTGTCAAGAGCAACTTCCTTTCCGCAAACAACGCACACTTGATAGTGTTTGCCGTCGCCCTTGACAATCCAAGTTCCGTCAAACGTGTGAGGTGTCTCAGCAATGTGTTGGAAACACTTGTCGCAAACATCGCCTTCTTGCATCCAGTGGGATGTGTTGTTGGAAGACCATCTACCGATTGTGTGTAGAGGCGCGCCTTCGTAGGTGTGACCTACGCCGTTTTGTTCGCATGTCGAGGCAAACACAAATTCGCATTTCACGCAAGTGCTGTAGTATTCGTAGTTCTTGGAAGCCAGGTTAGCACTGCTGTACTTGGTGTATTTGTGTGCTTCGGTTGCACCGGTTGCCTTGCAAACTTGGCAAACTTCCTTGTCGTTGTAATCGTCAACTTTTTGCCACTTGTAGTTGTGATCAGTCTCGGGCAATTCGTTTTCTTTCACATCGTAAGGAATTTTACCTTCTTGGTCGAAGAATGTTTCACCGCAAAGCGTGCAACGGTAGTAGTCAATGTTACCAACAGCCGTACAGGTGGGATCCTTTGCAGGAACCAACTGCGTCTTGTGGTCAAGTGCGTAAACTCCGTCCTTGAAGCAGTGATCTACATAGTCGCAGAAGATTTCCGAGCCTTTGATGTAGTTTGCATTCCAGTTGGTAAACAGTTTTCTTGTGTCTTGTCCTTCCCAAGTGTTTGCAGCCATGTTGGTGTGGATACCAATCTTACTGCCTGCTGTCAAAGCACTGGTAAATGTAATCGGTACAACCCAACCGCTTACTAATTGACTGCTGCCTTTGCTGATGATGGGATAGCTAGCGTTAGCCCAGTAGCTCCACGCCATTACGTCTTGAGGCGTCTTCTTGGGGCCGTTACCGGTAATGTTGATTACACTGCCGCCGCCAAAGTTGACTTTACCGTAAACATCGGGTGAACTTGTGGAAAGATATATTCCGTAACCCGTGTTGCCGGTAATTGTGCCGCCCGTCATGTTCAACACGCCAACATACTTCATGAAGACATCGTTTTCTGCGTATATGCCGTAGTAGTCAGATGCGGTAAGACGCACACCGATGTTGTTGTTGTAAATTTGACCACCACTCATATTCATGGTCATGGTTATCGACTTATCCCAGTAGGTGGTATCGTTGGACAGCGTGTAGTATCCGTACAGATAAACACCGCTACCCTTGTTACCGTAAATCTCACCACCGGTCATGTTCATCGTGGAGTCGCCTTTGTTGACAAACGTACGCATACGGATGCCGTCAACCGTGTTGTTGTAGATTTTACCACCGCTTATGTTGACAACATCTGTACCGCCGCACTCAGTGTAGACGCCGTAGGCGTTGTCGTGAATCTTAGCTTCGCCGGAGATATAAAGCTTAACATTGGCGTTGTTTCTGTACAGACGCACACCAATGCTTGAACAATTGTAAATCTCGCCGCCACTGATGTTGAGGGTCCAGTTCTTGGCAGTGCTGTACGTATCGATACCGATGACGGAGTCACAAATCACGCCGCCGGTCATGTTGAACACGCCGCCCGTGCCGTACAGTCTTACACCCCAGCCGGTATAGGTACTGCTGAAATATCTGCCGTGTCTATTGATACCACCGGCGATGGTAATAATGCCTTGTGCGTTGCTGTAAAGATTGTAGTAGAGGTTTTCAGCGTACAAACCACCGTTTATCGTAAGGCTGCCGTATTGACCCGCGTGAACGCCTACGCCGTTGTTGGTAACTTCAACGCCATCTTCAAGCGTCAGCGTGTAGTACTTGCTCTTGTAATTGGGGTGGTAAATTATAGCACAGCTCTTGTTGCCGAAATACTTACCGCCACTGATGGTCATGTCTGCTTTCTTGGTGATGTACAGTCCGTAACCAACATTGTAGCAAACACCGGCATACTTACCCATTGTAATGTTACCATCTTCCACCTTGATGCCGGCTCTTTCGTCAGCGTCAGCACCGTACGAGTTGGAAACGTTACCAGCTTGGAAATCGAAGTCGCCGCCTTGTACCAGCACTGTGCCGTGAATGATACCGCCGTGAAGCTCGGTAAGAGCCGTTGTGATGGGGTTGGAGATGTAGTGATATCTGGGGCTATAGCCATTCGAGTCGTAGGAGCTGTCGATAACGGTAAGCTTGCCGCCTGCCTGGATGCTGAACATATACGCCAGTTCAACACCGGATGCAGGTTGAAGCATGTAACCGTTGAGGTCAATGGTGACTTCCCTTGTAACATCGATAGATGCGCTGATAGCTACGTCAGCGTACAGCTTGATTACATCGGTTGCAACAGCTTTTGAGTAAGCAGTTGCAAAGTCGTAGTATTCAGTAGATGTCTTGTTTGCGTGCTCAACAATAATTGACACTTCGCTGAACTTCAGCGTCAGTTCCTTGCTGGCGCCCGTTCTGTCAAAGCTGTTGGAGTCATCGTCAAATCCGAAGTTGGAGAATGATGCGTTCTTCTCAAAGCCTTGGCTGACTACCTTGTTGTTGTACACGGCGTCAAACGACAGTCTGATTGCTTCCGTAGTGGTAAGCTGACCGGAAATTGTGATGATGTTGTCAGCATACAGGAACAGGTTGCTGCTAAAACCACTGCTGTTGTGGTTGTTGTAGATGTCAACCTTGCCACTCATATCAACGCTGCTGTTTTCACCGTCGTACACTCCGCCACCAACGGCAGCCACGTTGTCGGTGATGGAAACGCCACCCTTAAGTACGAGTTTGTTAAATACATTTGCACCTGACATAGCAGAATACAGCGCTACACCGCCACCGTTCTCTGCGGTGTTGCCGGTGATTGGCGTGCCGTCAAAAGTTATCGTCGACTGAGCGCTCTCGTTGGCGCTGGTGATACGGCTGTACAATCCGCCACCGTGTATAGCCGCCTCGTTGTTGAAAATCTTGACAGATCTGTCAAAGTTGACAACCTGCTCAACGCTGTGGTTTTGAACACAAATGCCACCGCCTGATACCGCGCTGATGTTGCCGCTGATGTTAGTGTTGGTCATGGTTACATATTGTCCCCAGCTGGTATTGTAAATCCACATACCACCGGCTTGACCCCTGTTACCATCTTCCGTGTCAAAAGTATTCAACGCCTTGTTGCCCGTGATGGTAATGTCGTCCATGTTCACATACATTTTGCTATAACCATTGTTTATCATCAAACCGCCACAAGCAGCACCGGCAGTGTTGTCAGTGATATTCAAGTGATTTGCCGTATATGTGCATGTTGCAAATTCACCCACATTGCTCTTAGCCGCAGGCGTGTAGTTATAGGAATATGTGCAGAGGCCACCGTAGAATCCACCAGCAGTATTACCCTGAACAACTATGTTGTTTAAAGTAAAGGTGCTGTCTATGCAACGATCTTGAGTAGCAACTTGGTTATTAAGATCGTAAGTATCACCGTTGGTTCTGAGGTAAAGGTACGCACCACCGTAGTGACTCGTTTCCGCAGTGTTACCGCTAAATTCGCAGTCGTTAAGCTCTAATGTAGCGTGAGTACCGGACCAGCAGTAAGATGTAATAAACGCACCGCCGTAGGTTGTGTAAGCGTAGTTGTCGTTGAATGTGGTCTTGTTAATTGTAACAGTACATGTACCAAAGTCTGACAACGCATACCAGTACAAGCCACCCACAGTACCCGTTTTTGCCGTATTGCGGTCGAAAGAGCAGTTTTCTATTTTACAATCAACAGTACCGCAAATGAAGTCGGTGCCGTCTTTCAACCCTAGGTACGAGGTGGCGATGTAGTAATACATACCGCCGTAGCCTGCACCTGCGTAGTTGTCATCAATATGAACATCCTTCAAGGATGCCTTGGCCTGAGCAGTTGTACCCTTGCCGGTTAAATCGGTAGCTTGTTGCACATAAACATACGCACCACCGTGGCTGCTCTTAGATGTGTTGTGCGTAATGTTCACCTTTTCCATCGTCAAGCTGTTGGTGCCACCTGTCGTACCGATACCTCTGTGGTAGTAGACATACAGTCCACCGAAGTAATGGGTTGTAGCTGTGTTGTAGTGCATTTCTGCGTTTTTGATAGACACAGTGCTGTTGCCGTTTGTAGCAGCCGGAATCAAATCGACACAGAATCCGCCACCGCAGGGCGAAGTGTTGTTGTTGATTGTAGCACCGTTCATATCAACCGAAACATCAGACTTCTCACTCTTCATCCGAGCGTGAACAGCGCCACCGCCATAGTACACCTTAACACTGGCATTTTCACCCCAAGGCGTGATATAGGCATACACACCGCGCGCAACATTGTAGTTGGCTTCAAATCCGGTCAATGTGAAAGTGCCTTTGCCGTTGGCATGTTGGTACATATATATACCGCCGCCGTAGTTAGATGCCGTGTTGCCGTTGACAGAGGAATTGTTCACAGCAAAACTTGATGTGCCTGCTGCGGGTCTGAGGTCGATGTACGCACCGCCGCCACCGTAAACAACTTGTTCTGCAGCTGAGTTTACACCTAATGCAGTGTTTTCATCAATATGAACGCCGTCCCAACTTACAGTTGTGTTGCCGCTTGTAGGAGTAAGGCTGATGTACAAACCACCGCCGGAAAGCGCCGACTTGTTGTTGTTGATGGTAACATCCTTGAGCGTAACGGTAGATGCAGTCTTGTTCATGACTACGCGTACGCCTGCGCCGTCGTTGGCACTGTCGTTGTCGAAGATTTCGCAGCCGTCAAGAGTAACCGAACCACCGCCGGCGACCACATTTATACCGCCTGCGTTGGAGTAGATTGCGCTACTGCCAATGGTTACGTTAACGCTGCCTGTGCTGACAAGAAGGATACTTCTGCCAATAGCTTGTGACATATTGCTGTTGGTGAAGCTTGCCGTAGTAACCGCCGATGCGTACACGTTGCTGCAATTAGCCTCGTTAATGGTTTCGTCATTAGCATGAGCCTTGCCGTTGGCTGTCAACGTGCAGTCGTCAATGGTAATTTCCGTTCCGCTAAACTCTACACCACAGTTGCCGTTGTACTCAACATAAGTAGAAGACGCATTAAGCACGCCGTTGCTGTTGACACCCTCGGCGCCATTGTTGTTGATGGTGGAGCCGGTGATGTTGGTTGTAGTAACGGTTGCCTTTGCGCCGATTGCGCTGTTGTTGTTGAGTGTAGAATTGATGAGGGTAAGAGTTGTACCTTTGTAGGTTACACCGTTACCATCATTGTTGCTAATAGAGGTGTTGGTCGCAGATGCTACCGTACCACTTGCACTAACGCCATCTTTGCCGTTTTCGTCAATTGTCGAGCCGGAAATCGAGATGTTATTCACACTCAATTTGAGGCCTTCAGCGCCGTTATCACAAACCTTGCTGTTAGTTAGAGCAATCTTAGTACCTGCAACCTCAATACCCGCAGCAGAACTGCTTACACCGTTGTTATTGATGGTTGCGCCGGTAATCTCGATTGTTGCGTTGGAGTTGGTGCTTTTTACAAAAATACCTTGCGCAACGTTGTTGGAGATGTTGGTACCGTTGACAGTGAGATTGCTTGTGGAATTGTCAATGTACAGACCGGTGTGATAGTTTTTCGGGGTGGTGCTAGGCTCAACGTTGCTGAGACCGTTGTTGACAATCTCGCCGCGGCTGAGAGAAATATCTGCATTTGTAGCGTAAATTCCGCCATAGCCGTTATTGCTAATGGTAGAACCTTCCATTGTCAGAGCTCTTCCCGCATTGACGTTTACGCCATAACGCTTGTTGTAGCTTGCAGAAGCACCGCCGTACATATGTACCGAACTGTAGACCATTTGATTGCTGGTCGTAGTTGAAGATCTGTACGTTTGAACGTCCATGTAGATACCGTCGTTAGCTGCGCCCATGATAGAGCCGCCTTGGAAATAGAATTCTACATAGCCGAGACCGTCGTCGTTTACTCTGACGCCGTACAGTCCGCCGTAAATGACGCCGCCGCTTACCTTCATGTTAGCGTCTTCGCCATCAGCGGGGAACGGATTGGTAACTGTACGTTCATTAGCTGTAGGATCGCCATCCAACAGGGTGAAGGTCATACGGTCTTCGACGTTGGATGCAGATACGGTAAGCAGAGCTCTGTCCGTACCGCTGTAGCTAAGCATGTGACCGTTGAGGTCAAGCGTAAGTCCTTCCTTGGAGGCAGTTAGGTATGAGGGCAAGATAACGTCATCAAGCAAAGTAACGATGCTGTCGTTCTTGATTTGAGCCCAACCGCTGGTGAAACTAGAGTAGGAAGTCTCGTCTACTTGCACCACTGCATTGGACGCAACGACCATGATTTCGCCGTTTACAAGAGCGATTTTGCCGTCGCTGTCGTCTGCAGAGAATGCGCTGGTTGCCAAGCTAGAACCTGTAGCTACGCTTGCGTAGCCCTTGGTAAATGCGCGCTCGCTGTCAAGCGTTACACCTATGTTTGCTGCAGCAGAAAGGTCACCAATGAATACATTGGTGTCACCGGGCAAATATAGGTTGCTTTCTGCGCCAAAAGCGGTGTTGCCGGACACAACAGGTGCGCCGGAAACGCTGATTGTGCTTCCTTCTGCAACGTAAACGCCTGCACCGAGGCTTTCAGAGGTGTTGCCACTGATTTCGCCGCCGCTGAGAGCCAGTTTGCCGCCGTCTACGATGATACCGCCGTTTGTGCCGCCGGTTACGCGACCGCGTGCTCCGCTGTCAGTCAGCGTAAGCGTGCCGTTTGATACTGTTACAACGGGTGCTACTTCGCTACCTACATAGCTAAGAGCACGACCGTTAAGGTCCAGTGTGTAGGTGCCATTTGATTCCAATGAACCTTCAAGACCGATGTCATTACTCAGTCTTACAATGGTTTCACCGGAATATTTACCTTGCCCAATACCGGCAAGGACGTCGTTTAGTTCGCCTTCATTAGCGACCATGACGACGTTAGCATCTGCACGATTGCTGACAGCAACAAGGACGACGGTTGCAGCTATTGCAACTATCGCCAGCACCATCAGCAGGACCATAAGCCATTTTTTGGTCTTTGCAAATGTGTTAGTCATATATTCCTCCACAATGTAGTTTTCCTTTCGCGTTTTTGTTTCGTTTGGATTCGGTCAAGCTGCCGTACGGATTGCTTCGGGGTTGCCTCTCGCATACTCACACGTAAACACGTACGCACACGCGCGCGAAACAGTTTTTGCGGCTACCTCCAATCTTGCCATTGGCGTCGCCGTCCATTTGCTGCCTTGCTCGCGTCCGTTCAGGTCTCCGCTCTCGCCCACATTCACGTTCGCGCTTACGCGCTTGCGCTTCCATGTCGAGGTGTCGTTGGTTTGGCTTGCCCCCAAACGCTCTTTTCGACCGCTTCCCCTGACCCATTAGAAACAAAGTTTCGCTATTGTCATTTTTTTGACTATAGGCGTAATTCTACCTATATCGCATATATTATATAACTCAAATAAGAGCTTGTCAACACTTTTATCTACTTTTTTCTACAAATTATATGATAATTTTAACTATATTTGTAACAAGAATTAATTTTTATTTATATCTTATTTTTTTATTTTAATATATAGGTACCAATTCTAGCAATTTTGAAGCCGCTTTTACGTTGTTTTTCGATGTATTGCAACAGCTTTTCAAGATTTTGACCAACGCAGAGCCGTTTTGAATCTTTTCGAATGAAATTTGGCATAGATCTTACCTTTTTTTTACCCACTTGCATTTAGTTGCATCACTTGTCACATTGCCGAACTCCTTTTTAGCTCACACCACCCACGCCCACGCCCCAAAGTCTCCGTCTGTGTAATTGCCTATGATTTCACCGCTTTTTCATTTGGCGTCATTTCAGTTAGATTTTCGCTACCGACAAATCAGTCCTTGCCACTCTCCTCAACTCCACGTTTAACAACTTCCACAAACTTCAAGCAACTCCGCGGCCTCACCGCAAAACTCCCGCACGACAAAGTTGCGCCACAAGATGTAGTATACCTTACGTGCTCCACTCTTTAACCGGATCTTCTGCTCAAGGGACGCCAGCGCACGCTATTGTAAGTCGCTCTCTTCCGCCTCATGCTGTCACGTTCCCTTCAAGCCGAAAAGGTGAACTCCCAAGCTCAAATAAGGCGAGGTCTATGCCTGACATAGTTAGATTGTGCTCAAGAGAGACTTCCTGACAAATTGGAATCACCGACACGAATCCTCGAAGCTCACACAGGGGAGTCTCAACCCACATTGCGAAAGCAACCCGAGCCTAACCGTAATTGACATGGCGGGAATGGCAAGTAAGATTCATCAAGCTCATACGTCCCAGGCAATCGAGTAGGCGTACCGCCACGCCGAGACCTATGCCGACATAGAAATGCGGTTCTAGGCTGGCTAATAGGGACGCTCAGATAGAATTTTCAAATTTACATCCAAAAATTTTCCGACCCTTCAAAAAATTAATTTTGCACAAAACCTGTCATTGAACCAAGATTTTTAAATTTTTTCTGTCGCGCCAAGCTTTGGCGTCCGCGAAAATCATTAGACCAAATGTAGACAGTTAACCTATGTCTGACATAGGGTCGGAGTTATAAACGCCAAACGAATCATCTCTCACGTGAATTTAAAGGAAGCTCGACACTAGAAAGCGTGTGAAAGTCAAAACGACAGATAGAGGCTGTCCGTGCCTAAGATTAGTAGCTTTCGCTCAGTGCAACTTAGCGCAAAATACATAAGAAATTGAGCGACAAATTTGGGCTTTTATTAAGGACAAAATCAACTCGCGAAGACGCTAGAAATATTCCGCGCGTTAACTGCTAATTAAGACAAATTTTAGCACTCTCGTGCTCAGACTGCCAAAATCGAAATTTGAAATTTTGAAAAAACCGAATTTTCAAAATTGCGACATGGGTCGAATTTTTAAAATCGGTTTTTGGAGGCATTTTTGGCTAATTTTAAGGTTCAATTTTCCTACGCGCGCACGCGCACGTGTACGCGTATTAAATAATGTATTAATAATATTATATTTATATTAATAATAAAGAAATGCGACCCCATATCGCGTTTTTAGTAAAAATCGGACAAAATTTTGACTATAACATTGCCATTCTAGGGTGTTATACTCTTGGATATGATATTCAAAAATCCCCACCCCATGCTAAATTCAGGTTTTCCCACCCCATGTCACGTTTTTAATAAAAAACTCCACCCCATGTCGCGTTTTCACGATTTTAGGGGTGGATTTAGAATATCTTTTCTATATTTTACGAATGGTTGTTAGAACAAATTTTCTACTTTTGTTTAGATAATATCGGCTTGAGGAATTCGCCTGTGAAGCTCTCAGCGGTTGCAGCTATCCGTTCGGGGGTTCCGGTGGCTATCACAATGCCTCCCGCGTCACCGCCCTCCGGCCCTAGATCGACGATATTATCAGCCACTTTGATGACGTCCAGATTGTGCTCTATCACTATCACCGTATTGCCGGAAGCGACGAGGCGTTGCAGTATCTTTATCAGCTTGGCTACGTCGTGAGTGTGCAGACCCGTCGTCGGTTCGTCGAGAATATACAGCGTCTTGCCGGTTGGGCGTTTGGAGAGCTCGGTTGCCAGCTTAACGCGCTGTGCCTCTCCGCCTGAGAGAGTGGTTGCAGGCTGCCCCAGTTTAATATACCCTAGACCGACGTCGTATAGCGTTTGAATTTTGTTTTTGATAGACTGAATGTTTTCGAAGAACCCCACCGCTTCCTCGACTGTCATATCGAGCACGTCAGCAATTGACTTTCCCTTATACTTAACTGCCAGTGTTTCTCTGTTATACCGCGCGCCGTGACACACTTCGCAAGGCACGTAAACGTCGGGCAGGAAGTTCATGGCTATTCGCAGTATGCCGTCACCGTCGCAATGATCACATCGACCGCCCTTGACGTTGAAGCTGAAGCGACCGGACGCGTAACCGCGTTCCTTAGCATCAGTAGTCGCCGCAAACAAATCGCGTATCATTGTAAATACTCCTGTGTATGTTGCAGGGTTGCTTCGAGGCGTACGACCGATTGCACTCTGATCTATTGATATTACCTTGTCTAGATACTCTATTCCTTCGATGCTGTCACAATCTACTTCGCTGCGGCGAGCGCGGTTGAGGTGCTGTTCAAGATACGGCAATATCACTTCGTTAACAAGACTACTCTTGCCGCTGCCGGATACGCCTGTCACCACGTTAAGACAACCCAGCGGGAAGCTCACGTCAATGTTTTTCAAGTTATTCTTTCGCGCGCCCCTTACCGTCAATTTCCGGCCGTTCCCCCTGCGCCTTTCCGTAGGAACAGGTATGCACATTTCGCCCGACAAATACTTGCCTGTTATCGATTTTTCGCACCCCATTAGCGATTTCACGTCTCCTGCGAACACAATTTCGCCGCCGTGCACTCCCGCCCCGGGACCGACGTCAACGACAAAATCTGCAGCTCGAATAGTGTCCTCATCGTGCTCGACGACGATGAGCGTATTGCCGATATCGCGCAGTCTAGAGAGCGTTGCAATCAACTTACTATTGTCACGTTGATGCAAACCGATACTCGGTTCGTCAAGGATATACAAAACTCCTGTAAGTCCACTACCTATCTGCGTGGCGAGCCTTATGCGCTGCGCCTCTCCGCCCGAAAGCGTACCCGAACTACGGTTCAGAGTCAGGTATCCCAGTCCTACATCCACCAAGAATTTCAGACGAGCGTTGACCTCTTTTAAGACCATATATGCAATCTTTGCTCGGGTTGAATCAAGGTCCAGATTCGAGAAAAATTCCAACGCCTTGGCTATGGATAATTCGCCAACTTCCCAAATATTGAGACCACCTATTTTGACAGACAAAATTTCCTCTTTCAAACGCTTACCATGGCAGTGAGAACAGGGCTTATCGACCATAAATTTCTCATATTCCTGACGCGTCCAGTCGCTCTTGCACTCGTTGTGACGGCGTGTCATCATTGGAATGATACCTTCCCAAGTTGCGTTAAAAGTTCGTCCGTCCTTTAAGTGACATACCAGTTGTTCGCCGCCATTGCCGTACATTATAGTATTGTACGCCGAGTTAGATAGCTCTTTGACAGGTACGTCGCAGGAAAAACCGTATCTTTCCGCGAGCGCGTCGAATAACATTCGCATCCAGCTTGCCGCGCCGAGATTGAACCCCAGAAGCCGCACCGCGCCTTGGTGCAAGGATTTTGTATCGTCTGGAATTATCAGATTTTCGTCAAATTCTTGCTTGAAACCCAATCCTAAGCACTCCGGGCAGGCTCCAAACGGACTGTTAAAGGAAAACGAGCGGGGTTCCAGTTCCTCAATCGTAAAGCCGCACTCAGGGCAAGCAAATTTGTTAGAATAGGTGATATCTGCACCATTTGCCGACACTACAACCAACCCATCGGCGAGTTTTAGTGCCGTTTCTATGCTGTCGGACAGTCGCGTGTTCATTTCTGCTTTGACGGTGAGTCTGTCTATAACGACGCTGATATTATGTTTAATGTTCTTCTCCAGCTTTATCTCTTCATCTAATGTATAGATATTTCCGTCAACGTTGACGCGGGCGTATCCCTGTCGTTTGAGTTGGTCGAACAGCTTTGTATATTCGCCTTTGCGACCGCGAATAACAGGTGCCAAAATTTGCAGCTTTATACCTTCGCCCAGCGCCATAACCCTGTCGCAAATCTGATCCACAGTAGCTTTGGTTATGGGCAGACCGCAATGCGGACAGTACGGCACGCCTATCCGCGCAAAAAGCAGACGCAAATAGTCGTAAATTTCCGTAACGGTGCCGACAGTGGAACGCGGGTTGGACGAGGTCGTCTTTTGGTCAATAGATATTGCCGGTGAAAGTCCCTCTATGCTTTCCACGTCTGGCTTGTCCATCTGCCCAAGAAATTGACGAGCGTAGGACGACAGGCTTTCGACATATCGGCGTTGTCCCTCGGCAAAAATTGTGTCAAATGCAAGCGACGACTTGCCGCTACCCGACAGTCCGGTGAATACCACCAGCTTGTCGCGCGGGATTGTCAAGCTCACGCTTTTGAGGTTATTTTCTTTTGCATTTTTAATTATAATGTCTTTCATTTTATATATTCCATTTCATAGCGAGATTTGCCGTACTTGTAACCGATTTTCTGATACAAATGATTTGAAACAGGGTTGTTTTGGTCGACGTGAAGACAAGCTAAGCTGCCGCTTTTCAGAACCTGCTCAGTCAGGTACGTCACAACTTTCCGCGAGTAGCCTTTGTTGCGATGTTCGGGTTTAGTGTAGACGTTTGAAATTCGTTTCAATCCGTAGCCACTATCTTTGCTCATGCCGATTGATACGATTTCTCCATCTACTCTAAGTAACGCATAAGAATTAATTTCTTGCGACATTTTGTCAATTTTCTCACCCCATGTCGCGTTTTCGCCCAATGCCTCGGTTAAAAATTCCGCATACATGTGGGCAATTTCTTCAACATCATCAGCTTTTGCGCGCTCAACTTCCGACGTGTCGCAGGGGACGGTTTTGTCACAGTACATGATATCCATAGACAAATTGACTTTGTGTCTGCCGCCTACAAAACTCTCGTAGACCGTCAAAAACCTGTCTATCAAGTCGTAGTATCCAATTGCTTTACCAAACTGCAATTCATTCTCGGCAACGACGCGCGCAAGTTCTTCGGCGCAACGCTCACTACCGTAAATTGCCAACGGGTAACCGTCTACGTGAATCGCAATTAAAATCTCGCCGTCAACTTCGACTCGTATGGCGAAATTCTTTTCGTCGCATTGCCCAATAGCCGTGGCATTTCCCTCGAAAAATATTGTGCCCAGCAAATCGTTTCGTATTAAATCCGTATTCTCAGCAAGAAAATCTTTCCCTGTTTTGTATAGCTTATTCATTTAGCTTTTCCTCGCAGTCGTTAAAGATTGAACGCTCTATAGGGAGTTCATCCTCTCTTTTTCTTCTTTTCTTTTTCCAAACGCTTGGTCAACTGCACGACCTGTTCTCGGAGCTGAATCGCGCGCTCAAAATCGAGCTGATTGGCGGCGGTTTTCATGCGTTCGGTGACGTTCTTGATCTCGCGTTCGAGGTCCTTGACCGTCATTATATCGTCGCCCTTTTGAGTAATCTCAAGGGTATTCTCCACCTCGTGCTCAATCGTCTTGGGAGTTATGTTATGTTCAACGTTATAAGCATGCTGAATAGTCCGCCTGCGGTTAGTCTCTCCGATTGCGCGTTTCATACTGTCCGTCATGACGTCGGCATACATTATTACGCGACCTTCGGAATTTCGCGCCGCTCTGCCAATCGTCTGAATGAGCGAGGTGTCATTACGCAAAAAGCCTTCTTTATCTGCGTCGAGAATTGCCACCAGCTTCACCTGCGGCATATCAAGTCCTTCGCGCAACAAATTGATACCCACTAACACGTCAAATTCGCCTTTTTTCAGACCGGTTACTATTTCCACGCGCTCCAAGGTATCAATTTCCGAATGCATATACTTGACGCGGACGTCCTGTTTTGCCAAAAAATCAGTCAAACTCTCCGCCATTCGCTTGGTGAGCGTCGTCACCAACACTCTGCCCCCATCCGTCACAACCTTGTGGATTTCCCCCAATAAGTCGTCTATTTGCCCTTCTACGCCGCGAACCTCCACAAGTGGGTCAAGTAGTCCGGTCGGACGTATAAGCTGCTCTACGACACTGTCGGCGCGTTTAAGCTCGTATTCCGCAGGCGTTGCCGACACGCAAATAAGCTGTCCCAGACGGCTGTCGAACTCGTCAAAGGTCAAGGGACGGTTGTCATAAGCGCTTTTCAGGCGGAAACCGTAACCGACAAGGTTAACCTTGCGCGCCCTATCGCCGTTGTACATACCGCGAATCTGCGGTATCGTCATGTGGCTTTCGTCAATAAAGGTGATGAAATCGTCTGGGAAATAGTCGAGTAGTGTATAAGGCGGTTGTCCGACACCTCGACCGTCGAAATAGCGGGAATAATTCTCAATTCCACTGCAATAGCCCATCTCTTGCATCATCTCGATATCGTAGGACACGCGTTGTTTGAGCCTCTGCCCCTCAACGATTTTGTTAGTGTCAAGAAAATCCTGCACTTCCACGTCCATATCTTGCTTGATTTGTTGAAGCGCTTTCTCCATAGTCACGCCTTCAACGACGTATTGACTGGCGGGGAAAATAATCGTATGCAACAGATTCGCCACCACGTTGCCTGTCAGCGCGTCAATTTCCTGAATTTTCTCTACCTCGTCGCCCCAAAACTGTACGCGGATCGCATGTTCGGAATAGGACGCAGGGAAAATCTCCAAAATGTCACCGCGAACGCGAAACGTGCCACGGTGAAAATCCATATCGTTGCGCACGTATTGAATTGCTATGAGCTTCCTGATTACGTCCTCGCGAGAAATCTCGTCGGCAGGACGCAGAGACAGACTCATCTTGTAGTATTCGCCCGGCGCGCCTAATCCGTAGATACAGGACACGCTGGCGACGACGATTGTATCGCGACGCTCGAACAAACTGCATGTAGCCGAATGGCGCAGACGGTCGATTTCGTCGTTTATATCAATTTCCTTTTCAATATAGAGGTCACGCGCCGGAATGTAGCTCTCGGGCATGTAGTAATCGTAATAGGACACGAAGAACTCCACGCGGTTCTCAGGAAAGAATTCGCGAAACTCGTTGCACAGCTGTGCGGCAAGGGTTTTGTTGTGGCAAATGACGAGCGCAGGTCTATTGACGTTGGCGATGATATTCGCCATCGTGAATGTTTTGCCGCTGCCCGTAACGCCTCTCAAAACTTGCGTTGCAAGTCCGTCTTTTAACCCCAGCGAAAGCGCCGCTATTGCCTGCGGTTGATCTCCGCACGGCTTATATTTTGAGTGAAGTTTGAAGTCCATTTTAGTCCTTTTTTACCACCCCATGTCTTAAAAAACGCGACATGGGGTGAGAAAACTTGCAATATTAATAATTAATGCGAACATTTGTTCGTAAGCTATTATAGCGGATTCGAGCCACATTGTCAATCGCTTAAAAGAAGTTTTTGAGAAAAATCATCCTGCAAAAAATTACTGATTGAGCGCGTAGATTTCGTATAATCCTTTAAGCGACAATTCACGATCTATGCAATCAAAAATCGGCTCAACGTCATAGATTAATTCCGACAATCCTCCTGTCGCTATAACCTTGGCGTTAGTCAGTCCTGTTTCTTTTTTAATGCGCTCGATAATATATTTGACCTCGCCTACCGTGCCGAAAATTACACCGCTTTGAATTGCTTTGCGCGTGGATTGTGCGGCAACCTTAGAAGGTGTTTCCAGCTCGACGTTGGGCAATTTTGCCGTGCAGCGAGCAAGACTCTCCATCGTCGATTTCAAGCCTAATGTGATTGCTCCCCCTATAAATTCCTTGCGCTCGTTGACGACGTTGAAGGTCGTAGCCGTACCAAAGTCCACCAAAATGAATGGCGCGCCATACTGCTTCTCTGCGGCGACGCAGGTAATAATTCTGTCGCTGCCCAACTCGCGCGGGAACTCGTATCGAATGGCAATTCCGGTCTTTGTACCCACTCCCACTACTAGTGGCTTGACGCCGAAAACGTATTGAATGACGTTAGTGAAGGTGTAGTCGAGCTGAGGAATAACTGACGACACTATCGCGCCCCTAACGTCCTTTACGTCTATCTTAGCGTGAGTCAGCAGTTGCAACAACAGCGCGACGTACTCGTCAGACGTGCGCTTTACGTCGGTGGACATTTTGAAGGAATTTGCCAATTTACCTTTGTCGGAAAATACGCCTATTTTAATGTTAGTGTTGCCTATATCTACTGCAAAAATCATAATTTTTCCTCTGTTTTTTCAATAATTTCCTCTTTTTGAGCGCGTTTCCAATTGTTGCCGTCGAGACCCAATTTCAAACCGTGACGAACGCCGAGCACGACTGCCGAAACGCCAAATAAAGACACCAAATATTCCGGCAGAATATTGGCTATTGCTACACCCTGTAAAAGCGCAGTTAGTGAGCCGTAATTATCTCCAAACAGCGACAAAGCGCTCAAATACAAAATAGTATTGGCAATCAACCCGACAAAAGTCGCCACTACAATTGACGCTGTCTGTTTTACCGTTTGATTCTTAACCTTTCCGAGAATAAGCAACATTAGCCAATAAACTGTATATGCTATGATACCGACAAACAACCGTGGCACGATTGATATTACGGGATTTTGCGAGGCAACGTTGGCGAATGGGAAAGACCAAATAAAAGAGGATAATCCCATGAATGCAGTTGACAGGAAACCGTCCAACCACGAATTGAAAAGGAAACAAAAAGTCATCGTCACCAACAATTCTACGGTTGCTCCGGCAATCGGCCAACCCAACGTAATGGTTTTATCCATCAAAACCGCAACCAAAATAGTCGCCAGCATTACCGCATAGCGCGCCACCTGAAATGCCCTACTATTGTTTACCATAAAATCTCCTATTTCGTCCGCGAAGGGTACGAATATCTTTTTGGTAAAAAGATAAAAAAATCGAAGTATCGTTTGGTTGCCCAATACGACCTATATGTATTGTACCATACTGTCGATAAAAATACAAATATATATTATTTGATTTATAGAAGATTGGTTAATTTGTGTTGTTGCAAAAAAAACGCGTCGCCAACAATCGGTTGGGACGCGTGTGAATTGATTGCGAAATGCTCTATTCGTCGGCGGCATCATTCGTATGTATACTTCCATTGTGAGCGGTCAAAATTTGCTCGATTTTAGCCAGTACCGCTTCTTTGCCAGTTTTGTTTAGCGAAGATATCGGAATTACATTATCCGCGCCCACTTTCAAGAAATTTGCAATGGCGCGACAACGATTTTTTACCTGACTCTTGGGCAATTTGTCCGCCTTGGTTGCAACTATTGTGAAAGGCACGTTGTTGTGGAACAAATAATTGTACATGGTCACGTCGTCCTTGGTGGGGTCGTGTCTGATATCCACCAAAAAGAAAACGTGTTTGAGCATCTGCTCCTTGGCAAGATAATTTTCCAACAAGTCCGCCCATTTGAGCTTTTCGGCATCGGCAACCTTTGCAAAACCGTATCCAGGCAAATCGGCGAGAAAAAATTCATGTTCGCGCCCCTCGTTTATCAAAAAGTAGTTGATAAGTCGGGTTCTGCCGGGCAATTTCGACGTGCGCGCAAGCTTGCCATCGTTGACAAGATAGTTGATTAGACTGCTCTTGCCAACGTTGGATTTGCCTGCAACGGCTATTTGGGGCAGGTCGGACACGATACACTGCGAGTACGACGCCGCCCCCTTAACGTAATAAGCGTTTTTTATAACCATAACTAAATCAAAGCATTGTCGTAAACGGTTCTGATGTCGTCAGCGAGTACGAACTGAATACTCTCGCGAACCTCCTTGGGAAGCTCGTCAAGGTCCTTTGCGTTGTCTTTGGGGATAATTACCTTTGAAATTCCAAGCCGATACGCCGCGAGAGCCTTTTCGCGAAGTCCGCCGATAGGCAACACTTTGCCGCGTAGGGTTATCTCGCCCGTCATTGCAACTTTGCCCGATACAGGTCTACGCGAGAATGCCGACATCACCACCGTCGCCATCGTAACGCCTGCACTCGGACCGTCCTTGGGAATTGCGCCCTCGGGCACGTGAATGTGTATATCCGTCTTCTCAAAAAGAGACTTGTCGATTCCGTATTGGTCTGCGAGGCTCTTGACGAGAGATATTGCCGTGCGAGCCGATTCCTTCATTACGTCGCCGAGGTTACCTGTCAACTGAACTTCGCCCTTGCCTT
>JAFLVL010000029.1 GCA_022508325.1 Clostridiales bacterium | reverse complement strand
GGGGGTATGGCGCAGTTGGTAGCGCGTTTGACTGGCAGTCAAAAGGTCAGGGGTCCGAATCCCCTTATCTCCACCAGCAGCATCGCTTTTATGGCGGTGCTTTTGTTTTGTATAAAGTTTTACTTGATAGCGCAAATTTGCAGGTTGTGGTACAATAGTGGCTAAGTAAGCCGTATCCAAGTGAGTACACTTGTTTGTATTGTCTTGTGAGGAGGGATCAATATGTTGGATAGTAAAGTAATTGGAGAGAAGATCGCTCGGTTGCGTAAGGCGCAAGGATTAACTCAACAAGAATTGGCAGACAGAATTTTTGTGACAGCGCAGGCAGTTTCCGGTTGGGAGCGTGGGCAATTTTTGCCGGCCGTTGACAATTTGGTAGACTTATGCAAACTACTGAACTGCAAGCTCACGGATATTTTGGACGAGAATAATTTGAGGGAGTTGGCCGATGGGCGTATAGATACGCAGGAAATTGACATAGCTCTTTTGATATCCCTTGCTCCGTTTATCAGCGAAACGCAAACGGAAAGATTGGCGAGCTGCGTTTGTGGCGAATTTGACGCCTATATGCTATGCGGGTTGGTGCCGTTTGTATCGGGTGATACGTTGTTCAATTTGCTTTTACGCTGTGACGAAATACCTCTCGAACTGATATCCGTTTTCATGCCTTTTTTGACTGAAGAACAGTTGAAGGAGTTGATTAAAAATGTATAGTTTTGCGACATGGGGTAAGAAAAATTGATATTTTTCTTGAATATGAAGTGAAAAACGCCCAATTTATTTATGAGTTGCGCTACCAATATTTTGGTGGCGCTTTTTTTGTGAGGGTAAGGGTTGAAATTAAGGTTATTTTATGGTAAAATTGTATAATTATTAGTAAAAGGACAACAAAACATTTGTAGGGAAATAATAAATGAATAAGAAAATTGGTATTTTGTTGGTAATTGTGTCACTTTTGGCGACCTTTGCACTTGCGGCGTGCAACCCATTCACAAACCCCGGGGACAGCCTCGGCGGTGGTGGAACGGGCGAAGTGGCTACTGCAGTAAATGATACGGCTAGCAGTACTGTCAAAGCTGAAATTCAAGCTAAATCTGATCTGAGTTCGCTTGCGGCAGATACCTCCGAGGATGGGGCAACTAAGATTGAGCCGACCGATGATGTTGTAGAAATTTCCAAGGGCGGCACCTATCTGTTTGAAGGCAACTACGGCGGCATTAAATTGACTAAAAAGGAGTTGAAGGTACATTTTATCTTCAAAAATGCCAACTTTGCCAATTCTAACGGCGTAGCAATCGATTGCCAAGACAAGAGCGACGAAGAGGTAATCATTACGCTTGTCGAAGGAACAACTAATACCGTCACAAACAGCGGTGACGACGTAAACGCAATCCACGTAAAGGGAACGCTTGTCATCAACGGAAAAGGTGCGCTGAACGTTGTTTCTAACAGCAAAAGCGCGGTGAAAGCGAAAAAAAGCATTAGTATTGTCGACGCTACGCTCAATTTGACTGCGGCAAACCATGCAATCACAGGCTCGTCGATAATTGCCGCCGACTGCAAAATAAATGTCACTGCCGCAGGCAAGGACGGTATGAACGCCGAGTGCGACGACTACACCAAGCAAGACAAATTCACCGACGACGGCTTTGTGTCGCTTGTAAACGTCAATTACACTTGCAACGTAGCTGGCGACGGAATTCAGGCAAACACGGCAGTGTATATTAACGGCGGAACGTACAATATCAAGACAGTGGGCGATTTCGTCGTAAAGAGTGCGGAAAACATGGAATCTTACGGCTTGACAGCTGACGACTTCCGCTATCAAAAGTCCGGCAATACCTACAGAAAAGTGGCCAGCGACGAAACGCGCGGAACGCTTTATGCTCTGTCGCAGGGCTGCAAGGGTATCAAGGTTAATGAAATCGAGTACACCGTCAAAGATGACGACGGTAACAAAACGGATATGACGGTATACGATGCCGACTATTTGATTGCCATTGACGGCGGCACCTTTGTGATAGACAGCACCGACGACGCCATTCACGCTAACAGCGGCAATGTAATTATTGGCGGCGGAACCTACACAATTTCGACATTGGACGACGGTATTACATCCGACATTCTAACAAAGATTACCGATGGAGATATCAAAATCACCTCCAGCTACGAGGGCATAGAAGGCGGCTACGTGGAGATCAGCGGCGGTACAATCGACATTGTGTCAACAGACGACGGCATAAACGCGGCAAGCGATGACAGAAACGTTGCCGAGCATATCATTATCAGCGGTGGCGACGTGACAGTAAATGCAAGCGGTGACGGCATCGATTCCAACGGAAATATTTTAATCAGCGGTGGTACAGTGATTGTATACGGACCGACTACCGGCGGAGATGCGGGTTTGGACGCTGACAAAGGCATTGTTATTACAGGGGGATATGTATTTGCGACATCTACTCTCGGTATGGTGGAGACGCCTTCAACTAATTCCACACAGTACGTAGTGTCCTATGCGTATCAGTCTACGATTACGGCAGGCTCAGTCATATCTCTGCTTGATAGCAAGGGAAATACAATATTCTCTGTGGATATACTGAAAAACTGCCAGTCAATCATTTTCAGCACACCAGATTTGGTAAAGGGCAACAAATATTCGCTTTACGGTGGAAGCACGCAATTGACAAGCTTCACCGTCTCCACAATAATCACCACGATTGGGTCAGCGGGCAATAACTTCCCCGGCGGAATGGGGCCCGGTGGCGGATCCGGTGGTTTCGGAGGTCCCGGTGGTAGACGCTAAACGTAATATGGGGTTAAAAAAACGCCGCTTTTGCGGCGTTTTTTGTTTTTGTTATTAAATTATTCGCCTTTCTTTTTGCGAGAGGGCTTGTTTTCGTCGAGGTCTTGTGTGAGCGGGGTTTTTATATCTTTGAGTTCAACGTCTGTCAGGTTGCCGTTCTTGCGCTCAATCTTGATTTCCCACTGAATGAGGAATGTCAACGCCGCACGTAGTAGAATGATTGCGCCGAGTATCAACAGTTCGTTCCATTCGCGGACGATTACCGTTCTGAGTAGCTCGCCACCCATTTTGAATTCCAACGACAGGGCAATACCCTCGGCAAGCTTCAAACGCACGTGTTGCTGACGCTTGAACAATCCGATAACAGCGGATACTATCGCGTAGACAAGAATTACTATGCCTACGAACTCCACCAGCATAATTAGGTACTCCACGATAAGGTCGAAGTATTTTGAGATTACTTCAAGAACTTGCTCCATAATTCCTCCTATTCCGTTGTTGATTTGTAACCAAAGTAGCTAGCTATGAATTCCATGGCAGAATACAGCTTATCAAGCTCGTCGTCGGACTTTTTGCGCAGTACGTACCCTAGCTTTTTGTCGACCTCTTCTTTGAGTGATTGCAACAGTTCTCTACCCTTTGGCGCAATGCTGGCATAGAATTTTCTGCGATTTTTCTCGTCGCAAACGCGCTCTACCATTTCGAACTCAACTAGCGCGTCCACAACCTTGGTCAGCTGTTGATTGCTCATGCAGAGGTCAGATGCCAGCTCGGACATAGACAATTCGTCGTTTTCGTTGATAATGTATAGACATGTCAGCTGTGTCAAAGACAACGGAATATCTTTGATAGACACAAGGTTTCTGTACATTTTTCGCAGTTTTGGGTAGTAGGCGAATATTAAATTTGCCAACTCCGAAACAGATTTGCTCATAAAAGTCTCCTTCGTATATAACAATTATACCGCAAACATCAAATGCTGTCAACCTCACTCTAAAAAGCCGCAAAGTCCGCCCTAAAAAAAATTTTCAAAGCCCAGCCCTTACACGCTTGCGTAGTTTCGCATTTTAGTGTAAAATAATGAAAACGAGTCAAGCGTCTCGCAATCAGCGAGGTTGCTTGCGTGGGAGATACGTATGAACAAAGCGGTAGCAGTCGTTGGCATGTGCGGTTCTGGCAAAAGCGTGCTGTGCAGTTATTTTACCAATATGGGGTGGGATAGCGTCTATTTCGGTGGCGTAGCGGTTTCGCAACTGAAAAAGAACGGCACACCGGTAAACGAAGTCAACGAGCGCGCAATTCGGGAGCGTCTCCGCAGAGATTTGGGCATGGGCGCGTTTGCCATCATTTTGAAGGATGAGATTTTGGACAAGCTGTCCCGTTCCAACGTCGTTCTTGACGGATTGTACAGCTGGTCGGAGTACGTAATACTCAAGGAGCTATTAGGCGACAACCTCGTCGTACTGGCAGTAGTGACGAACGGCGGAATTCGCAAGCAGCGCCTTAAGAACAGACCTGTTCGTCCCTTGACAGAGGATATGGTAGACAGCCGTGACGTGGCGGAAATCGAGAATTTGGAAAAAGGCGGACCGATAGCCAAAGCAGATTATTATATCATGAACAACGGCACGGAACAACAGCTTAAATCGCAATTCGAAGAATTTATGAAGTGGCTCAATAACCTGTAAATCAGACAATACAGATAGCTCCTCTTGCGCAGAGAGGAGCTATTTTGTATTTTCAAAATTATCAAAAATTCCCACCCCATATCACGAAATCAACACATGGGGTGGGGAAAATGCTTATCTTTTAGATTTTTTCACTTTCTGAATTTGAATTTTCTTTTTCATTTTCAACCGTAGGCGTCTCATCAGGTTCGTCAATGCTAGGCGTGGTTTTGAGGAAGTGCAGTAGTATTGGCAAGCTGATTAGTCCTGTCAAAATGTCGGATAACGGTTGAGAAATTTGTATGCCTGTCACGCCCCACAATACGGTGGTCACGAGCAGTATCGGAATGAACAACAACCCCGAACGGAGCAACGCGAGGAATGACGCCATGCCTGCCTTGCGTATGCTTTGGTAGGTCATATTTATCGGAATAAACAGTGGCATAAACAGTTGTCCGACCATAGCGCAAATTAGAGCCAAGCGAGCAATTTCCACAACCTGTGGCGTGTCTTGAAAGAGGGACACGATCAAACTCGGCGCAATCACCATAGGCGTTGCCATCACAACAATACAACCAAAGCTGATGCAAATTGTTACGAGAAGCGCCTTCTTTACGCGGGCGTATTTTTTCGCCTGGTAGTTGAATGATGCTACCGGTTGCAGACCTTGACTTATACCCATGCCTACGCACATTACGAAATTAGATATACGGTTGACTATCGTCATTGCGTCGATAGTGGCGTCGGCGGCGTCGATTTTCGCGCCATATACACCTGCTAGCTTGTTTAGCAGTCCGCTGGAAATGGAATTCAGCCCCTGTCTGATGAGCGACGGCAAACCTACACGGAATACGCTTAGGTAGAGCTTGACGTCTTTGCTGATAGATCTAAATGAAATCTTACTTTGCGCCGCAATGAAATACATAATTAGCAAAATCGTGAAGCTGATTATTTGAGAAATTGCTGTTGCCATGCCCGCGCCAAAGACGCCCAATCCGCACAGGCGAATGAAGATAAAATCCATTACCATGTTGAGAATTGCGCCCGAAACAAGTCCAACCATTGCGAACAATGCCTTGCCTTCATAGCGCAGATTGTTGTTCAAAATGAGCGAGCAAATCATAAATGGGCAGGAAATCAGTACCCACATTCCGTATTGTTTGGCATAAGGTAGAATCGTTTCAGTAGACCCAAGAAGGCGCATCAATGGAGTGAGAATTGCCAGTCCAATCGCCGTCATCACGAGTCCAATCGCGCCGCCGAGGAAAAACGCCGATGAAACGTAGACGCTGGCTCTCTTCACCTCTTTGTTGGCGAGTTCTTTGGAAACGAATGTGCCCGACCCATGCCCCAGCATGAACGCCACCGCCTGAATTATCGATTGCAGGGTGAACAATATGCCGATGGAGCTTTGCGCGCTTTCGCCGAGTGTTCCTACGAAGTATGTATCCGCCATATTGTATATGCTTGTAATGAGCATGGATATGGTGGTGGGTATACCGAGTGTGACGACCAACTTGGCGACCGGCGTTTTGGTCATTTTTTGATAGTAAATTTCAGTAGAATTCATAATTTTCGTTGTTGTTTTATGCTTTTATGATAGCACTTTGACGGTTTTCGGTCAAGTTGGTGAAGGTAAGAGTGTATTATCCGTTATACTATGCAGATTTTTACGTTACTGACACTACAAGAGCAAGGCATTTGACGATACTGACATTAAAAGAGAAAAAAAGCATTGATTTTCTCGCGTATATGAGATAAAATATATTTAATTTGCTAATAAAAGGCAGGAAAAAGGGATGAGTAACGTATTGGTAGTAGATGTCGGCACGCAAAGTATGCGCGGAATAATTTTTGACGATAAGGGCAATTTACTCGTCAAAAAGCAGATAAAGTACCCGCCTTACAAATCGTTGGAAAAGGGTTACGTTGAGCAATCGGCAGACTTTTATTTTGACACGCTGTGCGAGATTACGAGGAATTTGCGGGAAGTTGCGCCCGATCTTATGGATAGCGTCATTGCAATGTCAATCGACACCTTTCGTGATACGGCGGTGCTTTTGGACGAGAATAACAAGCCTCTTCGCGACTGCATACTGTGGAGTGACCAACGCCAGGCAGATACGTCTGCAAAATTGCCCCTTTTGCAACGCTTTTTGTTCAAGCTTGTGGGAATGGATAGAGCAATCAAAGCCATTCGCAAGAAGGTCAAGACAAATTGGGTTCAGCAGAACGAACCGGAATTGTGGGATAAGACCGACAAGGTAGTGCATATTTCCGCCTACCTCAACTATCGCCTAACAGGCAACCTCATCGATTCTTACGCATCAACAATAGGTCACTTGCCGTTCGATTTCAAGAAGAAGAAATGGCACACCAAACACGGATTGCTTTACCCAGTGTACGGTCTACCGCTCGACAAAATGATACCTATTTGCAACCCGGGCGACATGATGGGTGAGATTTCTCCCGAGATAGCGACCCTCACAGGGCTAAAAGCAGGGTTGAAGGTTATTGCAAGCGGCTCGGATAAGGGATGTGAGACGCTGGGGGTGGGTTGCGTAGACAAGAATGTGGCAAGCGTATCATTTGGCACTAGCGCGTCGGTGCAGTTCTCCGCGCCGCGCTATTTCGAACCGGAGCAATTTATGCCTGCGTATCCGTCGGTACTGAAAAACTATTTCAACCCCGAGGTGCAGATTTTCAGAGGCTACTGGACTATAAGCTGGTTTGTGGAGAACTTCGCGCAAGACCTTATAGCACAGGCTAATAAAGAGGGGCGTCACGTCGAGGAGCTACTGAACGAGCAGATTACGACGATACCCGCAGGCTGTGACGGCTTGATTCTTCAACCGTTCTGGCAGGCGGGCTTGACCACTCCCGAAGCAAGAGGCTCCATTCTCGGTTTTTCGGACTTCCATACTCGCGCGCACGTCTATCGCGCAATAATAGAGGGAATAGACTTTGCATTGAGAGAAGGTCTGGAAAGAATGGCAAAGAGAGGTCACCACGACATTGAGTTCGTGGCGGTATCGGGTGGCGGTGCGCAAAGCGACCTTATTTGCCAGATTGCGGCGGATATTCTGAATAAGCCCATCAGGCGTGTGCAGACCTACGAGACCAGCGGACTTGGCGCGGCAATGGTGACCTTCATGGCGTGCGGCGTATTCAAGGACGAGCGCGAGGCTGTCGACAAAATGGTGCATTACACAGACTTATTTACGCCCAATCCCGACAATGCCAAAGTGTACGACGACATTTACAAAAACGTTTATCTCAAGATGTACAAGAAATTGCAGAAGCTGTATCTGTATATAGACAAGAAGCAAGACAAGTAGGCAGAGGTGGCTAGGTGAAAAGTCTAACGCAACTTTACAAAATCGGCGTAGGTCCGTCCTCGTCGCATACTATGGGACCGGTCAAGGCTTGCGAGTGGTTTTTGCAACGCTATGACGGCTACGGCAGCTACACTGTGACACTATTCGGTTCGCTGGCAATGACCGGTGAAGGGCACGGCACGGACAGGGCGATTGCACGCGCTTTTGGCAACAGAAAGGTTAACATAATTTTTGACAAAACGACCGAGTGTACCGTTCACCCGAATACTATGACGCTTGAAGCGAGTAAGCTTGATTGCCCGACGGTGAAGGTTACCGTTTACAGCATAGGCGGAGGAGAAATCCGCGTTGAAGGCGAGGCTGTTGCGGTTGACGAAGAAGTTTATCCGCACAACGGTTTTGAAGAAATTAAGCAATATTGCGAGAGCAACAATTTGCGCCTTTGGGAGTACGCGATTGCCTTTGAAAATCGACTTTTCTCACCCCATATCGCAAAAATCTGGCAAAGAATGCAAGAAAGCGTTGCAGAGGGGTTGAAAAAAGAGGGCGTTTTGCCCGGAGGACTGAACGTTGTTCGCCGCGCAAAAAAGCTCATTTCATCGCGTAGCGACGTGACCCGTCAGGCTCGAAAAGACCGCATAGTTTCTGCTTACGCTTTCGCGGTAGGCGAGCAAAATGCGTCGGGTGGCGCGGTTGTGACTGCCCCAACGTGCGGAGCGTCGGGAGTCCTGCCTGCTGTATTTACATACGCAAAAAAACACCAAAAATTCAGCGACGAGGCAATCTGTCACGCGCTCATGACTGCGGGAATCGTCGGCAATCTTGTCAAGACAAACGCATCCATTTCTGGTGCGGAATGTGGTTGTCAGGCGGAGATTGGCACGGCGTGCGCAATGGCGGCGGCAGGACTTGCCGAGCTGTACGGAATGACCATTGAACAAATCGAATACAGCGCAGAGGTTGCCTTGGAGCACCATCTGGGACTCACCTGCGACCCTGTCTGCGGATTGGTGCAGATACCCTGCATTGAGCGCAACGCTGTCGCGGCTATGCGCGCTATCAACGCCGTAAGTATCGCAACTTTCTTGACAGACAGCCGCAAGATATCATTTGATACGGTAGTGAAAGCTATGTACGAGACTGGGCGAGATATTCGAGAAGGCTACCGCGAGACGTCCACGGGCGGACTTGCAAAGGTATACAAATAAAGGTATTCTCTTATGCAGGCGAGGGTGTTCGGGCGTGGCGCATAGCGTAGCTCTAAATTCTCACACGAATGCCCGAGACGCATCATTCAGTAAAATTTAAGTGAAAATATTTAACATTAGGTCAAAATAATTACTTTGGAGCAAACTATGAAAATTCTCGTAGCGGACGATGAAGTTAAACTTGCCGATGCATTGGGCGAGCTTTTCAGACGCAATAAATTTATCACCGACGTGGTATACGAAGGTGAGGACGCATATTTCTACGCCAAAAACGGCGATTACGACGTGATAATTCTCGACGTAATGATGCCCAAAATGGACGGCTTTGAAGTCGTCAGTCGCCTTCGTCAAAACAAGATTAACACGCCTGTGCTGATGCTCACGGCGTTAGACGAGGTATCCAGCAGAGTCAAGGGTCTGGATTGCGGAGCAGACGACTATCTGACCAAGCCCTTTGCCAGCGAGGAATTGCTTGCCCGCGTTCGCGCTTTAATGCGTAGGCAGTCGGAATTCGTATTTGACGAGTTGAAATTCCACGACCTGACGCTCAACACCAGCAACTACACACTCTCATGCGGACAAAAGGTAGTGTCGCTTGGCGCAAAAGAATACGAAATAATGCGCCTATTGCTTGCAAATCCCATCCAGGTGATAAGCAAAGACGCCATCATCTCCAAGGTATGGGGTCTGGACAGTGACATTACGGAGAACAATGTCGAGGCGTATATGTCGTTTTTACGCAAAAAACTCTTTTTCATCGGCAGTAAGGTGAACATTAGCTCAAAGCGTATGCTCGGCTACTTTTTGGAGAAAGAAGATTGATTGACAAACTTCGCAAAAAGATAATCATACTCAACGTCATCTCGGTGTGCGTAGTATTCTTGCTTGCCATTGCCTTGACATTCGGTTCGGGCTATGAGCGTATCGCAGCCGAGCGTTCCGCGCGCCTTGACAGCATGTTGGACTACGACGTTTGGAGTGACGACATCGCCGAGGGGTATAAGGGCGCAGCAGTAATTGAGTGCGACGCGACGAGCGGTCGTATAGTAAACGAAAGTTTCAGTAAGGAATTCAACGTCTCGCGCGAACAGCTTGACGACATTCTCAGCGACCTTTGGGAGCAATCCAACGACACCGGCTCGATTTCCGGCGTGCAATACTGCAAAAATGTTGTTGGCGACACCGCGCGCATTGCGCTTTTCGATAGTTTTAGTAGAGGAAGCAATATAAGAGCGTACATTTGGTACACCCTGTCGGCAGTGCTTATCGGCGTGCTGTGCTACTTTGCAATCAGCATAGTTCTTGCGCAAATTGCGTTGAAACCCGTTGAAAACAACTGGGTAAAGCAAAAGCAATTCGTTGCCGACGCTTCCCACGAACTGAAAACGCCGCTGTCCGTCATTATGGCAAATACCGAAATCATTGCCTCACACGCAGACGAAACGGTAGAAAGCCAAATGAAATGGATTGAGAACACCCGAAGCGAATCCTTGCGCATGGCTGAACTTATCAACGACCTACTCTTCCTTGCCAAAAACGACGACGGTCACAAGGCGCAGATGGAGGTCGTGAATTTGTCCGAATGTGTCGAGACCATAGTGCTAAGTCAAGAGTCGTTACTCTATGAGAACGGTAAAGTTTTCGGCTATGAGATAACCCCCGATTTGCGCGTTTTTGGTAACATGGGGCAGTTAAAACAGCTTGCGACCATTCTTCTTGACAACGCAAACAAGTATTCTGTAGGCGAGGGCAATATTCGCCTTGAAGTGGCGGCTGTCGGCAAGCACGCGGTTTTGACCGTCAGCAACCTCTGCGCGCCGTTAACAGAAGAGCAGATAAGCCATCTATTCGACAGATTCTACACGGTGGACGCGTCGCGCAATAAGAACGTGACAGGCAACGGTTTGGGTCTGTCAATCGCACAGATAATTTGCCAGACTCACCGCGGCAATATTCGCGCAGACTACGCCGATGGCGTGATTACGTTTACGGCGACATTCCCAATTAGCAAGAAGTAGCGGCTCGCGTATTAGGCACAAAACGGCTTCGAACACGCGATTGTGCCAATCGCTGAGGGTGGGCTACGCCCTCGCACGCACTCGAAGGGCATCGCGCTCGTTGCAGATTGTTTTGCAGCCTAACACACTCGCCGCCATATAATCTTGCATCGATAAAGTCCCTCACAGCGGGGACTTTATTTTTTAGAGATAAAAATGCATATTTTGTATTTACTTAGCGACTTTTTTTATGTATAATTGAAGCACAAAAATAAGGGAGACGAACATAATGACAAAAAGCAGAAGAATATCGTTAGCTTTGGTTGTCGCGTTAGTATTTGCGTTATTTGCCAGCAGTATCATACCGTTTGCAGGCAACACAGCAAGTGCAGTGACGGTCGTGCCGCACAACGATTGGAACAATACTTACGATGGCGACTACTATGACAACCTCAATACCGACAAAGTCGGATTGGAGTTTCGCAGTGAGTTGGCAAGTCTGATTACAACAACTCACACTCACCTGACTACGTACTCCGAATCCAGAGATTGGTTCGGTGAAACGGACGCCGACCCTGCCAACCCAGGCAATATAATTTTGTTTTATACGGGAACGTCGGTGAAATTCACAGGTACTCTTGGCAGCTCGTCCGGCGCTATCAACCGCGAACACGTTTGGGCTAAACATGGCGGTACTACTTATCCGAAAGATTCTGGCCCGGGCGCTGACGCGCATCACCTTCGTCCTACCGAATACGATATTAATGAATCTCGCGCCAATTATGCTTTTGCAGAAGTGGAACAAAATACCAATAATCTAAGAGTGCAGGCAGGTAGAACTGATTACGGTAGCACGCCTGATGAGCTTTGCTATTTGGGAACAATCGGTGGCGCTAAGTTCTTTTACCCCGCAAAGGGTTATCGCGGGGCAACGGCAAGAATATTAATGTACATGCTTGTCCGTTGGGGTGACGAGAATAATTTGTACTTTGTTGACGGAGCTTCTACCGCAGACGGCAAAGGAATAGGCAAAATTTCCGACCTTATGAAATGGCACTTGGAAGAACCGCCCACAGACGAAGAAATCCGTCGTAATGACGTCGTAGCAACCAAGCAAGGCAACCGCAATCCGTTTATCGACCACCCCGAGTACGCAGAAATGATATTGTGTAACGACGGACAAAGCTACAACGACACGCTCAAAGAGATTGTAAACACCTACGGTAGCTATATTAAAAACGATAACAGCGGCGACAATAATGGGGACAATAACGGCGACGTGACCAAGCCGGGAGATAATACAGGTATACCCGACGACAACACGGGAAATACAGAAAACACAGCTCCGACTAAAACTCCCAACACGACAGTAATTATTATTGTTTCGGTCGTCGCGGTAGTTTTGATTGTCGCGGTGGTAGTAATCATCGTACTTGTCAAAAAGAATAAAGCAAAGAATAATAGTTAGCCTCGGGCATTCGTCTGAAAAAAGGCTTCCCTCGCAAAGGACGAAGGGCGCTCGGTGCAGAAAATTTTCGGCAGAACACCCTCGGCTACATAAGAACTAACTGTAATGTAATTAGTGACAATATTGGTACGGCTCTATTCGTTTGAAGATAGTTTTTTGCAAAAAGACTCCCTTTACAGGGGGTCTTTTTTCTTATATTCTAATATAAATATATAATTTTTTTTAAAATTTCTACAAAATTATACTTTTGTTTACTTTAAGTTTACTAATCAACCATACAATTTAAGCGAAAAGTGGGGTTTTATGCCATTTTTCGATTTTGACCTATAATTAGGAGAGAGCAATGCCCAAGGTAAAAATCGTTTGTTTAATATTGGCTACCGTTCTGGCATCGGTTGGAACGTTGCTGTTTTTATCAAATCTCGGAGGGGGAGAAATCCCTCCTCTTGACGTACCAAGTGACGATATCAACACCTATCTTGACAAACCGATTGACGCAACTCCGTCCGACGTTGAGGACGTAAGAGAAAACTTGTTCATTGCTCACAAGGCGTTGCTCATGCGCGAGGGTTTCTACGGCGTGTCCGAGGGTTCGACTACTTCCTTCGGTATATCTCAGCAAGTACTCAATACGCGCTACGTTATAGGTGAATTCGGCAACAAAAACTCCTTTAAGCAAATGGTAACCAAGGGCGTCGTGCCCAACGCGTATCAGCTGTATATGTGGGGCGACAACTACCTTTATCGTGGCTTCGATAAGGTCAACGCTCTCGACGACGTATCTTGGAAAGGTGCCGCTAGCAAGCTCAACGAGGACGATTTTTATAACAAATTCGGACACCGCTCCGACAAACTGACGGCATACATACTCAACTACGACACCGTAACAAGCGGCGTATTGGAAAATTTCGAAGACGGACTGTACACCTACCGTTTTGCGCTGGATACCATTGACGCTACAGCGTATATGAGAACGGAAATGGTGACTAACGGCAACCTCAGCGGTTATCCTACGTTTTCTAAAGCGGAGATTGTCGTCACCATGGACGAAGAATGGACCGTCAAGACCTTGACTACAGACTGCAAGTATACGGCAAAGACTATGGGTATATCAGCGTCGTGTAGCGAGGACATTACCGAGACTTTCTATTACGACTATGAAGGCGATCTGCCCGAAAAGGACTTTTTCGAACAGTTCTTTGACGCCGACTACTCTGACGTGGGTTCGGAGAAGGGCGCGCTGGACGTGTTGTTGGATATCTTCTCTCCCTATCTCAACGGCGAGGATTTACAGGTTGCACTTTCTGTTAACGGTGGCGACGTGGCGTACGTCAACGCGCTTGTGTCTATTGCGGGATTGGATATTGCCGACTTGAGTAAGCTTTCCGTTTCAGCAAGACTTGGCGACGCGTTGAACGTGGCTTACGAGCACGGACAAGGCAAGATTTATCTGAAATATCAAGATTTCCAAGCTAGTACTACCGTAGACGGCATACTTGGCTTGGTAGGTACCCTTCTTCCGCTGTTAGGCGACGAAGGCGGACTGGATTTTGACGGCCTTTTGGGCGACTTTGACCTTGACGGACTGCTTGAAAGCCTTACTTATGAAATTAGCGACGACGAAACAGAGTGCACGGTCAGCTTGCCTTTGAGTCTGGCAGGGCTGGACATCTACGCAAAGTTGTACGCAGACGTTGACGGCGAGAATTATATCTTAACAAATGCGGTTATTACGCTTGGCGACATTGAAATCACGATCAAGCCCCAAGCCTGGGACGTTGAAGAAAGAATTGGCGACTATCCCGAAATTTTGGGACTGTTTGACCTCATTCAAAACGGCAAAATAGCCCTAAACGCGCAGCTTGCATTGCAATTTGGTGGCGTAGACTACGATATTGACGCCGAGGTGCTGGTTGACCTCGCCACCTTGAATGTTGCCTTGAACGCCGACCTGGGAAATAACGGCAGTGTATCCGCTGTGCTCGTTGACAAAGTTGTTTACGTTCAGTACGGTGAAGTTAAGGTAAAGCTTGATATATCTAACATCGGCAATCTCATTGCGTTTATAGAACAGTTGACAGGCTCAAGCCTTGAAATGGATATTCCCGAAGTGTCTGTCGGTGATATTCTGGGCTTGTTGAGCACGATTACGGCTACGGGGGTCGAGGACGGCACAGTAGCGCTGAATTTGTCTGTCGGCGGACTGAATTGCGCCGTGTATCTTGCGCCTCAGGACGGTAGTTGGCATTTGACAGGCATCGCGGTTGACTTTGACGGTATAAATGCTGTCATCGCTCCGTCTGAAAATTTTGCCGACGTAACGAAGCCCGCGGACGCAGACCAATACGCAGACGTGACACCGAGTGTCGGTGGCTCGTTAGTAGATACTTTCATCGAACCGATAATTAACTTAATTAACGGCGAGAGCTACGGCGTAGAGTTTAGCCTGAATTTGGCGATTGGTAGCAATAAGACCTATACAATTCAAGGTAACGTAGCGTACGACGCAAACAAGAACCTGCATGTTGTAGCTGCAATCTCCAACGGCGACGCGCTCATTGTAGACGCAGAGGTTATCTATGCCAACGGAACGGTATATCTGACGCTCAACGGTATTAGAGCGGCATTTGCAGTTAGCGGCAACGGCAACGTAGATATTGCGAAAGTTCTTGCACAGCTACAAGGCAACGAACAAATAGCGTCACTAATCAATAGCAATGAAACTCTCCGCGAACTCATAGCAAAGATTAATGAGATAGCGGAAGTTATGGGTGGCTTTGAGCTTTCGAGTCTCCTCGACGTAGACTTTACGGAAGTAATTACGGGCTTTGTGTTCAACGACGGTAAGCTCAGTCTGTCGCTTGACGCCGGCGCGCTTGGTTTTAACGGAATTTCAGCAGATATAACGCTTGCAAACGACAACGGCAACCTTACTGTAACCCTAGATAATCTACATATCGCAAGCATTGACATTGCCCTTTCTGCAACCGTAACCACTGACGTTGAAACGGTCGAAGAACCTAACGCGGCAGATTACATACTGAACCTACAGGGCAAAGTGAAATTCAATGGCATTACAGTTGCCCTGGAACTGTCGGTAGATACGCTCAATCTCGACGTATGGGCAACGGCTAAGATAGGCGAGCAAACGGTTTACTTGCGTTATCTGGACAACGTCATATACGTCAAGTACGGCAACGTTGCGCTCAAGCTTGATACGACCAACCTTGACGGAGTTATTAGCAAGATTACAGGACTATTAGGCTCTGACGTGCCGTCTCTTGACAGCATAGACCTCGAGAAAATTCTTTCTGCCCTAAAGATTGACCTGACCGATGCGTCACTACTCGTAACTATCACACTTGGTGACGTCAAGTCAACAATCCAACCTAACGACCGAGAGGCAGAGCAATTAGATATTAACGGCGAATTCGTAGACGGAATAGCCCTTATCGAAACCTTCTTCGACCCCATTCTGAATGTCATCAACGGCAAGAGCTTCGGCATATCATTCGGCTTGAATTTGACCGTAGGCGCAAAGACCTATTCTATCGAAGGTAGCGTAGCTTACGACGCCAATAAGACTTTATGCGTAATTGCAACGGTGTCCGAAGGTGATACGTGCCTGATTAATGCTAAAGTAATCTACGCCAACAGTACAATCTATCTGGAAGTCAACGGCATAAGGGCGGCATTCGCTGTTAGCGGCGGTTCAGACTTTGACCTGACGAAACTTCTAGCTAGACTTACCGAAGACGAACGGATTTCCTCTTTCCTCGAGCAACACACAACTCTTAAGGACGTCGTAGACGGCATTTTCGAATTGATAGAGAAGATAGAAGGTTTTGACGTTTCAAAGCTGCTCAACGTAGATTTCAGTGAAATACTCACAAAACTCACCTTCAAAGACGGCAAACTCAGTCTGTCACTTGACGCAAGTGAGCTCGGATTT
This sequence comes from Clostridiales bacterium, assembly GCA_022508325.1. GTDB lineage: Bacteria > Bacillota > Clostridia > Christensenellales > CAG-314 > Fimimonas. The sequence continues at coordinate 90 of JAFLVL010000029.1, read as the reverse complement.
AACGGAGTATCAGCAGACATAACACTTGCTAATGACAACAGTAATCTCGTCGTAACGGTTGACGGCTTGCAGATTGCAAACCTTGGCATT
>JAFLVL010000028.1 GCA_022508325.1 Clostridiales bacterium | reverse complement strand
ACCTCGCGAATGGTCTTATATTCCTTAAACATTGCCTTCTCCCTTGCTTATGAGAGCGTTAATTTCTTTCTTAATGTTGCGTTGAATCTCATCAAAACGTTCAATATGCGACTCTTCAATGTACTTACTACGTCCGATTTGTTCGCGAACTGTGAGTGCAAGCAAATCGCGTAGCTCCACACCCTTGTCAAGCGCGTCGGTTGCCTCGTGATAGAAACCGAGAATGAGCTTCATCATACGATACTGTTTGTCAAGAGACGTGAAGGTGTCAACTTCGTGGAAAGCATTCTGGTGCAAGTAGTCCTCGCGAATTGACTTGGCAGTCTCCATGGTGAGTCTGTCACGCGCGCCCAACGCGTCCATACCGACGAGGCGGACGATTTCGTTGAGTTGGTTCTCCTCCTGCAAGACGTAACTCAGCTCGGTCTTCATTGCGTTGAAGTCCTCCGCTACGTTGTCGGCGTACCACTCCTCCAATTTATCGTCATAGAGCGAGTAGCTTTGTAGCCAGTCAATTGCGGGGAAGTGACGCTTATACGCCAGGCTTGCCGAAAGTCCCCAGAAAACCTTGACTATTCTAAGCGTTGCTTGCGAAACCGGTTCGGACAAGTCGCCACCGGGAGGGGAAACTGCGCCTATTGCGGAAATAGCGCCAATTGTGTCGCCGCTACCCAAAACCTTCACTATACCTGCCCTCTCGTAGAACTCTGCAAGACGGCTGGCAAGATATGCGGGGTAGCCTTCTTCGCCTGGCATTTCTTCAAGGCGTCCGCTCATCTCGCGCAAAGCCTCTGCCCAACGCGACGTGCTGTCTGCCATAATTGCTACGGTATAGCCCATGTCGCGGAAGTATTCGGCGATGGTTATGCCTGTGTAAATGCTGGCTTCACGCGCGGCAACGGGCATATCGCTGGTGTTGGCAATAAGCACGGTACGCTTCATCAACGGTTCGCCTGTACGCGGGTCGTTCAGTTCGGGAAATTCGCGCAAAACGTCTGTCATCTCGTTGCCACGCTCGCCGCAACCGACGTAAACGATAATGTCTGCGTCTGCCCACTTTGCAAGCTGGTGCTGAACGACTGTTTTGCCGCTACCGAAAGGACCGGGAACTGCTGCAACGCCGCCCTTTGCGATGGGGAATAGCGTGTCTATCACGCGTTGACCTGTGACCATGGGCAAATCGGGCGACATCTTCGTCTTGTAGGGGCGTCCCTTACGAACAGGCCACTTTTGGCTCATCGTAAGCTGTCTGTCGCCCACATTCGCGATGTTCTCCACGACGGTATATTCGCCTTCGGGAGCGATTTGGGTGACTTTGCCACTCACGCCGTAGGGTACGAGAATCTTGTGTAGTACAACCTGCGTTTCCTGGACTGTGCCCAGCACGTCGCCCGCTTCAACAGCGTCGCCAACCTTGACGGAGGGAACAAAATGCCACTTTTTGCTGTGGTCGAGAGAATTGACCTCTACGCCTCTGCCTATGCGGTTGCCCGAAACCTCTTGCAAAACGTTCAAGGGGCGTTGAATACCGTCGAAAATACTTTCAATCAGTCCGGGTCCCAGCTCGACTGACAACGGTGCGCCTGTAGACACCACTTCGTCGCCGACGGTTAGTCCGTTCGTCTCCTCGTAAACCTGTATGCTTGCCTTGTCGCCTCTAAGCTCGATTACCTCGCCGATAAGCTTCTTGTCCGACACCTTAACAACGTCGTACATTTCCACTTCGGCAAGATTCTCCGCTACGATCAACGGTCCGCTGACCTTAACAACTTTTCCTGTCATTATTTTTCTTCCTTATTAAATATTATATCTACACCGATTGCCTTCTCCACGTCGCTCTTAATGCCTTGAAGTCCGAATCCGCTTGAAACGGCGGTCGTAGGAATAGGCACTACGGCGGGATAGGGCTGAGTTTTGGCGCGCGCAAGCGCATCGGGAATTTGCTCTGCGAGATTTTCCGCAATTAGCACGACTGCGTACTGTCCCTGACAGAGTTTCCTGAGCATATTCGCTGCCTGTTCGGGTGTAGTTGCGTCGAAGACCTCTACGCCCACCGCCTTGAAGGCAAGCACGGTGTCTTTGTCTCCGATGACTGCAATTTTGTTTGGCATTACTTCAACTTTTCCTTTATCTTTTCTTTGTCTACGCCACTCTTGACGTCAACGAGTAGTCGCCTGAGCTTTTGAATTTCGTCAATCTTTTTGAAAAAGTATTCCAGTACCGGCTGAATGGTCAGCAAATCTGAGTATTCGGCAACCAATTTGTTGCGGTATGCTATTTGCTCCTTTTCGGCGGCGGCAAGGGTACTATTGTCAACGCGTGTCAGCTCGTAAAAACGGCGGTATTCCTCGGGTAGGTCGATTGCCACTGCGTCGTTGTTCCAAAGTTTTACGAGTGTGTCAAGTTTGACCTTTCCGCCGTTGACAAACCACTTAGTCAGCTCGCTTTCGGCACAGTTAGCTCTTTTAAGACGGTAAATGAGCATTAAATTGGTGGTATCTACCTGCCATGCAAAGAGTTTTTGCACTAGGCGAATACTGCACCGCTTGGCGTATCTGCCCATGTCGGCAAACATTGCCTTGTCTAGATATGTGTCAATCATTTGCGCACTTCTGTTGCCTCCAGCGAACTCCGTATCGATTCCGTCGCACGCTTCCGCCATATTCTTAGTATAGCTCTTGTAATCGTCGGCGACAAAATCGTCTTGCATTTTGCTCGGGTCATACGACGCGTTCGCAAAACAGTACTCTACACCCGAAACGCGTTGGTACTTGCTCTTCATTAGTATCTTGGCGTTCACGTAGTCGTAGGGGCACAGAAAATACGATACGGCGTTCCTGTCGTAACACAGCTCTTTGAGCAATGCAAGTGTCGAGTCCAGCTCGGCGCGCAAAATGTGCTCGTAGTCGTTGGGACTGGCGACTGTCGCGCCCGCTCCATAGCCGTTCTCGGAGAGTAGGCGTAGAGCCTCGACAAGAGTCGAACACTCAGCGAGCCTAGTGAATTTGTCAGCGCCGAGAAGTCTAGTCGACATGACGGCAATGCGACCGTTGGCATACAGTTGATCGCTATTCATTATTGTCCCCCAACAGCTTTGCCGCAACTTTGCCTTCCGTCTGCTCGCGAGCGTAACGGATAACTCTGCTCAGCGTCAAATCCTTCTCGTATCCGTCGCCTTCGAGAACCACGCCGCCGTCTGCGGCAATGTATTTCTTGCCGAGCTTGAGACCTTTCTCAAAACCGTCCAGATACTTCTGCGTAACCAGCTTGCCGTCCTTTTCCGCGACGTAGACCGTCTCGCCCTTTTCGGCGTATTTGTCGAGTATCGAGCCTATGAGCGCAAGGCGTTCTTTGTCCGATTGCTTCAAAAGATGTTGGTACGCCACGTCATAGCAACGCGAAATAAGCTGTTGCTTGGCGTTTAGGCGATACTTCTTTCCTTCAAGCTCGGCGGTTGCCACGCTATTGCGAATACGCTCAGCGGTTGCCGCCTCAATGCGGGCGTCAAGATCTGCTCTATCGCGCGCAATAGACGCTTCTGCCGCATCTATAATAGACTTCGCCTGCTCCTCTGCCTGCTCCAAAATCTTGTCGCACTTGGCATCTGCATCGGAAAGAATTTTGTTGATAATATTCTCTTTTCCGTTCATTGTAACCTCTTGGTTATGCTCCAATCAACGTTGAAATAACTCTTGCGCCTGTTTCTACAACTTCCGGAGCGGTGATAGTTTGAGACATATCTGCAATAGGCATGTTGTTGAACATCATAATAGATACAACCAAGCCAAGCAATGCATAGAATTCAATCATTGCGGGGAAGATGATGGACTTGGACGCAATCTCTCCCTTCTTGCCAACTGCGATAATTGTGCTTGCTGCCGTGCGACCCTGCAAAAATGCCGACACTGCGCCGCCAATCATCATGGGAAGGCATGCCCAGAATACGTTCCAGCCTTGCGCCGTTACTTGCGCGTAGTTGACCGATGCGCTTCCGATATTTGCAACCGTTGGCAGATAGCTTGCGCCGAGAATGGCGATAAGGAATCCGTAAATACCCTGTGTTGCGGGCAACAGCGAAAGTACGATTACTTTGCTGAACTTGCTGGGGTCTTCTGCAAGAACGCCAGCTGAAGCCTTACCTGTGGCTTTCAGACCGAGGCCCGAGCCGATACCGCAAAGCAATACCGTAAGAACGAGTCCGATGATACCAATTGTTAAACCTGTCATTTTATTTTCCTCCAAAAGGTTTACTTTTTAATTTATTTCAATGGTTTACCATTATTTAACTAACGTATAGCGTGTGTCACTGCCAAAGGGTGTGAACAGCGCGCCGTCGCCTGTGTAGAACTTGCCAAAGAATTCGACGTATTGCAGACGACCATTGTGAATGTAGACGCTCAAGATGCCCATTACAAGATTGAACATGTGCGCAAATATCAACACGATAGCCGCAAGCACATAGCCGACTCCACCGCCGCCCATAATCATCTCTGCAAGGGTGTTGATAACCGTGCCCATGATTGCCGAACTGAGCATAAGTCCGAATACGCGAATGTAACTCATAATGTCGGAGAAGTAGTTGATTATGCCGTAGGCGCTGCCGAAGCTCTTCATTGCCTTGCCGAGGAAGCCCTTGGTGCCAAGTCCTGCGCACACTATCGCAACTGCCAACGCCGCAAGACATACATACAATGCAATTTGACTGACGACCGTTGGCAACTTCAAAACGTAATACGGTTCGTAAGCCGCCATATCAAGCGCGGCGTTGAATATCGCAAGAATGAACGCGAAAAATACGATAATCCAAGGGAAATCCGCAAGCCACGCGGCAAGTACCTGCTTGTGCTTAATCTTGACCGCCATGTTGCAGCCAATACCCGCGATAATATGAATGACGCCGAACATAAGGCTGATTATCATCATGACCATCGGGTAACCGGCAGGGTCGGGAATTACGCCCGGATACAGCGAATATGAAAAGAAGCTGCCAAACAGCGCGCCCACGATTATTGCCGATACGCCGCATATTCCGAAGAGTTGTAGCATGGTCTTTATGCCTGTGCTTTGCTTAATGGCGAATGATACGAACAGTCCCGCCGCAAGCAGTAGCAAGCCGTAACCGATGTCTGCAACCATAAGACCGAATATGATAAAGTAGAACACCGCCATCACGGGGTTGGGGTCAATCTCGTGGTAGTCGGGCGATGAGTACGCGTTGGTGACGAACTCAAATGGCTTAACCAACTTGTTACTGCGAATGAGTGTCGGGGCAAATTCCTCTTCACCTATCTCGTCAAAGGTCAACACGACGTCGTTTGTTACAGAGCGAATACTTTGCTCTACACGCGCCTCCGCCTCTGCGGGGTAGAATGCTTCGAGAACGAAGGTAGACGCAGTCTGTTGCAGTTCTCCGTCTGCCATGAGCTTCTTGTTTTGCAGTTCGAGGTAGTCGACGTAAATCTTCCAAGTGGGGATTTCCTTCGCGTGACAGGCAATGGCGTGGCGCAGTCCTGCAATCTCGGAATTCGTGTCAACGATATGACCGCAAACGTTTTCCAGCGCGACGCTAGGCACGAGGTCGCATTCGACAGCGCACTTGTTCAGACCCAACGCAACTGCCTTTTCGAAAAACTCGCTGTCGCTCTTGTGAGCAACCACCACAACCACCGCCATAGAACCGCTATCGTCCACAACTTCGCAGTTGACCGTCTCGTATTCGCTGACTAACGCGTTTAAACGCTCCAACTCGCTCGTGGGTACGGTCGAAAGCTGTACTATCGCGCTGTCGGTATTCTTGTACCAGGTCGTCGGGTGTGGCAATTTGGTAAGCAGAGACAGTTCGTCGTGTCTGGCAACGAACGAAGCTCTCTTCGCCTCAAATTGCGACAGCTCGTCACGCAACTTGAACAATTCGTCAATGCAGCAGTCGATAATTTCCGCGTGAGAACCGAAGCTCAAAAAGTAGTCAAAGTCAACCTCGCTTCTCGGACGGGCAAAACTGTTCTTCGGTATCGCGACCTGTTTGCTCTTGTCGCGCTGTCTTGCGTTCTCCGCTTCCGCCATTTCCGTGACGTAACGTATCGCCTCTTCCACGCGAGCGGACTTTTCCGCAACCTTCTCGACAGCAAGCGACTGGCTGACACTGAAACAATTATCAATGTCTGCGCTACGCTTGAGTTGTACCGACTGACTGCGAGCAAGCTCGTCAAATATTCGTTCCTTGTCGGCTGACATTGCCAACAAGGTTAGCCTTTTCATCGTTACAATTGCCATTACAACAGCTCCAGAATAATTTTCGCCGTGGCGTCAACGCGCTTTTCCAGTTCGCGGATTTCTGCGTCCGTATTTTGCTTTGCGTCAGCAAGCACTTCTTGCGCCCTCTTAGCCGCAATACTGTCGGCGGCGGCAAGCTTATCACTCAAATATTTTTTGTTTTCTGCCGCAGCTGTCTTTCTGCGCTTGTCGGCTTCGAGTTCGGCGTTTGACACGATCTCGCCCGCTTCACGTTCGGCGTTCTCTACGCGACGTTTCGCCTCATCCTCGGCTTCCAATATTGAATTCACAACTTCTTCAATCATAATCAGTCCTCTATCTTTCCAACGCGGACAGCGTGTCTGCCGCCTTCAAATTCCGTATTTAGGAAATTGTCTACGATTTGCTTTGCCGTGTTCAAGTCAACGTACTTTTGCCCGAGAGCAATCACGTTGGCGTTGTTGTGCATTCGCGTCATCTTCGCCATGTCGGCATTTATGCACAGCGCGCATCTGACGCCCTTGACCTTGTTGGCAACCATCGACACGCCTATACCAGTCGTGCACACCACTATGCCGCGTTCACATTCGCCGCTTGCAACAGCCTTTGCCGCAGGCTTGGCAAAATCGGGATAGTCGCAACTGTCTTTGCTATTCGTGCCAAAGTCGCGCACGTCATGCCCCAGTTCCTTCAGATAAAACGCGATTTCATTTTTCAGTTCGAGACCGCCGTGGTCGCACGCCAAAGATATTCTCATAATTGCACTCCTATTTCAAATCAAGTTATTGCCCGCCGAACGTACTAGCCTATTTAGTACGCTCTTGGCGAAGGGCGTCGTCGAGGTGTAACTCGCAATAATGTAATCGAATTTCCCTTCCAATATTCGCAAATTCTCAAACAGATTGCGCGCGACCTCGTCGTCGGTCTGACCTATACAAACAGCATTGCGACTGCCAAACAGTTGCGGTTTCTCCACAAGCAACACAGGGTTGCGTCCGCTTGCTATCAGTCCGTCGTAATAGCGAGATAGCTTCTCCATGTCGCCGCTCACGTCCAACACCATATCTACCTTCGGCGCGTAGTGCTTGTACCTCACGCCCGGCGAATTCACCTTTTCCTTGGGGTTGGTCACTACTCGCACACTTTTGTGTAGCACCGCCTCAATCATATCGGCGGTCACCACTCCCGGACGAAGAATCAACGGATCTTTGCCGGACAAATCCAACACAGTCGATTCAATTCCGACCTGACACGGATCGCCGCACAGAATAGCAGAGATTTTGCCGTTTAAGTCGTCGTAGACGCGTTGCCAGTTGGTTGGGCTGGGCCGTCCGCTGAGATTGGCACTGGGGGCTGTCACAGGCACTTCGGCGTACCGTAAAAACTCGCGAGCTTGCACCGACTTCGGCATACGGATTGCCACCGTGTCAAGCCCCGCCGTGATTGCGTCGCTTATTACGTCCTTTTTCGGTAATACAACCGTAAGGCTTGCGGGCATCAGGCTGTTGACGATTTTCACCGCGTCGTCGTTCACTTCTCGCGCGACGCCGTAGATTTGTTCCTTATGCCAAATATGTACTATCAGCGGATTGTCGCTCGGACGCCCCTTGGCTGTGTACGTACTTCTGACGGCTTCGCTGTCGTACGCGTTTGCGCCCAAGCCGTAGACCGTTTCCGTCGGGAATGCCACGAGCTTGCCGTCGCGTATGTATTTGCCCGCTGTAATCAAGTCAGCGTCATTAAACTGTAAAAGCTCTGTTTTCATCGTTACAACTAGAAAGATTATATCATAGTATTAATTATTTGTAAACTGAAAAAGCAAATACCCGCTACGCTTCCTGCGTGGCGGGTACTGATTTTATTATAAATTCGTCTTGAGCGTTTTACTCTTTTATGCGTTTGCTGTGGCGAGATACTTCTCCAAAGCTATTGCAAGTTGGTCTGGGCAAGAGGTGTTCTTCATGCCGCACTTGATACCTTTAAGACGAGAGATTGCCTCGTTGACTTCCATACCTTCAACTAGCGCGCCAATGCCCTTCAAGTTGCCGTTGCAACCGCCAAGATAACGCACGTTGTGTAGCTTGCCGCCCACCACTTCAAAATCAATTTCTTTCGAACACGTACCGCTGGTTATGTATTTCATAATCGTTTCTCCTTTTATTCCCTTATTGTAATTTTCCCTATAATTTCGAAGTCGAAAAGCCCAACAATTTAGCTCCTTCGGAGTCCGTCTCGTCCAAGGCGCAGAGTGTTACGCCGTCGTCTTCAACGATACAGTAGGCAGCTCTGTCCTTGGGCAGTGACGCGCTACTTACGTTTACGCAAATTACGCCGTTAGCCTCTACTATTTCGTTTCTGTGAAAGTGTCCGTAGAACAGAATGTCGCCGTGACTAAGTGTCGGTAGATTGTCTTTGTTGTACACGTGCCCATGTGTGAAATACAGACGCCTGCCGTTACACGGCACAATCACCTGTGGCACAAACGGAAACTCGCTAATCATCTCGTCCACTTCGCTGTCACAGTTGCCCTTGACTGCCACGACCTTGTCTGCAATGCCGTTAAAAGTCTCCGCTACCTTCATCGGCGCGTAGTCGCGAGGGAACGGATTTCTCGGGCCGTGGTTATAAACGTCGCCAAGCAGTATCAAAACGTCAGACTTTGACCGTTTAAATTCCTCTACTATGCGTTTTGCCCAGTACGCCGAGCCGTGCACGTCGGTTGCAACAAATAATTTCATATTCCGCAACTCCTATTCTTCGTCGCCGAGTGGCAGTTCGTCGGTATCGTCCTCGTCGTCACTCGCCGCGTCCCCGCAACCGTCGCAATTCTCGCAACCGCCGCAAGAATACACAGGCGTGATACCCAGTTGCTCCAACGTAAATTCGTTCATTTCGTAGCTGTCGTCTTTGCCGGCAATGCGTACCACTACCGTTTGACGCAACAGGTCAGAGCTCTCTACCTTGCCGCGCCCCTTCGGCGTGTCCACTTCGCTACCAAGCTTTGGCATGAACTTCAAAGTGTCGTTGTAGTAGTCGTCCTCGAACTTCAAACAACACATAAGTCTGCCGCACAAACCTGAAATTTTGCTCGGGTTCAAAAACAGTCCCTGACGCTTCGCCATCTTGATAGACACGCGTTCAAAGTCGTTCATGTAATCGTTGCAACAGCATACTCTGCCACAGGGACCCAAGCCGCCCTTCAACTTGCACTCGTCGCGAATACCGATTTGCCTGAGCTCTATGCGCATGTGAAACTCCGACGCCAATTCTCTCACCAGATCGCGGAAGTCGATTCGCGTCTCCGCCGTAAAGTAGAACAGCAGTTTGGTGTTGTCGAAGGTGAACTCGGCGTCTACGAACTTCATATCCAGCTTGCGCCTGTTCGCCATGTCCTGCGCAGTTCTGATTGCGCCCTTGCGTTTGGCAATGTTTTCCAAATGCCTGTTGACGTCCTCTTGGGTAGCTTTGCGAACTACCGGTTTGAGCTCGCCTTTAATCTCTTCGTCGGGCACTTCTCTATTGGATACGACCACCGTGCCGTACTCGACACCGCGGGCCGTCTCCACTATTACGCCCTCACCCTCGTTAAATTCCAGACCGTTCGGGGCAAAGTAATAGAGCTTGCCTGTCTCTTTGAATTTGATTCCTACTATCTGCGACATTGATATCTCATCTCCAATATGTCGGCCAGCAACGCGTCAACCACCACGGTGACGTTGCCGCCCGCGTCAAGCTTTCGCTTGGCGTCGTTAATTAGTTCTATACAGCCTTCGGCTGCGTCTAAGGTATAGTTTGCGCAAATTGCCTTCGTTGTATTTTTCATCTTAGGCAACAACAACAGTTGCGACGCAAGACGGCACACTATCGATTCGCGGAGTAGCACCGTCAAAAAGCCCAAACAGTCGTTTACAGTGTCTCTGTTAGACAGAATTGCCGATGCAAACCTCAGCGCATTCTTGGTAGAGGTCATCTGCTCTGCTATGCTTATCGCCGTTTGGTATGCGGCGAATACCGCCTGATTGTTCAGTAATCTCTCGCCAGTCTGTACGCTTCCGCCCGACATTGCCGCCGCCATCTCGCACGCGCCCGTTTCAAAGCCTTTCGCCACCAGCGCGTCTTTGACCTCGGAGACAGTCAGTACCGTCTGTTTCAACACCTGACAGCGACTTCTGACCGTAGGCAAAAGCCCCTCTACGTCGGTTACGCCCAAAAATATATATACGCCGTCTGTGGGTTCTTCAAGTGTTTTGAGTAGCTTATTCTGCCAAAGCTCGCTACCAATATACGACACGGAATTGGACGCGTCGATAAGAAAAACGCGAGCTCTAGCGCTGTCGTCAACGGGACGCTTGTTGCTCTCTTCCACGAGATAGGAGATGTCTGCCACAGACAGTCTATTTTTCTGCGTGTCAATGGGAAGGCGCATAACGTCTTGATGAGCGCGGTCAACCACCTTTTTGCAGGTATCGCAACCGTCAAAGGTGTGACTGTCGCACATTGCAACTATCGCGCACTCGGTGAGCAATTCGCCCAAATACTGCTTTTCTCCAACTACGATGTAGGCGTGCGCGGCGCGGTTCTCGGCAAAAACTTGCGAAAGATATTGCCCAACGTTCACATCAAAGGTCATCTCAAAATTCCTCTTGCAGTCAGTATCTCACGTAGCTTTGCTTGCGTTTCTTCCTTAGTGCCAGACGCGTCTATAACCTCGAACTTCTCGGGACATTCGGCAATTAGGCGCTTGTAGCCCTCGTAAACCTTAGTGTGAAAAGCAAAGTCTACCGCCTCCATTCTGTCCGTCTTATCTGCTCCGCCCTTACGCGAAAAGGCCGCCGCGGGCGACAGGTCGAGGAATATTGTAAACTCGGGCATATATTCGCCCACTGCAAGCTCGTTCAAATTGACGATTCTGTCCAGTCCAAGACCGCGTCCGAGTCCTTGATAGACGTAAGAGGAATGAACGAACCTGTCGCAAAATACCACCTTGCCGGCTTCCAGCGCAGGTTTGACAATATCGTGCAAGTGCTGAATACGCGACGCGGCGTACAAAAACGCCTCGCACATATCGTCCATTTGGCTATTGTTGGCGTCGAGAATAATTCTTCTGATTTGCTCGGCAATGTCGCTACCGCCCGGCTCGCGCGTGAATACGATATTGTCTATGCCGTTCTCTTCGCAATACTGACGGAGCATTCTCGTCTGATACGTTTTTCCTACGCCGTCACAGCCCTCGATAGTGATAAAATTGCGCATAGCTTACCTCTGTATAAAAACTGTCTATTATATTAACATATTTTTATGCAATTTTCAAGCGTTTTCGCCGTTGACAACGGAAAGTAAACAAAGTATAATGATGATGCTCGTGTATGCGTGTGTGGACTTAGAGCTACGCTATGCGCCACACCCGAACACCCTCGCATCCAGTGAAAGTGAACCGTAAAGTAATTGGCTAACGAAAAGAGGAAATACTAAATAAAATAAGGCATCTACGGAGAAAGGATATGTTAGACAAGAAAACCGACGCCGTATTGCAACTGCTTATTCAAAAATGCGGCAATACCTATAAAGTACTAGACAAAAAACAAATCGTATACGAACTGCCTGCAAAATTGAACGTCGACATGCAGGGGTTGCTTGCGATAGTCGCCTTCTTGAAGGAAAACGAATACGTCGACGTTAAGTATCAGGACAAAGACGAAATATGCATCTCCTGCACCGTCAAGGCAGAGTCGTATATGGAAGGAGAAAAGGACATGACGCAAAAAGCCAAGATTACCAACGGTCAAGTAGGTATTCTGTGGCTGGGCGTGTTCCTTGCGGCGTTTGTCGCCAGCCTAATCGCCGCGCTTATCGGAAAACTGTTCTAACGGAGGAAAAGCATGCTTAACAGAAAAGAAATTGCCGTAATGCGCGCCGTATACGACGTGTGTTCCAAAAATAACGACAGCGGAATAATCAGCGACGACTTCATCATTCAAAGCACGCCGGAAAAATTTAAGTTCGACGCGACTAAGATTGACGCCATACTCAATCAACTGGAGTACGACGGCTATTTCCAATGCACCAAGTCGGACAGAAACGGCGAAACGGTCAACGTAATTACGTTGAAATCCAAGGGGAAAGCCTTCAAACGCGAGCTTCTGCTTCGCAAAAGAGAGCTGATAAACTCCTTCTTCTGGCGCATAGTCTTCGCCGCGCTAGGCGCAGTGGTCGCATTGATTGTAAACAAGATACTTCAAAGTCTATAACAAACAAAAAAGTGCTCCGCTTGAAAGCGGAGCACTTTTTGTGAATTCCTATTAAACGGGAAGGATGCGAAGAATGTGCTTGCTAACGATCATCAGGATAAGGTCGCAAATCCAAACAATGTTGAAACCGAAGATGATACGGATAAGGCCTGCAACAATCTTGCCTTCGCTAAATCTGGTCAATGCGCCGAGAATCCAGCTCGTAACAGGGATGATTGCGAGAATCAAGCTTACAATCCAGCTAAGACCGAAATAGTCTCCACTTCTTTTTGCCATAATAAGATTCCTCCTAAAAAATTTTTGGCTATATATATTATACAACACAACTTACCGAAACGCAACCCTTAAATATAACTTTTTTGACAAAAAATTCGCTCGTGTATTCGCTTAGACGTCTAGCGTTTCACGATGTCGTAAAAACGAACACTCTCGCTCTGCAATATTACAAAAACGTAGCGATTTGCGCTTTTTAGGCTATGAAACAACTATCACTTCCTTGCCAATGCTAATTAAAAACTTTTTGAAACCGTCGAGACTCACTATCACCGTTGCAGTGTTGTCGCATGGGTGAAATTTAACCTTGGACGCATTCCAGACCTCTTGGTCAATCAAAAGCTTTGCCGAATAAGTCGGTTTTTCGTTCAAAAACGCATATGGCGATACGCTACCGCGATGAATCTGCAAATCCTCGAATAACTTTTCTTCGGTGGCAAATTCGAACTTAGTGCAACCGACGTAGCTCGCCAGTCCACGCATATCGGCGCGCTTATCGAATGGCAACACCACCATATAGTAGTTGTCGCTCTTTTTGTCCTTGACGTAGAGGCTCTTGCATGAGGCGCAGTCGTCCACGTGCACTATTGCGCGCGACTCCTCCGTAGTCACCACCGCCTCGTGTCTGAGCAGCTCATAGCTTACGCCAATACTGTCAAGATAGTTGAGTACTTTGTTTATCATACGCAAATTATACAGCGGAACTTAACCAAATTGCAATGATTTTAATACAAAAAGGACGCGCTGTTCTTGCACGTCCTTCTATTTGTGTACAATTAAGTTGTGCGTTCCCTACTAGCTTATTAGAAAAGCATAATAGCAGGAATAACGATACCGACAAGCACTACAAGCAGTACTACGATATAGAGTACAAGCCAAACAGTAGGTTTGTTGCGAACGTATCTATACGCCAACACAGCAACAATGCAAATCATAATCGCATTTGCAATGCCTTGCAAAATGAGTACCGGCCCTGAAAGACCTACGCAAGACAAAATCATTGCGACAAGGTACAAAATTGCAGTTGCAACGATGAGATAGAATGAGAGCTTATTGAGACCTGGCCAGCGCGGTCCGTCGTTTTTCTTATTATTTTTGTTTGCCATAATTCAACCTCCTATGTTGATTAAGGCAATTATACTACGGTTTCAGTATTTTTGCAATTAATTATTGACTGTTTATTTATGACTCAATATTGAGAGGAGAGGGCGTTGCGCTACAAAACAATCTGCAACAAGCGTCCTGAGCACGCCTTTTGTGCGCAATGTCCGCGCCTCCTAATTGTATAAATACAGCATTACACCGCTGAAAATGTAGTTGCAGATTTGCTCGCGGTAGGCGTCGGTCTGAAGCTCTGCGCATTCCTCTGCGTTAGACAGAAAGCCGCATTCCACTATCACCGCGGGGCAGTCGATTTCGCGACAGATATAGTAATCGCCTGCTATCGCCTCGTGATTGTTGCCCGTGTAGTCGTTGAATACCTTTTGCAAGCTCTCGGCAAGCGATTGTCCGTCCGTCTTGCCCTCCTGATAAAACACCTGCGGACCCGTGCGGTAAGATTGGCTGAACTTGTTCATGTGCACGCTTATTACAAGATTAGGTCTGGCGTTGTCGACGATAGCTTTTCTCGCCTTCATGTCGCGTAGCTTGAAGCCCTTGGTGGGCAGTCCGTATAGTCCGCCTTCGCTTTTTCTCGTGTATACCACGTTGAAACCACTGCGTTCAAAAACTGCGCCTAGTTCCTTGGCGTAGGCAAGGTTCAAGCTACTCTCCTTCACGCCGTCTACGCCAACGACGCCGCCGTCTATGCCGCCGTGCCCCGCGTCGATAACTACAGTGAAATCGATGAGACTCGTCTTGCGCGCGCCGAACTGACTGATACACAAATACGTCATCAAACACAGCTCCAGTATTACCAACACAAGCAGTACTATAATTACTCTTTTACTTTTCAAAACAACAAACATACTGATAACCTCTCTTTGAGTGACGATTGTATTACAGCTATTTTTCTTATGACGGCGAGGGTGTTCGAGGCTGGACGCATCGGCTTGCCACTAGCGTCCCAACTCGAGTACCCGAGCCTAATTGCGAGCCGTTTCGGCAAATTTCGCGCTATTTTGCACTATTTTAGACATAGTTATACACTTATCCACAGAGTTATCCACATTGTTGCGCAAAGGTGTGGACAAGTTGTTTCACATTGTCTATGAAACGGACAAGCTTTCGTTACAAGCCTATTCTATGAGCCAAAATGCTTGTTAAGCACGCCGAAAACACAAAAAATACTGACGAAAAAGTGAGAAAAACGGAACTATTTTACAAATAATATCGAAACTATTTCACAAATAGGATTATTGGGAAAAATAAAACTAAAAAATTAAGGAGCGACCCATTAATGATTAATCCGTTTAACGAAAAACCAGTAAAAACTATTGACGAATTTTACAACTGGAAGGAGCTTGCGCCAAAGCCCTACAACAAATTCGACGTAGACCCCTACACCAAGGTGCGCATAATCCTTGCCAACGGCGCCGAGTTTGAATCTGTGTGGTTTTCGCACCAATTCCACCGCCACGCATCCGACAACGAACTACGCAGAGAGCTGGCGACATTACGACGCAAGGAACAGCAACAGCAAAAACGCATTGCGGCGCTGAAGCCTATAGGAGAAGGGATACTCGAACACACCATTGCTTACGAACAGCTTGCCGTAGACCTCACCGCAATATTTGCCGAGCGCGAGAGCAACAAATATGTAAAACAGGCGATGAACTTCGCGTTGCTAGAGGACTTCGACCACCTGTATCGCTACGCCGATCTACTCGAAATGGACAAGGGCGTAATTGCCGAGAAATTGGTTGGCGGCTACACCGAACTCATGCCCGGCAGACCCACCATTTCCGAGCACCGCTATCCAACCGACGACATTAAACGCCACGTCAATTTCAAGCAAGCCAACAGTCTGACAAAGCTAGACATTAACATTTTGACAGCTGCCGAACAGCAAACGATGAACTATTATATGAATCAGGCGGCGTTCTATCAAAATAAAATCGGTCGTCAGCTCTACACGGAAATCGGCATGATTGAGGAACAGCACGTCTCACTTTACGGCGGACTGAAAGACACCACCTGCAGTTGGTGCGAAGAGCTGCTGATGAACGAGTACACCGAGTGTTATCTGTATTATTCGCTTTGGCAAGACGAGACGGAGGAGAGCGTAAAGAGAATTTGGGAACAGCACTTCAACGACGAGTTGGCACACCTGCACAAGGCGGTAGAGCTTCTGCAAAAATACGACGGCAAAGTGTGGCAACAGGTTATCCCGCAAGGCGAATTTCCCGAGCTACTCCAATTTCATTCCAATATCGACTACGTACGACAGGTTCTCGCGGACAGCGTGAACATTACGGCAAAGGGCGAAGATTACGTAGAGGTTTCGCAGCTTAGCCCCGATGCCAAGTTCTTCGACTATCAGCAGCAAGTGAACGGCACAAAGGTCAGCGAGGTGGCTAGCCACGGCGTAATAGCAAAATACATTGCCGACAATCGCAAAGACTATCGCTACGAGACGGCAGAACACCCCATTGAAGAACTGCGCGACAGAAAGCACGACAACACGACGGTCGGTCGGTAATATTCCGACCACACGCGGCTCGGGCATGAAAAACGGACTTACTGTACAAGTAAGTCCGTTTAACTTGTTTTTATTGCACTTATCTTATCTGGAACCTATTTTCGCGAGGAATTCTTTGGCTTTTGCGTGACCTTGCGCAGCGGCTTTTCTCAACCATACGATAGCTTTGGCGCGATCCTTAGATGCACCTTCGCCGTAGTAATAGCAAAGTCCGAGACAGTATTGCGCTCTGTCGATGCCTTGCTTGGCGGATTTTTCATACCACATAGCCGCGGTATAATAATTCTTGGTTACGCCATCGCCGTTAAAATAGCTGTTGGCGAGGTTGAACTGCGCCATGGGATCTCCTTGATTGGCAGATTTCGTCCACCACTCAACTGCTTTGACTGCATTCTTCGTCATGCCTTCGCCAAAGTAATAAGCGTTGCCGAGATTGTATTGCGCAGAGGCATGACCTTGCTGCGCCGCTTTCACATACCAATCGGCTGACATGGTGAAATTCTTGGCGACACCTTCGCCGGCGTAGTAGCAGTTGCCCAAGTGATATTGCGCTTTGGCGTAGCCCTGCTCTGCAGCGCGTCTCCACCACTCCGCTGCTTTGTAAAAGTCCTTTGTTACGCCTTCGCCCTTATAGTAACAAAATGCCAGACAGTTCTGCGCGTTGGCATTGCCTTGCTCGGCAGACTTGGCGTACCATTCTGCCGCCTTTACCAAATCTTTGGTTACGCCTTCGCCGTCGGAATAGCAGTTGGCGAGATTGCACTGCGCAAACTGGTCGCCTTGTTTTGCCGCTTTCAAATATAATTCCACAGCCTTGACCGGATCTTTCTTGACGCCGCGTCCGTAGTAGTAGGAAGTCGCAAGACTGTTCTGCGCGTTGGCGAGTCCTTGATCTGATGCCTTCTCGTACCACTTGTTCGCCCTAGCCTGGTCTTTTCTAACGCCTTCGCCATTCATGTAACAGTTGCCGAGATTGTATTGCGCGTTGGCGTTGCCCTGCTCGGCGGATTTGGTATACCATTCCACAGCTTTGGCGAGATTTTTCTTGACACCGCGTCCGTCGTAATAGCAATTTGCGAGGTTGAACTGCGCATTGGAATGTCCTTGTTTAGCTGCCTTAGTGTACCACTCCACTGCTTTAGAGTGGATTTCCGGTACGCCTTCGCCCCTGGCGTAGCTGACGCCGAGATTATACTGCGCCTCGACCTTGCCCTTCTTTGCGGCTTTCTGATATAGCTCTGCCGCCTTGTAGTGGTCTTTCGGTACGCCGCGCCCAACGTCGTAACAAATTCCCAAATAATACTGCGCGTCCAAGTGACCTTTGTCGGCGGCTTTGGAGTACCACTCTGCCGCCTTAGCAAAATCTTGCGACACGCCGTGACCATAGTAATAGCAATCGCCTAGGTTGTATATAGCAGCGAGATAGCCCTTTTCTGCCGCTCTCGAATACCACTCGAAAGCCTTAGTTTCATCTCTGGCTACGCCTTGTCTGTTGATATAAGCGTAACCGACGGCATTCATCGCTTTGGGGTTGCCTTTCTCTGCCGCCTTGAGCTGTTTGCGGAATTCCTTGACCGATTTGTGCCTCTTGCTCAAATTGGAATTGTAGCAATCGTCAATGGCTTTCGCTGCGTCGGCGTGACCTTTCTTCTCGGCTCGTACGAATAATTCAATCGCCTTGACGTAGTCCTTTCTCACACCTTCGCCGTGGACGTAGCATTGTCCCAATGCGTAGAGCGCGTCGGCGTGTCCCTGCTCCGCCGCCTTGAGGTACCACGCGACTGCGCTCTTGTAGTTCTCTTTCACGTCCGTGCCGTAATAGTACGCATCGCCTACTAGATACTGGCATTGCGCGTCGCCCCTATGCGCTTCCTTTTTCAGTTGTCTAAAAGTTTCCTTCGACATATTTACCTCGCGTCCATGTCATTATAATATTACATTTTATCACAAGATACGCAGTAATGCAATAAACAAATACGCTAAACTTTGAGCGCAACGTCGAATGCCCCTGTCACGTGTGGTCGGACAATTCAAACCAAACCCCGCAAAGTTAGGGCGTGTACCTAACCTTTGCGACCTTGCGGGGGATGCTGGGGTATGCAACTCCCCAGCGAAAGCTTTCAATAATTCGCGCTTGTGTCAAGCGTAACTCCCAAGTCCGACCGAGACGG
>JAFLVL010000027.1 GCA_022508325.1 Clostridiales bacterium | reverse complement strand
GCCAAAGGCGAACGTTTAGAGCTACGCTATGCGCCACACCCGAACACCCTCGCCTTCAGTAGAGAATGGCAGATGATTTGACATAAAATAAGGCTCCCCTGTGCAAGGGGAGCTGTCTGCGTTAGGAGACTGAGAGGTTGTAAATGTCTTGTAATATTACCTCTTCTATGCTACAATATTAACATGAAAGTCAAGGTTTATGCAAAACTTAATCTCACGCTTAACGTCGGCGAAACGCTAGGCGAGTTCCACCTAATCGACAGCGTGGCGACGTCTGTGGACATTTACGACGTGGTAGAGGTCATGACCCGAACCGATAAGCAAGTCTACGTCAGCGGTGTGCAGAGCGTTGAGCAAGAACGCAACACGGCATACAGGGCGGCTCGCGCGTTTGCGGAGGCTTTTGACGTAAACGGCGTGGACGTGCGTATTGAGAAAGGAATACCATTTTGCGGTGGCTTGGGCGGATCGTCAGCGGACGCGGCGGCGGTATTGTATTGCTTGTGCAAACTGCAAAAAATTGACCTGGGGTGCGAAAAACTGCAAAAAATATGTGAAAATATTGGCAGTGACGTGACTTTTATGCTACACGGCGGACTCGGTAGACTTCGCGGAAAGGGGGACACGGTGGAGTTCAAGACTTTGAAAAATCCCCTTTACTTTGCGTTGACGACCTTTGAACAAGAGATGAGCAGTCGCGAAGTGTACGCCTCCTTTGACAGCGTTGTCAAAAAGTCTAACGTTAAACATTTGCAACCTTTTAATAGCGAAAATAACGAAAAACTTTTATATTTGCTAGAACAGGGTGCGAACAGGCAAGCGTTGACTTACTTTTCCAACGACCTTCAACAAGCGGCAATTAATATCAGCGTTTATGCCGAGGCATACTTGCAATTTACACAAGCCAACAGTCTTAACGCTGTCATGACTGGCAGTGGAAGTGCCTATTACGTTGCCTTCACTAACTGTGCCGAGGCTCAAGAAGCCGTAAGTCTACTGAATTCAAGCGGCTTTAATACCATTTTGTGCCAATCCGTATCACAAGGTATCGAAATTATTGATTTTTAATTATTACAATCATTCCCCTTAGTTTACTATCGCTAATAAAGGGGATTTTTTTATTTTGTCAAACATTATATTAGCGTAGTTTTCTATGCAGGCGAGGTGTTCAGACTGGTGGCATCATGTAGCGTAGCGAAGCGCTAGACACCAATCTGAATGCCCGAGCCGCTTTCGACATATTAACCGCAAACTCTCCCCTTTCTGAGCAAAAATTTTCACACCTCGTGTTACGCGACGCCCAAAATCCGTCAACAATGAAAGCGTAAACATCTTTTTGACGATTGAGGTGCAGTATGAAAAAGATTTTAATTGCGGCAATAGCTTTGGTAGTAGTTTTGGCAGTGATAATCGCCATTCCGAGCGGCAAAAGTAACGCAGACTTTTTGAGAATGCATATTCGCGCAGACAGCAACGACCAGGCGGACCAGAACGTAAAGTTTCAAGTGAAGAGCGCGGTAGTGGACTATCTCACCCCATATCTGGCAAACGCGCAAACAAAACAAGAGGCAATGAGCGTAGTAAAGGGGCACCTTCGCAGTATTGAGAAGGTATGCGACAGAGTACTTGCGGCAAACGGTTTCAGTTACACAAGTCATGCTAAGCTCTGCCAAGAGGAATTTCCCGATCGCAACTACGGCGACGTGACACTCAAGGCAGGCGTATACGACGCGCTGATAATCGAACTCGGTAGTGGTTCCGGCAACAATTGGTGGTGCGTGGTGTACCCGCCCCTGTGTTTTGTCGGTGGCGAAAGCAACGGCACGAATTCGATAATCTACAAATCCAAACTTCTCGAAATCATCAATAACTGGAAGGCGAGTCATTAATTAAAATAAGTTGAACGGCAGGGGTTGCAGGCTCTGCCGTTTTGTGTTAAGATATTACTATGTTTAAGAAAGACTGGATTATGTTTTCAATACTTGCCACTTTTACGGCGTTTCTGACTGTGTTCTCCGCTGTTTACAGACAGCCGAACGGCGAAGAGGTGACGTGGCTTAGATATGTTGTTGCCGTTGCAATCGTGGCTACTATCGCCTATCTTATTTTCTTACTGTACGCTATGTCGAGACAGGGTTTCGCTAGACTTATGAGACGTGCGAACTTTAATACAGAGAAACTTTACGTTTGGAAAGATATCGAATTACATATAGATTTTACCAACAAACGCATAGCAAACAGTTACCTCTCGACTAAGCCCATATTCCCATTCAGCGACGTGGTGGGCTACCGTTTCGAGGCGTTTAGAATCAGTGGGGATACCTACGCCGAACACCTTGAAGTGCTGTCGGACGACGAACGGTTCGTAGGCATTGTTATCACTGTCAGAAAGCCCGACCACGAGTTTGAATTCATGTACATTCCCATGTTTGAGGTGAAGGTGCAGAACGCCGACATCGGTGAAACTATTGAAAGTCTCCCTGCCGAACTCGTGGCAAAATACCCCGATTTGCAACAGCTCGTAGACTTGCAACAGGACGTCGAAACAATTCTCGAAAGCAACAGAAAAGACGCGTAAAATCCACAAAAACGCGACATGGGGTTGAAAATACCTACTTTTCAGAGGAAATAATGAAGAAAAAAGATTACATAATGATTTTGTCTATGCTCATATTCGTAGTAGCGCTGTACTTCGTGTCCTGGCTTTTCTCCGACGACACTGAGTTTCGAATCGTGATGGGCGTGGTATTACTTCTTATTTGGTTTAGCTTTTTCGTATTCGTGTTGCTGTATCGCCTGCTTCCGAAACGCAATCGTGAGACACTCGAAATAAAGTTATCTCGCCAAGGCTTCAACACGCAAAAGTCTTTTCATTACGCCAATGACATGGGCGCAAACGTCACTCTGTACGTAGACTTTGACAGCAAACAATTTGCCAGTAACGTAATATACAATAACGTAATTCCTTTCAGTAGAATTGCAAACGGTCGCGTTGAAATTCTTCCATACGGTATCAACAGCAATAAGAGCAATGTACATTATGTTATTACCATTCGTCGCAAGGGTAGCGATAATGCCTTCGACTACATAGAGATGTTTAATACCTTTGTTAATAATGCTGACCTGACAGATAAGGAAGAAATCACCGAGCAGATGATTGCCAAGTATCCGTCTCTCAAAGAAATTGTCGAACTGGACGCCGCAATTCAACAGATTGCGGAGATAAACAAATCCGACGGTCTGGACGCAACTGAAGTCGATGATGAGGAATGGTGTAAAGCCACCGAATCCAATGATATTGATTACGACCCAAACGAAAATGCCACTCCAAATTACACGAAACCGCCGTTTTCGGACAAAAGGTGGTAGATAACAACTAACCAAGCCTGCTTAAATGCGGGCTTTTCTTTTGTCCTTTTTGATTTGTCACAAGAATATTCCTCTTGCACTTTCTCATACTAACCAAAAAAATAGGAGGAAAATATTGTGACGCAATCTAACAAAGTCAAAATAGTTGCTTTGGCGCTTGCAATCGTGACGCTCGTTACGCTTCTGATCGTATTCACCATGCCCGTTGCAGACGCCGCCGTAGTCAAGGTTGGTTCGACGGGCGCAACTGTCAAGACAATACAAACCAAGCTCAAACGCTGGGGCTACTACACCGGTAGTGTTGACGGCATTTACGGCGCGAAGACAAAAGCCGCAGTGCAATACTTTCAACGCAAGAACGGTCTAACCGCCGACGGCATCGTAGGTTCGGCAACGGCAAAGGCGATGGGAGTGTCGCTTGCAGGCACTGCCTCAACGTCAACCACCACAAGTTCGGGCAGTCTCTCTAACAGCGACCTCTATTTGCTCTCTTGCTGTATCTACGGCGAGGCCCGCGGCGAGAGCTATACCGGCAAAGTCGCAGTAGCGGCAGTAATATTGAACCGTGTCAAGAGTTCGGCTTTTCCCAATAGCATTTCGGGAGTAATCTATCAGGCAGGTGCGTTCACCTGCGTGTCCGACGGTCAAATAAACCTCGGCACCAACGACGAGTGCACTCGCGCGGCGCAAGACGCAATGAACGGTTGGGACCCCACAGGTGGAGCAATCTATTATTTCAACCCCGCGACGGCAACCAGCAAATGGATTTGGTCTCGCCCGCAGCTTGTGACGATTGGCAAGCACATTTTCTGTGCGTGAGGTGAAAGAGTATGATTAGACAAAATAAAGTTATCAAAAATTTCTGGATGATATTCTTCGGCGTACTTGCTGCCCTTGCCATTGCAACCGCCGTAATTATCGGTGTCGTAGCTTCTATGCGTATAGAAAAAATGCGTATGTCGCAGGTCACCGACGAGAACTATTATAAGGTGTCGCAGGAGAACGGCTACAAGCGTTCGCTGTACGCCGCTTGCGACAGTATGAAAAATATTGACGCCAACCTCGGCAAAATTGCCGTATCTAACGACGTGGCGCACCAAACGCAAATGTTGACTGACGTCGTCATTCACGCAAACGCAGTCAATCAAAATATCGCCAATCTGCCCATAGCAGACAGCGACAATTTGGTGGCTTGTCAACGCTTTGTCAATCAAACACAGGACTATGCGACGTATTTAATAGGCAAACTCGCCAAGGGCAATAAACTCGAAGCTGGCGAACGCGCGGCATTGTTGAGTCTAGACGGCGCGGCAACAGAGCTTTACGGCTTTTTGAAGGACTACGCCGACGGCGACTCGGGCATGTTCATCACCAACGGCAACGGTATGGGTAACGTCGGTAGACTGTCAGACAGTCTTAACGAAGTGGACGAGAACGCCTTCACTTATGAAAAACTTATCTATGACGGACCGTTCTCGGAAAGCATTGAGGCGAAAAAAATCAACATGGGGTCGAAAATTTCGCATGAAGAAGGTTCGAAAAAGCTCGCAGAGCTGTTTGGTGACAATACGTTCGTATCTGAACTTGCCAACAAGCAAGGCAAGATTTATATCTACGATCTTGAAGACGGTAGAGTAATGCTGACTGCCGACGGTCGTGTTGCGCAATACGAGGTATACAATGAAGCGCAGGGGGAAAGTTCACTCGGTTGCGACAAGTGCATTGAGATTGCAGAAGAATTTTGCAACAAGCTCGGCTATGACGTCAAGGGTGTGTGGGTTAGTAAGACTCAAGATTTCGTTACCTACGTCAACTGCGCAACTGTTATCGACGGCGTGATAGTGTATCCCGACCTGATTAAAGTAGCGGTTGATTCCGCGACCGGTGAGGTCGTAGGTATGGAAGCTAGAGCGTATCTCATGAACCACCGAGATTGGGACGTGTACTTCGGCTCCGTCTCGCAGGACGACGCGCAAGCAGTAGTCGGCAACGGCTTAAGAGTCACCAATGTCGCCAAAGTGCTTATCGAGAAAAATAACGAGCACTATCTGTGCTACGAATTCGAATGCATGATTGGCGAGTCCGAGTATTACGTCTATATCGACAGCAAGACTGGTAACGAGGTAGAGCTGTTCAAGGTTATCGAGAACACCGAAGGCTACACAGTTATGTAGTACGGCTCGGGCACTCAAGTTGGGACGCTAGCGCTTCGCAATGCGCCCAACTTCGAGTACCCTAGCCTACATAAGAATATGGCAGTAAGACAATTTGAGGCGTAATAAGCCGAACACCCTCGCCTCAACAAAACTAACTTTAATGTTGTTTCAACAAACTGAGGACGCGATATGCGCTTTTTTACTTTGTAAATTATGCCTTGACTTTTACAATTAAATGTGCCACAATAATCTCGTTACACATCTTAATAGTTCTACTTTAATTTGGCGAGGGTCTTTTTATATACTTTTGGACCAATATAAGTTTGATGTTTGGTAAACAGCGTTACCTTGCATTACAATACTTCTATTGGCAAAAGAGTACTTTCACTTTGTAGAATACTGTAATGATGTGTAGCAACGGTAAGGTGCACGTTTACAGTGTCGTGCCTTACGGTGCGACACTTTTTGTTGCAAAAACCCGACGGTGGAATTATGAACGAACAAATAGAAACACTTTTTATCAATACATATATACAAAAGCAGTATCGCGAACGCCTTTTGTTTGAGTTGAAAGATATTACGAGTAAAACTCACAAAAGAGGACAAGCTTTTTACAAATTATCTTGGGCTCAAGATTATGTCATTTCACAAATGGTTGCCGTATCAAGTAACAAATTGACCGAGCATGATGTGCTTTCCTTTGTCGAGAAAATGGTTGGCGACAAGAATTGCTATTATATGAACGCATGGGAAGGCGAAGAATTGCCCATTAATGAAGCTATCGAAAAAGCCTTTAACGATTTGGGCGTCAGTGTCATCGTTTACAAAGACCGTTTTGCCATCATTAAAGACGAAACGGCTATCGGCGCTCCAAATAAAATTATTCTTGTGAACAGCGGAGAATTCAATGATAAATAAAAAATGGTTAATTGCATCAGTCTTTATACCAATTTTTGGCATAGTAATAAATTTTCTGCTGTTATATATCTACTATATTAAGCAAAAGACAACAGAATACCCTAAGCAACTTTTCTTGTGTGGATTATTGTGCGGGGCGACGTTCTTTATTATGTTTGTATTAAGTGGATTATTACTGCGCTTTATTGACGACGTTTCAAGTTTTAGTATGTCATCAAATCTCGGGATGATTTTAGCGTTTATCGTAGCAGGAATAGTAATGAATGTAATTTTTGTTATTTACTATAAGAGAAAAATTGAAAACAAATAATGAGAACTACAATTTAGGCTACGATTTCAAATAAGTTAATTAACATATTTTTTAATATGGGGTTAAAAAAATTAAAAAAACAACAGAAAAGTGAGGTGTAAAAATGAGTAAATTTTCATTAATTTTGGGTGAAGCAAATTCCTATTTGCCCGGTAGCAAATGGACGGAATACGAAGTCGAGGTGTCAAGCGACAAATTGATTTGCACAGCAAAGAAAGATAGCGCTAGTGTTTACGAAATCAACCTTTCGGAATTTAAGGCAGCGGAATTTGGAATCGGTAGCGGTAATCTTTGGCTACAATGCACATTGGAAAAAGGCTATTTTGTTTTCTGCTCACCCAGAAAAAGTTGGAAATCAGCAGAGGGCGCGAGATTGATTGAAGCAATCAATAATGTTTGTCCAATCAAAGATATGAAATCTTACAAGCAATATACTGGTCCTTTGTTCTTCATTTATATGTTCAAATAATCGAGTGGAGTATATTCGCATTATCTCAACCAAGGTCAACCCCATGGCAAAATAAGTCGTGGGGTTGCTTTGTGTCGTCTAAGATTCTCTATTTAAGTACATTAGCAGCGTGTATTTTAATATAATACTTGATTTTTCACTCTTGACGAGGGCAACAATGTATTATATAATTAAAAATACTATAAAAGTAACAAAGGAGATTTATTATGAGTTACACAAATCGCAGTGAAATTCCCGAAAAATACAAATGGAATCTTGGCGACATATTCGCAACCCCCGAAGATTGGGAGAAGTGCCTAGTCGAAATGTCGCAGGAATACAAAAAACTGCTCGCCTTCCAAGGCAAACTGGGCGATCGCGACAGTTTGTTGGAATTTTTGAAACTGTCTGACCAAATCGACCTCAAAATGGACCAACTTTATTGCTACGCCAGCATGAGCTACAACGAGGACAGCCAAGACCCCGCACTTCAGGCGCGTTTTTCGAGAATTTACGCGTTACTTACGCAATATAGCGAGGATTTGGCCTTCGTATCTCCCGAGCTTTCCGCTCTGCCCGACGCACAACTGAAGGCTTTGGCAGCAGATCCCGATTTTGCAGACTACGACGTGTCGCTACTTAACCTCTTGAAGGGCAAAGCACATATTTTGTCCGAGAGAGAGGAGAAGTTACTCGCAGGCGTTGGCGCATTCTCGGGACAGTTCCACGAAGTGTTCAACCGTCTGGATAGCGGCGACATTAAGTTCGAGCAAATTACCGTTGACGGCAAAAAGGTACAGCTCGGTCACGGCACCTATTCCATGCTTTTGCAACATAAGGACCAAAAGGTGCGCAAAAAGGCTTTCGAGACCTATTATAAGTCCTATATTGAGAAAATCAACACTTTGGCAGGACTCTACGAAGGTAGCGTCAAGTCCGATTGTTTCTACGCCAAGGCGAAGAATTTCGGCAGTGCGATGGAAAAGGCTCTTTTCTACGAGCAGGTTGACAAAAAAGTATACGACAATCTTATCAAGTGCATGCACAAGAGCTTCAAGCCGTTGCACCGTTATATTGCTCTGCGCAAAAAGCTCATGTGCGTAAAAACTCTCAATATGTACGACCTTTACGTGTCGATATTTGAAGACGCCGATATTTCCTGCGAATACGAGGAAGCGTGCGAGCTTGTCAAGAAAGGTCTTGCCCCACTCGGCGAGGATTATCTTGCGGTGGTGGAAGCTGCCTTCAACAACCGTTGGATTGACGTTCACGAGACGCCGACCAAACGCAGCGGCGCGTACTCTATGGGCGTTCCGGGAGTTCACCCCTATATGCTTTTGAATTATCAGAAAACTACGCACGATATTTTCACCATCGCGCACGAAATGGGTCACTCCATGCACACTTATTACAGCCAAAAGTCGCAACCCTTCGCTAAGGAGAACTACAAGATTTTTGTAGCGGAAGTGGCCTCCACCTGTAACGAAGTACTTCTACTCAAGTATTTGCTTAGTACCGTTACCGACGTCAACGTGAAGAAATATTTGTTGCAATACTACCTCGATATGCTTCGTACGACCATGTACCGTCAAGCAATGTTTGCCGAGTTCGAGCAAATTTCTCACGACCTTGTAGAGAGCGGACAACCTTTGACCGCCGACGTAATGTGCCAAAAGTATCTTGAACTCAACAAAATGTACTACGGCCGTTCCGTCAAGCACAACGACCAAATCAAGTACGAATGGGCGCGTATTCCTCATTTCTATCGCGCGTTCTACGTTTATAAGTACGCTACAGGTATCATTTCGGCAGTGTGCATCGCAGAAAAGATTCTTCGCGACGGCGAATCCGCAGTAGAGAACTACAAGAAATTCCTCTCCCTCGGCGGCTCTATGGACCCTGTATCGGAGCTCAAGGTTGCAGGCGTAGACCTGACGAGTAAAGAACCGTTTGAGATTGTCGCTAAGTCATTTGAGGACACCCTTGCAGAGCTAGAATCTCTCTGCGAACAATAGGAAATTTAAAACACCTTTACACCATTTTGTAAAGGTGTTTTATTGTTAAATCGCAACATGGGGTGCGAAAAATCGCATTTTTCAACAATTTTAGGAGAAACTTATGGCAGATTTAGTAGTAAAAAAGTCCAATAAGCTCGGCGCAAAGGTGTGGCTGTCGATAGTCGTATTCGGACTTATGGGACAACTTGCCTGGATGGTGGAGAATATGTATTTTTCCACCTATATTCAAAAGGAGATTACCACCAACGGTTGGGCAACCAGCGCAACTGTGGCGGCAAGCGCGGTAGTGGCGGCGCTCGTGACGATTTTCGGCGGCGTACTGTCGGACAGAATCGGTAAACGCAAGATTTTCATTTCTTGGGGCTATATTATTTGGGGTATTGTCACCGCAAGTTTTGCATTTTTCGAGCTTGACGGTTTCGGCAAACTCAGCGTCGTTGCGGCAGTTGCAATTTTCGTCATTATGGACTGCGTGATGACGGTGTTCGGCTCGCTTTCTAACGACGCAGCGTTCTCAAGCTGGGTCACAGACGTCACCGACATAACTAATCGTGGCTTTGTGGACGTAATTTTGTCTATTATGCCCGTTGCTGCGCTTATGATAATATTCGTTGGTTTTGACGGTTTGACGCAGAACGGACATTGGGATTTGTTTTTCATTATATTAGGAGGCATGACGGCAGTAGCAGGCGTGCTAGGCTTATTCCTCTTAAAAGACAGTCCCAATTTGAAGCCCGACCGCTCAGGCAAATACATGCAAGAAGTTGTATACGGATTTGTGCCCAAAAATATCAAAAAACACAAGATGATTTATATTTGCCTCATCGGAATGATGCTCAGCGGACTTGCAATGCAGTTGTGGCAACCGTACATGATAATGATTCTCCAATACACTCTCGGCTTTGGCGAAGGCTTTGTTTTGCCGTTGGCTGCCGTAATTTTGCTGTCTGCGGCAATGGCAGTAGTGGGCGGCAAGCTAATGGATAAATTTGGCAAAGATAAGTTTTTCTATCCAGTAGCGGCGGCAGGCGTAGTGGGAGGACTGCTCGTCTACCTAATCAAATTCGTCAATAACAACATGGCGGCAACCTACGTTTTGTTTATACTCGGTGGCACGCTTGTGGAAAGTGCGTCTTTGCTTGCAGCTGGACTGTTCAACGCCACCGCGCGCGACTACACTCCGTCGGAAAAGGCAGGATGCTTCCAGGGGGTAAGAATTGTTATTTTTGTGATGTTACCCATGATTATCGCCAGTATTTTCTGCCCGCTAATTATCAACGGTTTTGGTCCGATAGTTGAGCAATTTGGCGTATCGCCGGGAAATGGTTATTTTCCTATTCCTGAAAATAGCGGTTATCAGTTGCCGTACATGGACCAAACTACGGGACAACAGGTTGTAAGTCATGTTTACCCATTCGAGCTATTCCTGTTCGCGGCAGTAGTAGCGTTGCTGATGTTTATTCCCACCTATTTCGTGCAACGCGAGAACAAAAAATTCCGTCAAGAAAAGCTTGCGGAAATCAACGCCGACGTGCAGGAAGTAGAGCATGAGAATAAAGAAGAAGTAGCAGAAGAAGCCTAATCTAAATTTGCGAAATTTGTCGAATGAAAATAGTTGAATTGAGAGTTTTTCCACCCCATGTTGCATTTTTTAGTAATATGGGGCAAGGTTTTTCTGATAAATTACATCAAGGCTAACAAAATAAAATCAGCTCAAAACTGTATACTAATAACAAAGGAAAAACAGCAACAGTGAAAATAAAAGTAAATAATTTGTCGTATAATGAGGTCATGGCTCTCCCCAAAGAAAAGCCCTTTACGCCGCGGCGCGCAAGCAGATTTTTTCGCGCGCTGATAAACGTCATCTCGTCCGGCGAGCTACGCAAAGTGCATTTCAAATATATGTCGAAAGGCATGGAAGCTCTCGACAAAAAGCAACCGTGCTTGTACCTTATGAATCACAGCAGTTTTCTGGATTTGAAGATTGCCGAAAGGATTATTCCTCAGCGCTTCAGCATAGTCACGACCTCTGATGCCTTCGTTGGGCAGAGGTGGCTGCTGCGTACGCTCGGCTGCATTCCCACCACGAAATTCGTGACGGACGTGACGCTTGTTCGACGTATGGTTTACTGTTTCGACACGCTCAAAACTTCCGTTCTTATGTTTCCCGAAGCGAGCTATTCCTTCGACGGCACGGCGACGACCTTGCCCGAGGGACTGAGCAAGTGCTTGAAGCTATTTGGCGTGCCTGTGGTCATGGTAACCACCTACGGCGACTTTTTGTGCGATCCGCTTTACAACGGCTTGCAGCAGCGAAAGGTTGACGTATCGGCTACTATGGAATACGTTCTTTCGCCCGAGCAAATCAAGGATATGTCGGTGGATGAACTAAACGCCGAGCTCAGGCGTTTGTTTTCTTTCGACAATTTCCGCTATCAACAAGAAAACAATATTAAGATTGACGAGCCGTTTCGTGCGGACTATCTTCACCGCGTGCTCTACAAGTGTCCGCATTGCCTGGCAGAGGGCGCAACGGTTGGCAAAGGAACAACTCTGACTTGCAAGAGCTGCGACAAAACGTATGAACTCACCGAAAATGGCTTTATGAAAGCCCTCGACGGCGACACGGAGTTTGACCACATTCCCGATTGGTACCGTTGGCAGCGAGAGTGCGTGCGCCAAGAGATCCAGGACGGCAGTTACCGACTGGATACGGACGTGGACGTGATAGTAATGAAGGACACCAAAGCGGTGTACCGAATTGGTGGCGGACGGTTGACCCACGATATCAATGGGTTCCGCCTAATTGCAGACGGCGGTCTGGACTACCAACAGCCGGCCAAGCTGTCGTATAGTCTTTACGCCGATTATCTTTGGTACGAGATAGGCGACGTAATCTGCATCGGTACCAACGAAATGCTTTATTACTGCTTCCCTCGTGGCGGCGCGCCCGTAGCCAAGGCGCGTCTGGCTACAGAAGAAATTTACAAGATAATAACTGCAAAAAAATAGCGTCTTTCATCGAAAAGACGCTGTTTTTAGGTTTTTTGTCACCCCAAATTGGAATTTGTTCTCGCTGAACGGGCGAGTATTTTGATAAGCATAAAGTGCGCTAAATTGAAATTTATCGCTTAATTAAATGTATATTTTAATACGTGTTCGCCAATCTCAAAACTGCGTACCATTTTTGCATCGTCGCCTCTGACAACGTGCAGTGCGCCATATGTCATATATCCGTGTCCGTCTATCTTATAGAGGGCTTCAACAATAATTTTCCCATTTTCAAATAGGTTCTCGCTTTCTATTTCAATATTCAGTGTATAAAAATCTTTGTAGTAATTTTCAGCTACCATTTTAGAAGTACGGTTTATTACAAATTTATTCAGCGTTAAATTAGTGCGCCAAAAATTTTGATAGGGTTCGAAATCATAGACGCCGTAAAGATAATGAACGCCGTCTTGCTCTATTAAATTTCCCTCATCGTCGAAGATTTTATCATCAGGCACGGCTGGAATATCGTTTTCGCCAACTTCATATAACAGTATTCCAACGGGGCGAAATTCATAGTAAACGGGGGTTATTTCTGTATCTTTATTACAGGTAAAGGTATTTGCCGAATAATAATTGTCGCCGTCTTTATATAACATGTCGTTTAATTTCCAATATACAAGTGTTTGCCTATTTTCATTTTGATTTTTAATAATACCAAGCGGCGTTAAAATGCGGAACGGCGCATTTTTTAACACTTTATAATATCTAAAACCATCTTTCTTTGGACTACCGTTTACGGTTTTAGCGTTATATAAATTTATGTCGAAACTTACTTCGTCGTTATCGCAAGAAATATCGTAATCTTGCGGCAACGATACGACACAATACCCATTATCCGTGATATAATCGCTACTTGTTTCTTTGTTGTTGTCGTTGCAGGCTGTGCAAGATAAAGCACAAAGAACACATACGAATACTAAAATATAACGATAAAATTTTTTCATAAGCAATCTTTTTACTATCTCCTAAATTACTGTTTAATTTGCTGCAAAATTTCTTCGCACTGCCTTTCGAGCAAAGCTTTAAGCTCGGGCGAGGTGATATAGGTGGTGTTGGCGTAGACGTTGTGGCTACTGTTGCGTATTATCGTCTTGAATAAGTCAATGGCTATCACGCAGTCGCTGGAGACGTATTTGCTTAGGTGGGGCAGTATTCTAAGCTCACTTCTCGTCAGTAAATCACTACATACTCTCATTACGTCAAGTGGCACGAGTGCGGCGTTATGATATGCCTTTTGCAGTGCGATTTCGCGGTGTTTTGCCTCATCTTCCGTCATTTTGGGCAGTTTCCTTGCCGCTATTATCTGTTCAAAAGCCGCCGCGTCGTCATTGGACAATCTGTAAAGAGCTGATTTGGCGCGATTAACAATTTTGGACTCGCTTTGAAGATAGTCGTAGTATTCGTTGTCCGAGGTCAACTTTGCAACCGTCACGTTGATTGCCATTTCCACCAA
Organism: Clostridiales bacterium; assembly: GCA_022508325.1. Lineage (GTDB taxonomy): Bacteria > Bacillota > Clostridia > Christensenellales > CAG-314 > Fimimonas. The sequence goes on along the minus strand of JAFLVL010000027.1, from coordinate 5,707 downwards.
AGAGCAGGCAATCGCTCCGACCGTCGCCAGCGCGCTCCCGCCGCCGGGTGTCGGCGCTTTACTCGACAAAACTTCGTTATATTTCTCAATCGTCAGCTTTTCAAACATTTTTTTCCTCAGTTTTTCTTTACTTATAATTTATTTTATCACAAATTACAATATAAGACAAGAATTTGGTGCACGAACCTGCTCGCCTCGCGTGTGGTCGGAAAAAATTTCAGATTAAATTCCGCAAAGTTAGGGCGTGTACCGAACCTTTGCGGCCTTGTGGGGGATGCTGGGGCGGTACACTCCCCAGCGAAAGCTTTCAATAATTCGCGTAGGTGTCCTACGCAACTCCCAAGTCCGACCGAGGTGAAATTAGGCTTGCTAGCACAAAGCATAGCGACTGCGTTCAAGCCCCGCCTCGCGTGTGGTCGGAAAATTTGCAAAAAAATCTGTATATTCTATTGACAACTCGGGCATATAGTGATATATTAGAAGCAGAAATTAGCAGTCTAACGTGTTGAGTGCTAACACTCAATGTTTTTAGTTGACAAGAGGCGAGGAACATGTTATCCGAGAGAAAGAAAAAAATACTGTGCGCGGTGGTGGACAGTTATATCGACAAAGCAGAGCCGGTATCGAGCAAGGACATCCAGCAAGATTACTTGACGGATTGCTCCTCTGCAACCATTCGCAACGAGCTGTCAACGCTAGAGAGCATGGGTTATCTCGTGCAACCTCACGTATCTGCAGGGCGCATACCGTCTGAAAAGGCGTTTCGTTTTTACGTCAACGAATTGCTGTCCGAGAGCGACTTGACCAGTGCAGAAGCCGAGCTAATAGAGCAGTATTTTGCGCGTAAAATCGGCTCAATTGAGGACGTGATGACGGCAGTGACGAGAATTTTGTCCGAACTCACTCATTACACCTCGGTGGTGGTCAAAGAGGATATGTCGGACACAATCACGGCGATAAAGCTGCTCGACCTGTCTAACGGCAAGCTACTAGTTGTCATTGTAACCGACTCTCGCGTGCTAAAAGACGGCATGGTGGATTTGCCCGACGACTTTGACGAGAATATGATAGCACAGGCTCAGCGTTGGCTCAACAAGATTTTCTGCGGCAAGCACGTATCGGAATTCATCAATTTCAACTATCCGTTTGCGCTTGTTAACGACGAATTTTCGCAATACAATTCTTTATTCAAAAAGATTATCGACGTGTTGAAGAAGGTATCGCTATTAAACGGTATGGACGTTGAAATGTACGGCGAGAACAAGATATTTGAACATGACGTGGTGAACGCGCAAAAGTTCTTGACACAAATGGAGGACAAGGTTCAGATTGCCGAAATCTTAACCGATGACGGCGGTGCGGACGGTAGTGTGACTGTCAAGATTGGCAGCGCAGAACACGCGCCGGAGGGTTGCGCAGTGGTGACTACTCGCGTTAACCTTGGCGACAACGTGAGTAGCGCGATAGGCGTCATAGGACCTGTTCGAATGAACTACAAAAAGGTACTGTCCGTCCTAGACAAAATAAGCTCAATACTAATCGACCTAGTTGGTAATAAAGGGGTGTAAACGAAATATGGCTCAAAAGAAATCTCAAACAAAACCTGAGGCTAAAACGGAAGAAGTAAATCACGAGACAGCCGCAACACAGACCGATCTGGAAAAGGCATTGACTGAAGAAAACGAAAAGCTAATCGGCGAAGTGGAGCGATTGACGGAGGAAAACAAGAAAATTAAAAAGACCTGTGACAGACTGCAAAGCTCTGCCGACAAGTCGGACACCTACCTCAATCAGCTTGTAGCAATGAAAAACGACTTTGAGAGCTACAAGCGCCGCATGAAGTTCAACGGAGAACAGGCGAAGCTGGAAGGCGCACAAGCGGTGCTAGTACATTTGTTAGCTGTGTGTGACACGTTCGAGCTAGCTAGCAAACACCTCGATGGCGACAATCTCAAAGCATTCAACATGGTGTATCAACAGTTACTTGGCATTTTGAAGGACAACAGCGTAGAGGAAATGGACGTGCTGAATCAGCCATTTGACCCAATGAAGATGAATGCTTTATCTAAACTCAATTACGGCGAAGACAAACGAGATCTCGTAGTTGAAGTTTACAAAAAGGGCTACATCATGGGCGACAAAGTGTTGCGTTACGCAGAGGTAATAGTCGGCGCGTAGCGGCTCGGGTATTCGCTTGAAAAAAGGCTTCGGGCGCAAAGGACAAGGACGCGTCCTGCAGAAAACTTTCAACCGAACACCCTCGCCTGCATAATAGGTTGCCTCTAATAATATTGATAGCAAATCGCAAAACGCAACATGGGGTTAGAAAAACGCCAATATTATTATAAGAAATACCTCACATGGGGTAGAAAAAATACAACAACAAATCTAAAAACTGTATGAAAAAAGGAGACATAAATTATGGGAAAAATTATCGGAATCGACCTTGGAACAACTAACAGCTGCGTAGCAGTTTTGGAAGGCGGAGAACCCGTCGTAATCACCAACGCAGAGGGTAACAGAACTACACCTTCTATCGTAGGTTTCACTAAGGACGGCGAGCGTCTTGTAGGACAGGTTGCTAAGCGCCAAGCAGTCGTCAACGGCGACAGAACGGTGTTGTCTATCAAACGCGAAATGGGCACCGACTATACGGTAAATATTGACGGCAAAAAATATTCGCCGCAAGAAATTTCTTCAATCATTCTTGCTAAGCTCAAGGCTGACGCAGAAGCGTACCTCGGTGAGAAGGTAACGCAAGCGGTAATCACCGTTCCCGCGTATTTCTCCGACGCGCAACGTCAAGCGACCAAAGATGCAGGCAAAATCGCAGGTCTTGAGGTTCTGCGTATCATCAACGAGCCTACGGCGGCAGCACTTGCTTACGGACTTGATAAGGGTGAGAACAAAAACCAAAAAATTCTCATCTACGACCTTGGCGGCGGCACGTTCGACGTTTCAATTCTAGAAATCGGCGACGGCGTATTCGAAGTACTTGCAACCAACGGCAACAACCGTTTGGGCGGCGACGACATTGACCAAATCATAATGGATTATTTGGTTGCAGAATTCAAAAAGTCCAACGGTATCGACCTTTCGCAAGACAAGCAGGCAGTGCAACGCTTGAAGGAAGCGGCGGAAAAGGCAAAAATCGAGCTTTCGTCCACTCTCAAAACGACGGTATCTCTGCCCTTCATTACAGCTGACGCAACAGGTCCCAAGCACCTTGAGGTAGAAATCACCCGCGCTAAGTTCGAAAGCCTTATCGACGGCATTATCAAGAAGACCATCGACCCCATGAAGCGCGCAATGAGCGACGCAGGCGTGACAAATAATGACCTCAACCGCGTTATTTTGGTTGGCGGCTCCACTCGTATTCCCGCTGTTGTAGAAGCAGTTAAGAATTATTGTGGCAAAGAGCCGTATAAGGGAATCAACCCCGACGAATGTGTTGCTATCGGCGCGGCTATTCAGGGCGGCGTGCTCGGCGGCGAGGTTAAAGACGTTCTTTTGCTTGACGTAACTCCGTTATCACTCGGTATCGAGGTTCTGGGCGGCGTTATGGCAAAACTCATCGAACGCAACACGACCATCCCCACAAGTAAATCACAGGTGTTCTCCACGGCAGCCGACAATCAGACCAGCGTTGACATTCACGTTCTGCAAGGCGAGCGCGAGATGGCGGCCGACAACAAAACTCTCGGACGTTTCCAACTGAGCGGCATTGCTCCCGCGCCAAGAGGCATTCCTCAAATCGAAGTTAAATTCGACATTGACGCCAACGGCATCGTGCATGTAACTGCAAAGGATCTTGGAACGCAAAAGGAACAATCCGTAACCATCACATCATCGACCAATCTGTCCGAAGCTGATATCGATAAGGCTGTCAAAGACGCAGAAAAGTACGCAGAAGAAGATAAGAAACGTCGCGAAGCAGTAGAGGCGCGCAACGGTCTTGACCAAATGATACTGTCGCTCGAACAGTTCATTCGTGAAAGCGGCGACAAGCTTGACGCGCAAGACAAGGCAAAGCTTGAAGAAGAAATCAAGAAGGGTAAGGAAGTTTTGGAAAAGCAAGGCGTAACTACTGAAGAATTGAAGGCAGAAACCGACCGTATAGCTCAAAGCTCGGCTACGATTTTCCAAAAGTTCTATCAACAAGCTCAGGCAAATAGCGCAGAGCAAGCAGACGGCAGCGAAGTTAAGTACGACGTACACGACGAGGATAAGAAGTAACACTAATGCCAGTAAAAGATTATTACAAAGTTCTCGGCGTGGACAAAAATGCCTCGCAAGACGAGATAAAATCCGCCTACCGCAAGTTAGCCAAGCAGTATCACCCCGATTTGCATCCGGGGGATACTGCCGCTGCCGAAAAGTTTAAGGAAGTGAACGAGGCGTATTCGGTAGTGGGCGACGCGGAAAAGCGCGCAAAGTACGACCGCGGCGAGATGGATATGGACGGTGGCGGTTACAATGCGTTCAGAGGTGGCGGAGGTTTTACAGCAACCGGATTCGATGACATTTTCGATATGTTCACCGATATGTTTAGTTTTGGTGGCGGTTCGTCTCGCAGGCGCGCCCAACAGCAAAATTCCGTCGGAAGTGACATAACCTACACCGTCGAACTCACGTTTATGGAGTCTATTCTCGGTTGCAAGAAGCCTATCAGCTTTACGCGGGTGGAGAGATGCGCAACCTGTGGCGGCACAGGCGCAAAGGACGACGAGCACTACAAGGTCTGCGATAAATGCGGCGGAAGCGGTCAAGTTCGACGTGTGCAGAATACCATTTTCGGTCAGCAAGTTTCTATCGGCGCGTGCGACAAATGCCACGGTTCAGGACATATCATTACGGAGAACTGCAAGGCGTGCGGTGGCAGAGGGGTAATCAATAAGAATAAGATTATCAACGTGTCTATTCCTGCCGGCGTGGAAAACGGTGCAGTTTTGTCTCTTGCAGGAGAGGGCAACGCGCCTAAAGGTCGCTCCGGTCGCAACGGCAATTTGCTATTGGTAATCTCCATCAAGCCGAGTAAGGTATTTAAGCGCGACAATCTCAATTTGTACGTGACGGTTCCTGTCAGCTTTTCTACGGCAGTATGTGGCGGGCAGATTGAGATACCTGCTCCCGACGGCGTATTTATTCACAATCTTGCCGAAGGTACAGCTAACGGCGAGACACTTCGTTTCCGCAACAAAGGTATTCACACAGCGCGCGGAGCGACAGGAGACCTTTTCGTAACGATAGATGTAGAAGTGCCCAAGGGTGTCACCCGCAGTCAGAAGAAAGCCCTAGAAGACTTTGAGCGCGATTGCACCATGCGCAATTATGGTAAGCGTAAAGCCTACCTCGACGAAATATCAAAATTGTATAAATAATAGCATTTTTCTCACCCCATGTCGCAAAAATCGCGATATGGGGTGAATTATTTTATGGTGTGAATACGTTGGTTGAAGTCAGAATTGCTGTAAGTAATACTTTTTTATTTTCATTGTATCGAACTATTTCATTGTAACAAAATATTACCGTTTTCGAATGCTTTCTATGCAAATCAAAATACTTATTTTCAATGCTCAAAAGCATTTGACAATCAATGAAAAAAGTTATATACTGTATACGTTAATATTGGGGTATCGCCAAGCGGTAAGGCAACGGATTCTGACTCCGTCACCCGCAGGTTCGAATCCTGCTACCCTAGCCATTT
>JAFLVL010000026.1:4863-19542 GCA_022508325.1 Clostridiales bacterium | reverse complement strand
GGGGATATAACTCAGTTGGTAGAGTGTCACGTTCGCAACGTGGAAGTCGTGAGTTCGAGTCTCATTATCTCCACCAATGGTAACCTAAAACGAACCCCTTTTGTTAGGGAACAGTTTTAGGTTATTTTTTTGCCCACTTGTATATAGCCTAGCGCACATCTAATTGCCATTTGACGTTGTGCTTGTATCAAGACAAGCGCACGTATTACTATCAAATCATAAAGTGTAAGTATAAGATAAGTAAATTTTATTATGTTAATTTAACATGTGAAGAAATGGTAAATAACGCAGTAAATCTTCTTTGTTTTGTGCATAAATTGCCTCATTATTATTTTTATTTTCCTCATAGATTGCCAATTTATTCAGATTGTCGACATTGGTTTCATCGATTTTACCTATATAAAAAGTGCCTGAAACGATAGTTTCTCTATCTGTCAACATAATTGCCAATGTTGGTGTAATAGGCAGTATAAATTCTCGTTTAGAATCATCTTTAATACCTATCGCTCCTAATTGTGGCAGAATGAAATTAATTTTGGATTCATTTCTTATAAAGGTAATATTGGTGTAGTTTTCAAATTGTTCGTCAACTTCTTTTGGATTTTGCAAATAAGAATATATTACTGCGTTTTGAGGAGCATTTTCTAAGGCATCCATCATTATAGAATTACCTTTTACTTCTGCTACAAATTGTGGCGAACGCAATAAACAGAATATGCAATATTTTTTTACAGCATCTATATCTGTTAGTTTTAATTCTATTTCATTGTTTTTCGCGGAGTCGATTATTTTCTTTTTTGTTTCACCAAAATTTGTTTCCACTGTATTCAAATATTGCTCTATGATATCTTCATAATAACCGAATTCAGTGTTTGTCTTTTTGATATTTTCTTTTGTGATAATGCCATCGAGAGTCATTTTGTATACAAATTGGCTTTTTAATGGTTTGCCACAATCATTGAGTGTTACTTCCGTTGTTGAAAAACTTGCCAACACGGATTTAGGTAATTGAATGTGGCTATTAGAATGTCCTTGTATTTTCATAATTGTTTTATAATCAAATTAGTAATGAATGTCAAGTGTTTTTTTGTGAATAAAAATGTTGTGAAATCAACTGTTCTATGCTATTATATTTATTAATAAAGGGAGAAAACAAATGATAGTTCCAAGTTATCAAGAGTTTATGTTGCCAATAGTAAAATTGCTTTCAGACGGCAAAATGTGGCAAAAGAGAGAAATTTATCAAGACGTTGCAATTGCTATGCACTTAACAGCAGAACAAATGGAAGACACGTTGCCTTCTCAAACTCAACCAACATACATAAATCGCATTGGCTGGGCATTGACTTATCTGAAAAAAGCAGGACTAATCGCTAGTCCTTCAAGGTCAAATTATACAATTACTGATGAAGGTAAAAAAATTATAAAAGAAAATGTAACCAATTTGAACACAACATATTTGCGGAGATACCCTAAATTTGTCGAATTTCAAAATTTAGATAACAAGCAAAATCGTAAAAGTAGAGAACAATCAGAGGACGAAAAAACTCCACTGGAAAAGATACTTGAAGGCAATGAAATACTCAAAAAGAGTGTCTGTGATGATTTGCTTAATAAAATTTTAGAGCAATCTCCCTATGCCTTTGAACAGTTGGTTGTCAATTTAATAGTTGCAATGGGGTACGGCGGAAATATTGCAGACGCTGGCAAAGCCACCAAGAAATCTGGCGATGAAGGCATTGACGGCTTAGTTAAAGAAGATAAACTCGGATTAGATACGATTTATATCCAAGCCAAACGCTATAACCGTGATAATTTGGTCGGACACCCCACAATCCAACAGTTCTTTGGGGCGTTGCAGTTAAAAGGTGCAAGAAAAGGCATTTTTATTACAACATCTGATTTCACAAAACAGGCAGTAGAAGCAGTTAATCGAAATAATGGTAATTCCGTCGTTTTAATAAATGGCGAAAAACTCGTAGACTTAATGTATGAATACAATGTTGGCGTGTCCGTAGAAAAAACGATTACAATTAAACGCTTAGATAGCGACTATTTCGATACTCTATAAAATTGTTAATAATCAACTTGCAATATAATTTTACACAAGACCTCAAAGATGTTCGTTGAGGTCTTGTAAAAAATGGAAAATATTATGACAGAAGAAAATTACAAACTTATAAAAGAAATATTAGTAAAATATGCAATGTCGCATAGTGCATATTATGGAAATATAATGGATTTCTTAAATCATTTGGATGAGGCACTCAAAGCCGCACGCAAATTGCCACCACAAGAGGTACTAGTAATACAAAATATGCTATATCCTACTCTTGCAGCAATGGGTATTTTTGTTGAGCCACGCAATTCGAAATAGATTTTAATTTTCGTTACTTGTATAAAGCTAAGCATACGCACCAAATTATTCGTTTTACGTTACGACTGCTCCACCAAACATGGCTTGGCAATATCTGCCGAGCCTTTTTTATGTTGCTCACGTGACTCTACGTGTCACTAGGACGCGTTTTGCTTCGCAAAATCTGTGGGTCGTCACTTCGTTCCTCGCACGCCGAGCGTAGCGAGGCGACTTGTATAATAGCCAAGTGCACGTCTAATTGTTATTTCGACAGTTTCAACTTGCATATTTTCTTTCAGTACGCTATAATTATTAATACGATAAACACTAATTTAGAGATTATCGCCTCATAAACAGAACTAGCATTCATGGAGGTTCGTTATGAAAAAAATTTGCGGTATGGTTATTGCACTTTTTTTATGCGTATTGCTTGCGCTTACGGGCTGTGGCGTGGACGGCGCAAAAGTATTTACCTATTTGAAAACGCAACAAAATTTTGTAGGTAATCCGAGTTACAACGGCGGAAATTATACGGTAAGTTTTACCGTAAACGATGACCTTTCGTATGCGTTGAGTGTTTCTGATGTGAATAGTAACTATGACGCGTTAAAAGATTATAGCACCGAGGGTACACAAATGGAGTATTTGGGCCGCCGCGAAGAAAGTCATGAATCGACATCGTGGGGAATTACGCAGCATTGGACTGTTTACACGCATGTAATCAAATTGCCCGAGGCGACGGTGAATAACAACGGTACTACGCTGACTTTTTATTTGCTTGCCGACTGCGATTCTAAGTATGCCGATACATTTTCCCTAAAACTTGTGACTGCGAATTCGAAATACGACGAGAGCAACATCTCGAATATCGGGGCAAATTTTTACTCTGGCTACGCAATTAAATTAGCCTAACCACCGTATTAGTAAGACAATCTAAAAAACTCAAAAATCTAAAATAACTAAATTGCAATTTAGCGGACAAAAAAATACGTTTTACGTTACCTATTCTTCATAAGACATGGCTTGGCAATTACTGCCGAGCCTTTTGTGTTCCTCGCGTGTAACGTATAGCAGTAGCGGAACAGCTTTAATTTTTGCTATTATACTGAAAAAAATAGCATTTACGAGTTTTATAAAGTTGACTAATTAGGTATTCAGTACTAAAATAAATAGTAATTTTAATAAGTAAGGAGAAGTTTATGAAAAGGTTTGCAATAATATTGCTCTCTATCGCATTGCTGGTTGCAAGTTTTGCGTTGGTTGCCTGCACAGTTGATCAGGACACCTGCAATCACAACTGGGGCGAGTGGGAAGAAACCACGCCGGCTACTTGTACGGAAGATGGCGAACAATCCCGTACTTGTACAATTTGTAAAAAACAGGAAACACAACCCATCGAAGCGTTGGGCGAGCACCAAATTTTGACTGAAGACGGCTCTCGCGAGACGTGCGCAAACGTTGATTTTACTGTCGGTGCAGAATGTTCGATTTGCGGCGAGCTGCTGACTGGCGATGCTTTGCTAAGCGTTGTTGAGCACAAATCATTGATGACAGTCAAAGGAACAGAGCCCACCTGCACGGAAACAGGACTTTCTAGCGGTCGCAAATGTCTGAACTGTGGCACTGTAATCGAGGAACAGGAAGTTATCCCTGCGCTCGATCACGTCGAAGTTGCCGCGCCTGCAACAGAGGCTAGTTGCACTGAGGCGGCTTATTCGGCAGGAACCGTTTGCTCCCGTTGCGGCGAGTATCTGAGCGGTCACGCGGAGACCGAACCCGCCTGGGGACATGACTTCGACCACGGCAATTACTACACTTACGTTCTATGCGCCAACAACTGCGGAACGTATGGCAAGTTGACAGGCAGCGACCCGTTTGAAACGGAGTTCATCTACGACTTTGACGACAAAAAGCAAGAAGAAATCGACATTTTGTACGAAACTCTGCAAGCTATTCTTGACGGTAAGAACAGCCAATACGATTACGATGGATTTGTTGAATTATTCGAAGAGTATGACGACGCTGTCGGCTATATTCAAGCGCAGTATCAGTTCGCTCGCATTCTCAATGACATCGAATACAGCGCAGAATCACGTGCTGAGTTGTCGTCGCTTACCTCATACTATTATACGACTATTGCAAGATACTACGGACTGTTCAAGCTGGTTAACGAATCTAGATTCGGCGATCAATTTTGGGAAGATACAGGTTGGGACGCGGAGTATATCGAATACGTTCTCAGCTTGGCAGACAGCTACGACGAAGATAACCGAAATGCCGTAGACGACATACTCGACGCGTACGAAGATCTGTTGGCTTCAATCGGTACTAGAATTACCAAAAAACAACGTCTCCAATTATTTGACCTGTACAGCCAACTTGTAGTTGCCAACAATAGCATTGCTGTAACCGCGGGTTACGACAACTACATGGAGTACGCTTACGAAAGAATTTATGAAAGAGATTACTCTCCCGCAGACGTTGCAGCCATGCGCGAATTGGTCAAGGAATACATTGGACCCATCGTCGCCGATGTTGCCGAAGCTTATGACGCGTGGTACGCGAATTATCAAGCTCACGGTTGGACGTCGAAGGTTGGCGAAAATTACTACTATCAATATGCTATCAACGCGGTGTGGGGCAATCCCAACAGATATTTGGATGATGACGACACCTTGCAAATAATACTTAACAGCCGCCAAAGCGTTGCCGATTACTTCACTTTCCTGAGTGAAGGTGACAATACGGTTGACTTCTACGGCGCCTTGCAAAATCTGTTCAAAGAAGGAACGGCATTCTTAGGCAACAACACCAATATTACTGCGTACACTTGGTACATATATCAAACAGGCACACCTATTTTGGTATTCGGCGGTGATTCCAGTTATCTCGATGCATTCACCTTCATTCACGAATTCGGTCACTACTATCAATTCGTACATAACGACCTACTGAGCGTTCCTATGGACCACGACGAGACCCAATCTCAGGGCAATGAAATGCTTTTCCTTGCATGGCTATACGCAAATATGCCAGAAGGAGCAGATGAAGGCTTTGAAATCTTAGAGTTGGGACAGCTCATCAATATGCTCGGTTCTATCATTCTTTCCACAGCCGTTGACGAATTCGAGTATCTCGTTTACACAGGCGCAACCGAGTTTAACGGCAAGGCTATCGCCACGGTAGAGCTTAGCGACGGCAGAGAAGTTATCGACTACGCAACGCTTTACGAGTTGATTCTGGAGTCCTACTGGGCTGAAATCGGCGATTGGTTCAACACCAGCTACTGGATGTACGTCACATTTAACAATGCAGCTTACTACATTTCTTACGCAATGAGCGCATTGCCCTGCCTCGAGCTGTATGCAAAAGCAGGCAATGACGGACTCGACGCCGCTCGCGCAAGCTACCTCAAGCTGTTCACGTTCTCGTCAAATGATGCCTTTATGAATGAAGACATTTACATCGACGAAGAAGGTAATGAGTACGTTGACAGATATCTCAAAGACGATGTAACTTATGAGCAAATTCTCAACTGGGCAGGACTTAGCGGACCCTTCCAACAAGAACTGTACCAAGCTATTGTTGAGTTCTTTGCAAACAGATAGCTCGCATAACTAGATAAAATTTGGGACTTGGTGTTGCTGCCAAGTCCTTTTTTTGCGCGTAAAATACCGCCATTACGCCGGCGAGGTTCCGACGAGATTTTATTGACTTTATCAGTCAATTTTTATATAATAATTACATTGACAATCTACGCAGATATGCGCAAAGGAGCAAGTATTATGTTAACTCAAAAACAAATGGAAAACTTTGCCGAGCTGGCGGTTCGCGTCGGCGCAAATATGCAAAAGGGACAAGAGGTGGTCATTCGTTGCGACGTGCAATGCAAGGACTTTGCCCACCTGATTGCAGAGAAAGCCTACGAATTCGGCGCAAAGCGCGTACATATTCAGTGGCGCGACGAGGTATTGGACCGTATCAATATGCTCAACGCCGACATCGATTCTCTTTGCGAAGTCCCCGACATTAGTCTGCGTGCGCAAAACAAATATTTTATAAAAAACAAGGTGTGTCTGATTGCCATTTCCACCGAGGACCCCAACAAATTGAAGGGTTGCGACCCCGACAAGGTTGCGGCAGCCGAGGTTGCAAGGCTCAAGGCTGACAAGGACCGTCGCCAAGCCACTATGTCTAATTATCTGCGGTGGACGATAGTATCTATTCCCACCCGCGCGTGGGCTAGTCAAGTATTTCCCGACCTCGACCCAGAGCAAGCGGTCGACAAAATGTGGGACGCAATAGGGCATATTATGCGTCTTGACGCCGACAACCCAACCGAGGCTTGGCGTCAACATATCGCGACGTTACACCGCAGAGCGGCATTTCTGAACGCGCACAATTTCGAGTACATTCACATGACAAATAAAAGTGGCACCGACTTGACAGTTGGATTGGCAACTGACCACGTTTGGATTGCGGCAGAGGAAGAGGGACAGGACGGCGTACCATTTACCGCCAATATGCCCACGGAAGAGATTTTCACCGCTCCCCACAATCGCAAAATCAACGGTACGGTTGTCAACGCTTTGCCACTCGTCAACAACGGCAACGTGATAGACAATTTCTCTATCACCTTCAAGGACGGCAAAGTGGTGGACTACAAGGCGGAAGTCGGTTACGACGCTTTGAAGGGTATACTTTCTGCCGACGAGGGCGTGCTGTCGCTCGGCGAGATTGCCTTGATTGGTAAAAATTCCCCCATTGCCGAAAGCGGCGTACTGTTCTTCAATACGCTTTTCGACGAAAACGCCAGCTGTCACCTCGCGTTCGGAGCGAGCTACCCAACAACCGTCAAGGACGGCAACGCTTTGACACCCAAGCAACTGAAAGAGCGTGGCATGAACAGCAGTATTCAACACGTAGACTTTATGGTTGGCACGAAAGACATAGATATTGACGGCATCGACTACGACGGCAACGTAGTGCCGCTGTTCCGCGACGGCGAATGGATAATTTAGGTGCCGACCACGCGCGAAAATAGCGACGTAGATCCGCAATTCGTGTATTAATTGAAATTTTTGAGGAAATATCATTATGAAAAATCCAATTGTAACAATCACAATGAAAAATGGCAAGCAAATCCAAATCGAGCTCTATCCCGACGTAGCGCCCAATACCGTTAATAACTTTATAAGTCTGGCAAACAAAGGCTTTTACGACGGATTGATTTTTCACAGGGTTATTCGCGGCTTCATGATTCAGGGCGGTTGCCCCAAGGGAATTGGCATAGGCGGACCGGGCTACTGCATTGCAGGTGAGTTCAAGCAAAACGGCTTTAACAATACCTTGAAGCACACTCGTGGCGTAATATCTATGGCGCGCGCAATGAATCCCAATAGCGCCGGCAGTCAATTCTTTATCATGCACGCAGACGCTCCTCACCTTGACGGCGCTTATGCGGCTTTCGGCGAGGTAATCGAAGGCATAGAAGTGGTAGACGAGATTGCCGATGAGTACACCGATCACAGCGACAAACCCTACGAACCGCAAGTTATGCAAAGCGTGCGCGTAGAGACCTTCGGTCGCACTTTTCCCACCCCAAGCAAAGTTTAGTAACAAATATGGCTAATAGCTCAAAAACTCACAAAAAATGCGTTTTTCTCACCCCATTATGCATTTTCGCCACAATTTTGGCGATTTTGGCAGTGATAATTACGCTGATTCTTTGCCTTCCGCTAAAAAGTTTGGGATTGGCAGACAAGGTCGTGCTCAACGAAAGGACCGTTGCTGATTTGAAGCTGGAGAACGCGACCATAGGTCAGCTGTTTCCTGTATTCAAGTCTCTTTTTGCCGACAATTCACATCTTGTGAATAATGCTCCAACTAACGACGACGCTACGGCGACCGACGCGAAATTCGTCGCAAGTTCTGTCAATCAGTTTGGGCGAATTCAGTACAGTAGTCTGATTTACAAGCGAGCGGTTTTTGTAGAGGGCAAAGCTCTGACTTTTACTGACAAACAGCTGGCGGTTTTACTCAACAAAACTGTCAAACAGGCTCCCGACGACGCATTGCTCTCCACCAGCGCAGAGGTGTTGGAATTTCTCGGTAGCCGCGCGATAAAAGATATTCTGAATTGTCTCGAAACCTACGACGTCACTGTAGAGCAGGCAAAATTGGTTTCGAAGGGCAATAACGCCACTTTTGAGGTATTATTATCTCTCGATATTTCGCAGTTTGTGGAGGGCGTACAGATTCCTCTATTCGGCGAATTGCAGAACCGCATCTACGTCACGCTCAACTATACTCTTGGCGTAAGTGGCGCAGGAAAATTGCTGTTGAGTGATGGTAGCTTGTCTGTCAACGGCAAAAATGCCGCAACGAGCCGACTTGTTTTGGACGCCTTGCTCATTGCGTTGTACAACGACAAGGACGGCGAGCCGCAGACTACTCAAACATTTATCGATGGTATTGCGGCATTTGCGCAAGTGGTGTTTGAACACGTTGGCGAAATTGGCAGAAACGCGTTAAGCAAGGGAATGAGCGGTGTGGACGCCGGTAATTCAACAATCACGTTCCTGCCGCATACGAGTTTGATTGATTTCTTATCCTAACGATAATTTTAGTTGAAAAAGCAGGAATTCTCATCCCATTCCTGCATTTTTTGTGTTTTACAAAATAATCAATTCAAAAATATGTTTGTAACATGTAAATAGGCGTGTGCATAGCCAATTTTTATGCGGCTATAAAGAAAATTTTAACCATCAAATTTCCGTTTTGGTATTGACATTTATCTCAAATAATGTATAATACCTTTACTAAACTTCTAGTAGAATTAGTTAATATATAAGGAGACAAATTATGTTCACAATCAACATTGCAGGCAAGAAGCACGAGCTTTCGGAAAAAACTCCCATTCTTAGCCTAATCGACAAAAGGTCACAAAAGAAATACATGGCTGCCAAGGTCAACAACAGACTTCGCGAGCTTACGTACGAGTTGTTTTTCGACGCTGACGTAGAACTGCTCGACCTTAAAGCGCCCGACGCAATCAAAGTGTACGAGACGAGTTTCAGATATCTGTTGGCGATGGCTTTCCACAACGTTTATCCCGACTATCAGATAAAGATTAGCTATGCAATTTCGCGTTCGTTGCTTGTCGCGGTGGTCGACCCGAAAATCAACGTAGATATGAAGATGATTGCGGCAGTAAAGGAGGAAATTGACCGTTTAATCAAGCTTGACCTTCCCTTTACACGCACTACCATGAGTAAAGAGGACGCTTATAACTATTTCGTCAAGGTTGGGCAAAAGGACAAGGCTGACGCATTGCAATACCGCCCCGAGAAAACCTGCCATTTCTATGCTTGCGGCGACTATCTCAACTATATGTACGGCTATATGGTACCTTCTACCGGCTACCTGTCTCAGTACAAAATGTTCCCCTACGACGGACACATTATTGTGCAGTATCCTCGTTACGAGGCAAACGGACAAATTCCCGAGTTCAAGGATGAGCCGACGTTTAGCAAGGTATTGAAGCGCGCATACAGATGGGCGAATACATGCGAAGCCGACATTATATCCAAGATGAACGACCACGCCAAAGAGGACGCTTACGTAGACTTCATCAACATGAACGAGACGTTGCACAACGACATGTTGGCAGAGCTCGGCGAGAGAATTGCCAATGACATTGAGAATATTCGCCTGATATGTATTGCCGGACCGTCCAGCTCGGGCAAAACAACCTTCTCCAACCGTCTGCGCGTCGAGCTTATGTCGCGCGGCATCAAACCGTTGAGAATCTCACTCGACATGTACTATAAGGATAGAGACCAAATTCCTGTTGACGAATTCGGCGAGAAGGACTTTGAAGACATCAATGCTTTGGATATAGACCTGTTCAACGACAACATTTTGAAGTTGATTAACGGCGAAGAGGCAGAACTGCCCAATTATCAATTTGAAGGCGGCAGAGCAGAACACGGTTTCATTACAAAGATTGGACCGGACACTCCCATTATTATAGAGGGTATCCATGCGCTAAACGACCAACTGTCCTACGCTATCCCCAAGCATCAGAAGTTCAAGATTTACATTGCACCGCAATTCCAAATCAATATCGACTATCACAATCCTATCAGCTATACCGATATTCGCCTGTTGCGCCGCATAGTTCGCGACAAAAAGTATCGCGGAGCGTCTGCTGAGAGAACCCTTGAAATGTGGCCGTCGGTAAGACGCGGTGAATTCAAGTGGATTTACCCCTATCAAGAGGGCTGCAACTATGTGTACAACTCGGCCCTCACTTACGAGCTGTGCGTGCTCAAGAAGTACGCTTTGCCCGCATTGCAGGAGGTCAAGCCCGACAGTCCGCATTAC
Organism: Clostridiales bacterium; assembly: GCA_022508325.1. GTDB lineage: Bacteria > Bacillota > Clostridia > Christensenellales > CAG-314 > Fimimonas. The sequence goes on along the minus strand of JAFLVL010000026.1, from coordinate 8,798 downwards.
ATTACCGCAAACCGTCTCATCAAGTTCCTCAAATATTTCACGGACATTGATGACAGATGGGTACCATGCAACTCGCTGTTGCGCGAATTTATAGGCGGCAGCTGCTTCGCGGAAGTAGACGAATAGCGCCTCGGGTGTTCGTATGGGGACTTAGGTGCTATGCAATGCGCCCCAGCCGAACACCCTCGGCTGCATAAAAGGTTGCCTCGAAGGCAGTTTGTGGCAATAATGCTATGATTTCTTTCGGTACACGCCTACAATTCGTGAGTTTAGTCTAATTTTACGACACATAATAAAAACTCACCCCATATTGCGAAAAACGCAACATGGGGTGAGTTTTTTGTTGTTTTATGTTTATTTTGCTGTCATTTCGCGTAGCTTTCCGTGTTTGAAAACGTATTTGCGTTCACATACCAGAGTCTCGTCGCCCTCTTGCCATATAGAATAAACGCTGTGTTTAATTTTTATCGTTCCGGCTACGTGCTTTAATCGCATCACGCTGTAAACGTATGGATAACCGTTGACGCCGCAGGTACATTCCATATATCTAATCAACCTGCCGTATAGGTCTAGCTTGCATTGCGCAACTGTAGAAATGTTTCCGCTCTTTCCCTTGCAAAACAGCGTATTAATCTCTCGCTTTTCGTATTCGACAAAGACTGTACTGACAAGCTTATTATCAAATTGGCTCGTCGGGTCAAATCGCTCAATCAGTATCACTTTTCCATCAGTGTCAAAGTAATATTTGAAGTCGATATTTTTCTCTTCGCACACAATTTTGCCCAAATTTTCGCTGTCGAGCAGAATTTGAACGTGCTTGTGAGGCGGAAATAGACCGTACAGGCTGTTCCTTCCTCCCAAGCTCATCTTCACATCCTTTGATTGATCGACGTGGGCGGTGTATTTGCCGTCGAAAAAAAACTTCCGATTGAACTCTTCGCGAATAAAATTCAGATCTTTTTGAATGTATTTTTTGTTTATCATTGCATGTTACAGCTTCATAGTCAGCGAAATGCGTTTTTTGTCGAGATCGACAGATAACACTTTGACGTCTACAATGTCGCCGACTTTGACCACTTCGAGCGGGTGCTTGACGAATTTCGTAGAGGATAATTGCGAGATATGCACAAGTCCGTCTTGGTGCACGCCAATGTCAACGAACACGCCGAAGTCGATGACATTGCGAACCGTGCCCTTCAAAATCATACCTTCCTTGAGGTCTTTCATTTCCAAAACGTCGCTTCGTAAAATTGGTTTGGGCATTTCTTCACGCGGGTCGCGAGCGGGTTTTTCCAATTCGGCGACTATGTCGCGCAGAGTCAGCTCGCCAATGCCCAGTTCTTTAGCGATTTTTTCGTAATTTATGCTCGTTTTGGATAGACCCGCAAGATTTCCGATATTTTGCGGTTCAATGTGTTGCAAATGCATGAATTGGAGCGTCGCGTCGTAGCTTTCGGGGTGAACGCTGGTGGCGTCGAGGAAATTGTCTCCGCTCGCTATTCTCAAAAATCCCGCGCATTGTTGATACGCTTTTGCGCCCAGCTTATCCACCTTCAACAGCTGTTCGCGGTTGGTGAAACGTCCGTTTTTCTCACGGTATGTGACGATATTTTTGGCGATTGAGGAGTTGATTCCCGAAACGTATTGCAGTAGTGGTGCCGACGCGGTATTGAGGTCTACGCCGACCTTATTTACGCAATCTTCAACCACTCCGTTCAACGCTTCGCCGAGCTTTTTCTGGTTCATGTCGTGTTGATATTGCCCGACGCCGATGGACTTGGGGTCGATTTTTACAAGCTCCGACAGCGGGTCTTGCAATCTACGCGCAATGCTCGCAGCGCTACGTTGTCCAACGTCGAAATTGGGAAATTCCTCCGTCGCCAGCTTGCTTGCCGAGTACACCGACGCGCCTGCCTCGTTTACGATGACGTATTGAACAGGCAGTCCCGTCTCGTGTAGCAATTCTACTATAATCTGTTCGCTTTCGCGCGAAGCAGTACCGTTGCCGAGGGATATAAGCGTAATATTGTACTTTTTGATAAGTGCAGTCAGCGTCAGCTTGGCTTTGGCAATCTTTTCGGGCGTTGTTGGCGCAGTGGGGTAGATAACCGTCGTGTCAAGCACCTTGCCGGTTGCGTCGACTACTGCCAGTTTGCAACCGGTACGGAATGCGGGGTCCCAACCGAGTACGACCTGCCCGACGATTGGCGGTTGCATCAGCAGTTGTTCAAGGTTCTTGCCGAAAACAGCAATCGCGCCCTCTTCGGCTTTTTCCGTCAGCATGTTGCGGATTTCCGTCTCTATGCTCGGTGCAATCAGGCGCGTGTAGCTGTCGGCTATTGCTTCTTGCAGTAACGGCTCGGTATACTCATTTTTCTTGGTAATGACGTGGCGTACAAGATAGTCGTTGATGAGCTCCGTCGGCGCAACGAGCTTGACGGTAAGTACCTTTTCCGCCTCGCCGCGATTGACTGCCAACACGCGATGCCCTTGAATCTTGGCTATATCTTCTTCGTATTTATAATAGTTTTCATAAACCGTCTTTTCTTCGGGTTTTTTTGCAACGGAGGTGATTTTGCCCAAACGGAAGGTAAGGTCGCGTATAGCAGTGCGATAGGTCGCGTCGTCGGAGATAAACTCTGCAATAATGTCGAGAGCTCCCGCGATAGCCTCTTCAACCGTGGCTACGCCCTTTTCTTCGTTTATGTATTCCACCGCCAGCTTTTCCACAGGCACGTCGGTTGCCTGTAGCAAGATGATATTGGATAGAGGTTCCAGTCCCTTCTCTTTTGCGATAATGGCGCGCGTGCGGCGTTTGGGACGGTAGGGGCGATAGAGGTCGTCCACTGCAACCTGCGTCTCGGCAGCAAGTATCTGTTCGCGCAGTTCGTCTGTCAATAGCCCCTGCTCCTCAATACTCTTGAGTACCTGTTCCTTCTTTTCTTCGAGATTGCGCAGATAGCTTAGGCGCTCGTTGAGCTTGCGCAGCTGTTCGTCGTTGAGTTGCCCGGTGGCTTCCTTGCGATAACGCGAAATGAAGGGAATGGTGTTGCCCTCGTCAATGAGATTGATTGCGGCGTCCACCTGCCATCTTGCAACGTCTAGTTCTTCGGTGATTTTTTGATTGATATCCATTGTTTGTGCTCCTGTGTCGCAACCATAAATTTAACATGGCTACAACTATTTATTATACTAAATTTTCGTCTATTTGGCAATATTTCCACTTAAAAAAGGCACCTTCAATAAGGTGCTTTCTTTTTGCGATGACTTTTATTTCCCGTCGACTAATTCATCGAGGGTTATTTCAAACAATTTGCACAGTTTTCTAAGCATTGCGATATTAGGCTCGGTGCGTCCCTGTTCCCAATTAGCATAACAGCTTTCAACCACGTTCAATTTTTCAGCTACCTGCTTTTGCGTCATATCAGCTTCTGCTCGTGCTGATTTCAAATTTTGACAGAAAATTTTGTCCATACCAAGATTTTATGCAAAACTAGACAAATTATCTTGATACTAGATATTTTGTCTAGTAAAATATACCTGATATAATCCTATTATGCAAAATTATCTTTTATTGACAAATGCGCACGGTAGGGTTATAATTGAAACGAAACTGAAATCTATTATTTATATAATAGTTTTAGCACAAAAATTTAAAAAGGAGACGACTATGAAAAAAGTATTTTTACTACTGCTGAGTCTTGTGTTGACAATCTGTTGCGTATGCCTGCTGGTAGCGTGCGACGACGGTGAGACTCCCGATGGTGGCGAACATACCACGCATGACTTTACAGGCGCATGGGTAAGTGACGGAAACAACCACTGGCATGTATGTAAATACGAGGGTTGCGATGTTACCGACACTCCGGTGGCTCATACTGAGCAGACTGTACCTGCAGTTCCTGCAAGCTGCACTCAGACAGGACTTACCGAAG
>JAFLVL010000026.1:0-4763 GCA_022508325.1 Clostridiales bacterium | reverse complement strand
CTGTATGTGACAGGGTTCTAGTTGAACAAACTACCGTCAACAAGACCAACCATGATTTTACAGGCGCGTGGGTAAGTAACGGTAGCGGTCACTGGCACGTATGTAAAAATGCAGGCTGTAACGAAACCGACACCGTAGCAGGACACACTCCAAATAGCTTTGGAAAGTGCACCGTTTGCGACTATCAAGGCGAAATTCCTTTCAGCAGTGTAACAGCTGAACAATGGACGGCGGCTTTTGCGGCGCTTGAAGATATGCGCAATTTCACGCTTCGTCTCAACAGTGGCAGCGTCGTAATGTTCATAGAAGTCATGGAGAATGTCATTCATAGCTATGATAATTATGACGGTGAAGTTCAAGAAATGTACGAGATTTACGACGACGATACCGTGACTATGTGGTACAATTACGGACACATGTGGTTGTCCCGTACAGAAAGCACAGACGGTGAAGATTTTGATTATGCTGTTTCGCGGATTTTACACAGATATTTGTCCGGCGTGGCGCAATCACTTGGTGCATTGTATGAAAACTTTGAGTACGACCAAGCAAGTAAGTCTTACGTTTGGGAATTTACCGAAGATGCGGTCTACAGATACGAAGTCAAATTTGTTGGCACCGATATCTACGCTATGGAGAGTATTTACGGTGTCGGTTCGGACGCACCGTCTGTGTCCACGGTGGACGCTATCGGCAATACCAACTTCGAGATTGAACCTCTTCACCAACACGAATATGCTACGGAGTGGAGTAGCAACAACGTTTACCACTGGCACGACGCTGTTTGCCACGATGGTGAGGTTGACGCAAAAGTTCCTCACTCTTGGGGTAGCGACAATAAATGCACCGTATGCGGTTATGAAAAGGCTACTTCTGTCAACAGTCAGGTAGACGAAGATGCGTTTGAAAGCGCTCTGCAATTCAACGGTTTGACCAACTGGACTGTTACACTTTATGAAGATGGAGAATTAGTACTTCTAATCAAGCGCGCAGGCAACGTGATTTATATTTCCAACTACGGAGAGAGGGCTTACTATGAGATTGCCGACGACGGTTCTATTTGGTTGTATATCGAAGTTGAAGAAGGCGTTTGGGAAAAGACACAAGCTGTCGAAGAAGAAGCTATGATGTTTGAAGTGTTCATAAAGTACGGCTTTGCACCGTTCAGTCAACTGGCACTCCTTTGGGACGAATTGAATTTCGCAGACGGTGTTTATACTGTCAACGGCTTGCCTGTATCTATTGATTCATTCCTATTCAGTATTGACTACGCTAATGCAACGATAAGCTTCAAGTTCAACGACGGCGAGATTTTGACTATTTCCATTGAAGAGATGGACGGTGAGGAAATTCTCGGCAAGTTTGTTTTCGGCGAAATCGGCACTACGGCGGTAACGTTGCCCGATGCAACTTTGCACGAGCACGATTGGCAAATTGTGGCATACGAAAACTATCATAAAATGACTTGTTCGGTTTGTGGCAATTACAAGTACGAAGAACATAAGTTCGGCACAAACGGCGCTTGCACGGTTTGCGGTGCGCAGAATCATAAGCACGTCTACACTCAATATATTCCTTCTGCCGATGTTAGTTACCACAATGGAGTTTGCGCGTGCGGTGTAATCAGCAACAGCGAAGAACGACACGTCTTCGGCAGTGATGATATTTGCGACCTTTGCGGAGCAGAACGCCATATCCACGACGTAGTGGAGTGGTATGAACGCAACGAGAATTATCACGAAGGATATTGTAGCGAATGCGGCTCCTTTGGCGGAGCGCATGAATGGGGCGCTGACGGCAAAACCTGTATCGTATGCGAATACGTAAGACACATTCACACTCTCGACCCCTCCGACGGCGAAACCTATTTTGACAAGAATGTCCATACGGGACAATGCACAGACCCCAATTGTCCGACCGGCGGTTACGTTAACTGGGAAGAGCATGTTTGGGGCGAAAATAACGGCAACTGCATCGTCTGCGGCGCGCCCTATCACGGACACGATTACGTGTGGCTGGAGGGCAATAGTGCTGACGAGCATACGCACGAATTGAGTTGCAGTGACCCTGACTGCTACAGTAACTTCTGGGCAGACCACAACTGGGATGGCGACACTTGCACAGTATGCGGATACCGAGTACACGACCACGAATGGGACGTAACGTATGCTGATGCAGATAAACATGAACTCCGTTGCAGTATTTGTGGCGTGTCAAGAGGTGGTGGGCACGCCTGGGAAGGCGACACTTGCTCGATTTGCGGATACAAAGATCACCAACATACTTGGGTATACGACTACGCAGATGTGGAGTATCATGAGGCGCATTGCAGTGAGTGCAGCGCCATGACCGAAGGCGAACACGAATGGGAAGACGACGCTTGCTTTATTTGCGGAGTGCTCAACCACGATCATAATTTCAGCATTTATGAGAATATTCCATACGACATTGGGCGTCACTACGTCAAATGTGCGTGCGGTGCAGTGGAGAACAGCTATGATTGTCGGTATGAGAGTGATGAAAGCACCGAGTGCGCTCAATGCGGCGCGCCACGTCACGACCATACTTGGGTTTACGACAGAAGCAAAGGTTCTTTCAGCAGCCCCACTCATCACTACTATGTATGCTCCAACCCGAATTGCCAAGCAACCTTGACGGAAGAGCACGCATTCGATGACGACAGCGACGAAAATTGTAACGTTTGCGGCGCGTTCCGTCACTATCACAGTGTGCAAAGCTGGGACTGCGACGACAATTACTATCATAGGGGTTACTACTCCGGGTGCGGAACCGTTTACGAGGAACACGAAGTGTCGGAATGGCACGATAACGAGAACGGTTATCACGTAGGAGAGTGCGACGTTTGCGGCGAGCAAATAACAAGAGAACACAATCTTGACGGTAGCGACTGCATCGACTGCGAATATTCGCAGTCTAACGACTAACTGACGCCGAATATATCTTTACGGTAACAAAAAAAAGGCTTGCAAATTTGCAAGCCTTTTCACTTTTAATTAAATTATGGTGTCTACTAAATTCATTAGAGGTAACTTTCTATGCAGGCGAGGGTGTTCGGATTGACGACATCGTGTAACGCTAGGCGTCAACACGAATACCCGAGCTGTAATTAGTAAACAAATATGCGTTTTTTCAAATACTCTTTCAGTTCGGCGAGGGGTACGCGCTCCTGTTGCATGCTGTCGCGTTCGCGAACGGTTACGCAACCGTCATTTTCCGTGTCAAAGTCGACTGTAACGCAGAATGGAGTGCCGATTTCGTCTTGACGGCGATAGCGTTTGCCTATGCTGCCCGCCTCGTCGTAGTCGCAAGTAAACTCTTTCAGCAGGTCGTTGTAGATTGCCGTTGCAGATTCGGAGAGCTTCTTCGACAGAGGCAGTACACACGCTTTTACAGGCGCGAGTTCGGGGTGGAGGTGGAGCACAACGCGGGTGTCGCCTTCGCCAACCTCTTCCTCATCGTAGGCGTTGGCAAGAAAGGCGAGGAATGCTCTGTCTGCGCCGAGACTGGGTTCGATAACGTACGGAATGTACCTATAGCCCGTCATAGGGTCGGTGTAGTCGAGCGTCTCGCCCGAAACCTCCGAATGCCTGCCCAGGTCGTAGTCGGTGCGGTCGGCAATACCCCACAGCTCGCCCCAACCGAATGGGAACTTAACCTCAAAGTCGGTGGTCGCCTTGCTGTAGAAGCATAGTTCGTCCTTGTCGTGGTCGCGTAGGCGCAGATTTTCCTCTTTCATACCGAGGTCGAGTAGCCATTGCTTGCAGAAGTTCTTCCAATACTCAAACCATTCGAGGTCGGTGCCGGGTTTGCAGAAAAATTCAAGTTCCATCTGTTCAAATTCACGAATACGGAATATGAAGTTGCCAGGAGTAATCTCGTTGCGGAAGGACTTGCCGATTTGTCCAATTCCGAAGGGAATTTTGCGGCGAGTAGTGCGGCAAACGTTCTTGAAGTTGACGAAAATACCTTGCGCCGTTTCGGGACGGAGATAAACGGTAGAGGTGGAATTTTCCGTAACGCCTATGAATGTCTTAAACATAAGGTTAAACTTGCGAATAGGCGTAAAGTCGCATTTTCCGCATACCGGGCAATGAATCTGGTGCTCGACGATATATTCTGACATTTGTTCGTCGGTCATGGACGCCACTGTGCTGGGCAGGTTGTGTTTCGTTTGATATTCTTCAATCAGGTTGTCTGCGCGATAACGCGTTTTGCAACCCTTGCAGTCCATCAGCGGGTCGGAGAATCCGCCCAAGTGTCCGCTTGCTTCCCAGGTCTTTGGGTTCATGAGTATTGCCGTATCGAGACCGACATTTAGCGGGTTCTCTTTGACAAATTTTCTATACCACACCTGTTTTATGTTGTTTTTCATCTCCACGCCAAGCGGGCCGTAGTCCCACGAATTGGACAGTCCGCCGTAGATTTCACTGCCGGGGTAAATGAAACCGCGCCCCTTGCAGAGGTTGACCAATTTATCCATAGTAAGCTGAGCCATAAGTGTTCTCCTACATTAATTATATATAGTAGTTTCATTCTAAGTTTTTGCGTCAATTTTGTCAACTGTTTAGCCTCGGGTATTCGTCTGGGGACTTAGGTGCTGCGCAATGCGCCCCAGCCGAACACCCTCGGCTGCATAAGAACTGACTGTAATGAAGTTAGTGACAATATTGGTACGCCTCTGGTATTTGTCTGGGGACTTAGGTGCTGCGCAATGCGCCCCAGCCGAACACCCTCGGCTGCAT
>JAFLVL010000025.1 GCA_022508325.1 Clostridiales bacterium | reverse complement strand
AAAACGAAATATCCGACGGAAATGTGGGAGAAATCCCGTGTCCATTCGCCTCGGCTGGTCAATTGACCTTCAACGACAGACTAATATTTTAGTGTGTCGTTATTTTTTTAGAAAATGGAAAACTTATACGGCAAAAAGCAGCATATTTGTGGCATTTTGATGCTGACAGTTACGACGTTGATATGGGGAGCGGGCTTTGTGCTTAACGCTGAGCTTCGCGCGTCGTCCTTCGTCAATGCCTCTGCACTACTGAATGCCGTACGCTTTGGTGTGTCTACGCTGATTCTGCTTGCCGTATTCAACAGAAGAATTCGTTTCGACAAATACACCTTACTTTACGGCGCAGTTGGCGGCGCGCTACTTTTCGGTGGATTTCTAATGCAGACAATAGCATTTAGCTACACTACGCCTGCCCACAACGGATTTTTTACCACAGCGTACGTCGTATTTGTGCCCTTTATCGCCTGGATTATCTACAAAAAGCGTCCGAGCTGGGCCATGTTTCTAGGCACGGGCATTGCTATTTGCGGGTTACTGGTCCTAAATCTCAAACACGAGACTTTGCCTGACGGCTCCTGGAAGGGCGACTTGCTAGCTCTTGGGTGCGCGCTGTGCTTCGCATTCCAAATAATGTGGACGGACGTGCTGCTTGCCAAAAACAAAACGGATAGCATACAGCTGGCGTTTTGGCAGGTGGCGTTTGCGGCGATACTTTTTATCGCTTATACGCTGATTTTTGAGCACAAATACGTGTTCGGAATGGACTTTGACTTTGGCTACTGCTGGTGGCGACTGGCGATAGTCGTAATCGGCGGCACAGCCTTCGCATATTACGCGCAGAGCTATGCGCAAAAGCACGTATCGCCGACAGAGACGTCAATTCTAATGGCGTGCGAGTCACCGATAGGCGCCGTTCTGTCTCTTATCGTCGGACTTGACGTATTTTCCTGGACAATACCTGTCGGAGGCGGCATGTTGGTAGCAGCCGTAATTTTGGTGGAAATCGTTCCGAACCTGACAAATAAACGAAAAAAGAAAGAAAATGAATGACAAAAAGACAGCATATACAAGCTGTCTTTTTTAATAAATTGTGATTATTTTCAGCGATTTTTGGAAGTGTGGTATGCGGCGTCAAGCAATTCCACCGTTTTTTGCGCGATTGGACGGGGCGTGGAATTGCACATATACTCGGCAAACGCCTCTGCAATAAATTCCTTGGGGGATTCCAGCGCGTAGCGGGACAAACCGGACATAATATCCGCTGTCGTTAGGCTATTGTAGTAGGTCGTAAAAGGGTCGCTCGTGTAAAAGCCGCACATGTCGTCCAGCAAATGTCCCAATTCGTGGTAGACGACAAATTCTACCGAATTGCAACCTTGCGGGTGAAAGCCGCTGACTTCGTTTTTGCGCAAATCGGATACAACCTGTAAATACGCGTAGCCGTCAAAGTCGTTTTGGTCGAGGAGTAGCGCGTCAAACAGACCGAAGGCGCACATCGCCGTGGCGATATAACCTTCGTGGTCGCTGATGAGAGCGGACAAAATATTGTGAATGATATGACCGAGTTTTTTGGCATTGTCGGAGGAGCAAACATAATGCAGACCGAAGGTTTTGAGGACTTCCTCATCGCCATCTTCCATTCTTTCAAACAGCTGCCCCAACGTGTGGTGTGTGCCAATAAAACACAGCTTACTGCGAAGCTTCGGGTATTTGTACAGCGATTCAACCAGCACCTTCAGTATTCGCTTGACACCGTATAAATTAATGTCGGCAAAGCTACACGCGTCGCAAAGGTAGTACTTTTGGGCAATCGCTTCCAGCTCCGCCGTGTTATGCGCGTCGTCGATAGCGCTTATAATTACTTCCTTTTTGCAACGTTTGAAAAAAGCGCGGTCGAATCTCGCCAGCATCAGCTTGACTTGTTGCTCGCTAAGCTCCAAATCCACAGTTTCGCCGTCAACGCCGTCTAGGGTGAAGCGATACGCATCACCTGTAAATACCACGTTGTAACTGTAGGTTATATGTAACGTCTTATTCATCACTTAATATAGCTCATATAAGCGTCTTCAAGCTCTTTGAGCTGCTGTTCCAACTCTTTTACACTATTGTCGGAGCCGTTCTTCAAGCGGAAATAAGTGCGGAACAACTCCAGTCTGGTCGAGTTGTACTGATCGTCAATGACGGATCTTTCGTTGCAGTGGGCCGAAAGCGCGCTGACGACTTCGTTGACGATGACGTCCTTTCTGACATTGAGTTCGCGGATAATCTCTTCGCGAGTGATTTTGCCGTCGTCAGTAGGCACGTCGAGAGCATCAAAACCAAACATCTTCATCGCGTCGGGTGTCAAAAGTTGCGAGACCAGTTTTTCATCTCTTGTCAATTCTTCATGCAACTTATTCCACGTCTTTGTATACACCTCTTGACAGATATTTCTTTTCCTTGTTTTATATTCTAAGGAATCGCACCATGAGGAATATTCATTGATATAATTGCGCGCAGAATTTGCAAAGTCCCAATCTGCTTGGGAGACCATGAGCCTCTTTTCAAGTGGTAAAATGAACCTTAACGCATTGTCAATGACTTCCCATTGATGCAGAATAGAGAGTACCTGTTTGCGCGTTTTTGATAATACCTCGTCGTTATCGCTGGAATACCATAACTCATCGAAGTTCTTGCGATAGCGCTCAATCTTAACAATTATTTGCTCGTGAAGCCTTGACTTTCTCTCGTCATATTCTTCTCTGCGAGATTCCAATGTTGTAACTGCTGCTCGCGCGTTCACGAAATCCTTTGCCGCCGCTCTAAATGCAAAGTATGCGGATTTATGCGCGCCATTGTTAAATGAAGGGTCTGATGCGACAAAAATATCAGCAAGAGCGTTCTCGGGATTTTTTAGCACGTAACTGTACAATTCCCCCAAAGCCTTGTCTCTTTTGTCCTGTCTCGCCTTCTGCGCCGCCTTTATGCGCGACTCCTTTACCGCTTCTAAAATATTTTTTATTTCGGGAGTGACAAGAAAACCGTCACTTTCGCTCACAAGCGCGTCTGCTAACACGGAAGAAATGTTGGCGAACTTGTCGCTTGTCCTCGAACGAACGTAATGCGTCGCCTCCTCTTGCGATTGGTTGACAACTTCAAGGGCGCTGCGCATGTCTACTTGCTTTTGGTTGATTGCCAAAATATAGTCCGTTCTTGCAGCAAACTTGTGCTGTAGATCTTGGAAACTGTCAAAGCCGAAGGACACGAACGCCATAGTAGCATCGTCGGCGTGAACTCCGTCATAGAACTCTTTCAGTTTTGTGCAAAGATCGACGATGTCTGTGCACTTCTTTATGTGCGACAGCAAGGTAAATTCCACACCCAAGTTGTCGTGCGGGTCGAATGGGTCGAACACACCATCGCTGACCGTCAACAATACGCACGGTTTTTTGATTTCATGACACTTATAGTTTAAATACGCCTTTTTGTTGTTGGCGTAAAATAAATTTGTAATAGAGCCTGAGTTGTCCTCGTCGTCAACTGATAGCTGTTTCAAGCCGTCAAGCGTCAATGCGTAGCAACGTGAATCTCCCGCCCAAACCGTTTCGGCAATGACGCTGTCGCCGATATCCTTATAGCGAATAAAGGCGAGTGTGGTAGGCAAAAGCAGTTGTCCGTCGTATTTGCCGTTCTGCAGTTTGAACTTGTGCGCCACGTCAGTCAGTCCTTCGCTGATGAAGTCCGTCAAATCTTTTCGCGCCTTTTCGCTAGCCAAGTCGGCGTCCTTGAATTCACCGCGCGTCAAAGCGTAAACGCAACGCGCGATGACGACTCTCGAAGCCCACAGCGCAGACGTATCGTCTTTGTCGTCCAACAAAGGCTCGATAAGCCTATCAAGGTACCAATTTAGGTCGTCTGCTGTTGCATCCTTGAATGCGCTGGCAATGAGATCCTCGCGTATGAGCTCTTTTGTTGAATAATTGCTTCTGTCGATATCGTGCACTGCCGAACCGGAGCCGCCCAGACCGTCAGCGGCGACCAGTACGTTTTCGTCGTAATACGGCATTGCATCTTCGTTTTTTAAAATTGAATAAAATTTAAAATTTAAATTGCTCATTTTTTAACCCCATATTAAGATTTCGAGTGCAAATTATTGCTTTTGAGCATTTCACTTGATGAAGCCCATAAGCTTCAGATTGTTCGCAGGAACGTTCTCGTTTGTCTTGTTCTTTCCGTCGATAATTTGGTTGTAAACGACTCTATAACGGTGTTCGCCGCCGACCTCAACACGGGATATACTCTTGACTCCCATGCGAGACATATTCTCTATGCTGTACGACGTGCCGTGTTCCGGCCAGGGGGTATCTGCATCTACTTCGGAGAGCTTCAAACGCGCCAAGCCTTCGCTTATAAGCCATTCGTAGCCCTTATCAAATTGACGTCCCGACGTCGTAGTAATGAAGTAGCGTTTTCTGTACGCAAGCACCGCTCTGCTGATCTTGCCATAACCCTTCTTTGCGATTTCATCGGGTGAGACAAACTCTATTCCGTGCTCAGGCCACGGTTCTTCAAGCATTGCGCCTTTAGACTTGGCGTAACCTGCTTCGCAAAGCTCGCTTATTGTCAAAACCCTTTCTTTGCCACCTGTAGTAACTATGCGATACTTCAAACCTGCGCTACCTGTGCTCTCGTTGATGCGTTTGAGAGATTTGAGCGACTTTTGGAGCTCGTCTTTGGGCAAAAGCTCCGCCACAGCCTTGTGACTGTCCCAAAGCTCGGTGTCAAAGGGCTTATCGTCGCTGCCCTTGTGATATGCCTCGGGCACTTCGAGTTTATCCGAAAGCACGTCTTGTACCTGTCTCGCCGTGGGTCTATTTGCAGGCTCTTTGGCAAGCATCCAGTTGATAAGCGACTGCAAGGTTGCACCGCAATTTTTGCCGATTTTGACGTTGAATTTTTTGTCGATGGTCACGGCTTTGTCGAGATACACGGCATGTCCCACCGTACCTCTTTCCAAATCTATGCTGGGAAATGCGCCTACCCACCACTTGTGCAATATTACGCCCATGGAAAATATATCCGTAGCCGCAGTAATAGTATCTTTGGGAGCCGCGTCCTCATCTGAGGCATAGAGGATAACCTCGGGACTTTGGTATCCTTCCGAGCCCCCTATGCTCTCCCAATCGGGAATTTCGTCCACAGGATAGGAGGAGTCAAAGTCAATAATATAGGGCGTGTACACGCCTTTCTCGCGTCTGACCAGAATGTTTTTACCTTTGAGGTCGCCATGAATGACCTTGTGCGCGTGAAGCTTGCCCAGCGCTTCCATAGTGAGAATAGCCAACTTCACAAACTCATCAAGGCTCAATTTCGTATAATCGAAGTCGTCCGGTAAAACTTCAGAGATATGGGCGGTAATCGTCGTGAACTTTTGTTCACTGTCCCAAAAGTTATCGTCTTCGCCCACGATATGATCGGACAAAGTAAGTCCCTTCATAAGCGTGCGTAGTCTTGCCTGCTTTTTCTGTAAAGCGTTGGCTTCTGCCTTACGCACTTCGTATAGTTTGGGAGACAAATCTCTAGTGGGATAGCGAGCATGCAAGTTACGTTTTACGAAATACGTTTTGCCCCCTCTAGTTGCAATAACAAATTCGCCATTGCCCGTCAACTTCCATTTGATTGAACCGCCATCGACAAAGGCAGGGTCAACCTCGTATATTCCATGATATTTCATTTATTTCAATTCTCCTCAGTTGCTTGATTGCCAGTCTACTGCCGAAAGATCGAATATTTCGCCAAAATTCTCATCATCCGGCGCTTTATGAACTCACAATAATCTCCACAAAAAGGCAGGGGCGAAGCCTAAAAGAGCGTTCGCCCCTGAATTTTGACGGTGAATTAAGCGTTGCTTGCCGATGCAGCGATAAGCTTGATAATATCGTGGAAGTCAATATCGCCAAGTCCGTCAGACATGCTTACCGGTTCAAACATACTGCGGTTAAGTTTGGACGCGAGTGTCTTGTATTTCGTTCCGTCCGGCGCAAACATTACCAATCTCTTGTTGCGTTCGCGAAGCTTAAGACTGCTATCCTGAACCATGCAAGACCACAAATCGATGAATCCGCGCTCGTCTACCATATCGGAGGGATAACCGGGGCAACCTGCTCTCTTTTTGAGATCGAGTGCTTCTGCGTCGGTGAAGAGTACAATAACCTGTCTGTCCTTAGAGCCGGTTGTAAAATCCGACTTCATAGCATAATACAGCGCTTCAAGACCGTTCTCGGGGCCGTCTCCGCCACCGGTTGCGGCAATTTCGGAAAGGAACTTCTCAAAGTCTGCGTTATCTGCGGGCAATTCAAAGAAGGGGCTCTCTACCATGGAACCATTGCCGTCGCACTCGTAGTCACGGAAAACGATGACCTTGATACGCATAGAGTCGATTTCGCTGCCGAGGTCGGTCATTGCGCTGACGAATTCCACGTGGAATCTGCGCGCGTTGCTCTTAACACTCTCAATGCAGGGACCCATACTTCCGGTACCGTCGATGCAAAACACAACGTCAATGTTACGCTTAGTGCCTAAAATGTTGTCAGCCATAATTTTATTCCTCCTGTGTATATCGACGCTTTTCTCGCGTCATAGTAATCAAATTATAGGGTATTTTGTAATATCTTGTCAATACTAATTTCTTTAAATGAAACCGTTTTTAGCGCAAAAATAAATGAAACTCGCAATTTTTGCGAAATTTTTCACCCCATGTCACATTTTTAACGTAAATTGACGAAAAAATTTGGCTGTCGGTGACTTTCGGATTGATTTAATCCAAACGATATGATAAAATATCAGATACTACGTACATGGGGAGAACCTAACCTTGCAAAACGACAAAATTATTAGCGTGTTAATAGGGCTTGTTGGCGCATGCAGCAACAATCCCAAAACAGACAATACCGACAGCTTGGTCATAGAAGCGTTGGCATTTCCCGCAAGCGGTTTGTCACAAGAGGAAATTACTGAAAAACTGCGTTTGGAAAAGAATGTCATTTCGCCCGGGTGCGCCACTTGCACAATGCCGTGCGGTAACACCTCCGACTACGATATTAGCAGATTTTACAACGCCGAAAAGAGGGTTTGCTGCGCAAAACAACAGGTAATTACCACCATTTGCGACACGGCAACGCACGTTTATATAAATAAAACACTACTAACAGACAGCGAAATCTTCATGTTTTACAAAGCGCTTGCCTACGTTAGTTACGATTTAACAGCGGAAATATTGGACGAATTTTTGCAAGAATTACAGCAAATTACAAAGAAAATCACGGAGAAATAGACAATGATTAGAAAAATTATCAAAATAGATGTAGAAAAATGCAATGGTTGCGGAGCGTGCGCAAGGGCGTGTCACGAGGGCGCCATTGAAATGGTAGACGGAAAAGCAACTCTTGCTCGAGAGAACTATTGCGACGGATTTGGCGACTGTTTGCCCCACTGCCCAACCGACGCTATCACTTTCGAAGAAAGGGAGGCCCCTGCATACGACGAGGCAGCTGTAAACAAGGCAAAAAGACAAGCGACGGCAACTGCATGTCAGCTATCGCAATGGCCGTGTCAAATCAGGCTAGTGCCGACAAGCGCGCCCTACTTTGACAACGCCGACCTTTTGATTGCCGCCGATTGCACTGCCTACGCTTACGCAAGCATACATACAGAATTCATGCAAGGTCATGTTACGCTAATAGGTTGTCCCAAATTGGATGTCATTGATTACAGTGAAAAACTGACGGAAATTCTGAAATTAAACAGAATCAAATCGGTAACGGTTCTGCGTATGCAAGTTCCCTGTTGCAAAGGACTGGAAAACGCGGCCAATACGGCTATCGCCAACAGCAAAAAAGTAATTCCGTGCCGTGTGGTAACAGTAACTATTAAAGGCGAATTAATCAATAATTAATCCTCATTTTTCTCACCCCATGTTGCATTTTTACAAAAATAAGGGCTTATTTCGTTAGGAAATAAGCCCTTCACAATATGCAGTGTTTTTACTCTCTTGTGTATTTCGATTTCGCGTTGTAATGGGTATGTAAAATATCGTGGGCTGTTTTGCCGCAGGGCTCTCCCAGATAGTTTTTGTAAACATCGACAACCGAACCGTTTTTGTGACTGCGGCGGTTGTACATTGCCTTGTCGGCGTTGTACAGTACGTTTGCTCTGCCTGTCGCGACCTCGTTTTTGTGTTTGATAAAGGTTGCGCGAATAGGTTGTCCGCCACCCATTACGCATCCGCCCGGACAGGTCATAACTTCGACAAATTGATAGTCGGTTTCGCCTGCTTTTACCTTGTCGCAGACTGCTTTGGCATTCACAAGTCCGTTGACAACGGCAACCTTTACGTTTTGTCCCGCAATCTTGTAGGTGGCTTCCTTCACGCCGTCCAAACCGCGCACTTCAGTGAACTCCAATTTGCTAAACTTAGCCTCAGGCTCCAAAATGCTAACCGCCGTACGCAAAGCCGCCTCCATTACACCACCTGTCGCGCCGAAAATGATGCCTGCGCCCGAATATTCGCCAAAGGGGCTGTCTGTTTCGCCGTCGGGAAGGTCATTGAGCAAGATTCCGTTCTCTTTCAGCAGACGAGCGATTTCCCGCGTGGTCAGCACCGCGTCTACGTCAGGCAAGCCGTTGGTGAAGGTGCGCTGTTTCTCGCCCTTCTTAGCCGTGCAGGGCATGATTGACACGACGAATATATCCTTGGGGTCAATTCCTTCGCGTTTGGCGAATACAGTCTTGACAAGCGCGCCGAACATTTGTTGCGGAGACTTGCAACTTGACAAATTGTCAAGCAGTTCGGGATAGTTCTTTTCTGCGTAGTTGACCCAACCGGGGCAACAGCTTGTGAACATAGGCAGCTTGCCGCCTGTCTTTATACGCTCTACCAGCTCGTTGGCTTCTTCCATGATGGTAAAGTCTGCGCTACTGTTGACGTCAAATACCTGTTTGAAACCGAGATAGCGCAAAGCCGTATTTATCTTGCCTTGACAGTTGGTACCGACAGGCATTTCGAATTCTTCTGCAAGTGCCGCGCGAACGGACGGAGCCGTACCTACTACAAGATATTTGTTGGGATTAGCCAGCGCTTCCTGTACGCGGAGCGTTTCAGGTTTTGTCCTTAGCGCACCCGTGGGGCAAACGGTTGTACACTGTCCGCAACCGACGCAAGGCGTATTGGTGAGATTCATATCGAACGGACAGGCTATATGCGTGGCAAAGCCGCGGTCGTTCGTGCCGATTACGCCCACGCCCTGTTGGCGTTTGCACACTGCGATACACCTGCGACACAGGATGCATTTGCTATTGTCTCGGATAATGTAGTCGGTGGATTCGTCGTAAACGAAATTGCGTGTCGCGCCTTCGAAGCGAGAGCTGTCGCAATCGTACTTGTAGGAAAGGCGTTGAAGCTCGCAGTTAGTATTTCTGTCACACGACAGGCAATCCTTGCGGTGGTCGGATAGAATCAGCTCAATCGTCGTTTTGCGCGAATTGAGCACTCTCGGAGTGTTGGTAAACACTTCCATACCGTCGCGAGCGGGATATTCGCAAGCGGCGACAAGACTGTTCATTCCTTTTACTTCCACTACGCACACGCGGCAAGCGCCCAGCTCGCTTATGTCTTTCAAGTGACACAAGGTAGGAATTTTAATTCCTATACTGCGAGCAGCTTCCAGTAGCGTGCTACCTTCTTCTACGTATACGGGAATGTTATTAATCTTCAAACTTATCATTTTTCTACCCCCATTACACCTTTTTGATTGCATTGAATCTGCACTTGGACGCGCAAACGCCGCATTTGACGCACTTGCTTACGTCGATTTCGTGAGGTTGCTTGACTGTACCGCTAATAGCGTTTGCAGGGCAGTTGCGCGCGCACAGCGTACAACCCTTACACAGCTCGGGGTCGATCTGATATTTCAACAGAGATTTGCATACGCCTGCGGGACATCTGTGTTCTTTGACGTGTGCCTCGTATTCCGAACGGAAATATTTCAGCGTTGACAATACCGGGTTGGGAGCAGACTGACCCAATCCGCAAAGCGAATTGTCCTTTATGTAGTAACAAAGCTCTTCCATCTTGTCAAGGTCTTCCATTGTGGCTGTGCCTTCCGTCACCTTGCAGAGCATTTCGTACAGACGCTTAGTACCGATACGGCAGGGCGTACATTTTCCGCAGGATTCATCTACCGTAAACTGCAAATAGAACTTAGCAATGTCTACCATACAGTTGTCCTCGTCCATAACTATCAGTCCGCCGCTACCCATCATAGAGCCTATTGCCGCCAAGCTTTCGTAGTCAATGGGCGTGTCTTGAAGCTCCGCGGGGATGCAACCGCCCGAAGGTCCGCCTGTTTGTGCTGCCTTGAACTTTTTGCCGTTGGGAATGCCGCCGCCTATGTCGTAAATGATTTCGCGCAAGGGTGTACCCATGGGAATCTCAACAAGACCTGTGTTGTTGATTTTGCCACCCAAAGCAAATACCTTGGTGCCTTTGCTTTTCTCGGTACCAATTGCTGCGTATTTGTCTGCGCCGTGAAGGATAATTTGAGCGATATTAGCGTAAGTTTCAACGTTGTTGAGTAACGTGGGTTTGCCAAACAGACCCTTTTCGGCAGGGAAAGGCGGGCGGGGACGGGGTTCGCCGCGATTGCCTTCGATACTCGTCATCAACGCAGTCTCCTCTCCGCATACAAACGCGCCTGCGCCAAGACGGATTTCCAAATCAAACGAGAAGTCTGTGCCGAAAATATTTTTGCCTAAAAGTCCGTATTCGCGAGCTTGGTTAATGGCAATTTGCAGACGTTTGACGGCTATGGGGTACTCTGCTCTTACATAAACGTAGCCTTGGTCTGCGCCCACTGCGTAAGCGGCAATAGCCATAGCTTCTATCACACAGTGCGGGTCGCCTTCCAGTACAGATCTATCCATAAACGCGCCAGGGTCGCCTTCGTCTGCGTTACAGCAAACATACTTCTTGTCACCTTGGGCATTCTTCGTAAACATCCACTTGCGACCTGTCAAAAAGCCTGCGCCACCGCGTCCGCGAAGCCCGGATGCAGTGACTTCGTTGATAACCTCGTCTTGCGACATTCCAAGAGCTTTGAGCAGTGCAAAGTAACCGTCGCGCGCAATGTATTCGTCAATGTTTTCCGGGTCGATAACGCCGCAATTACGCAAAGCGCGTCTCAACTGCCTGCAATAGCTCTCAATCTCGTTGAAGGGCTTGCTTTTGCCGTCGGCGTCTATGTAAAGCAAACGCTCGACTTCCCTATTGTTGACGAGATGGCTTTCGACGATTTCGTCGGCGTCCTCAACCTTTACATGACTGTAGAAGGTTCCGTCGGGATACACTACCACAACAGGACCTGCCGCGCACAAGCCGAAACATCCTGTTTGTCCTACGTGTACTCTGTCAAGACCTTTCTCTTTGACGAGGGTTTCAAGGCGTTGACGGATTTTTTGCGACGATTCGGAGGCGCAACCTGTAGAACCGCAAACAAGCACCTGTCTGTCGTACAACATTCCCTCTGAGGGCGCGTGAGTAAAGCGGTTGCCTACCTTTTTGTAGGTATTTTTTCTAATTCTTTTCAGTTTATTAGCGTCCATGACTCAACCCCTCTCCTTGTACTTGGCAAGAATGCCCTCTACGTCAGACGGCTTGATTCGTCCGTAGACGTCCTCGTTGACAGTCATTACAGGTGCCATTCCGCAACAGCCTACGCAGCGGGTAGCGTCAAGCGAGAACAATCTATCTTCTGTGCACTCGCCACTCTTTATTCCGAGCAGACCTTGCAGCTTCTCGTAAATATCCTGAGAACCGTTTACGTAACATGCCGTTCCCAAACAAATACCTATTTGGTATTTTCCCTTCGGGTAAAGCGAAAACTGCGAATAAAAGGTTGCTACGCCGTAAATTTCCGACAAATTGACGTCCAGTTCTTCGGCGATGATGGTTTGTACCTCGTAGGGAAGATATCCGTACAAATTTTGCGCGAACTGCAAGGCAGGCATAAGCGCGCCCTGAGTTTGCTTCAACTCTTGCAATTTTTGACGCAACTGATATTCCTGTTCCAGCGTTCCGTCAAAGGGTAATGTAGAGCCTTTCATTGTTTTCCTCCAATAAATATATTTATATCAAATAACTTAATATATATATTCGAAACACGCCTTTTCAGTATAACAAATTACGGTTTTTTTGACAAATTTCTACATATTGAAACGCGATACTTAAAAATTATGGAGGTATAGAAAAAATTTATGCTACTGAAATACGGTAAAAAATCGTTGCGACTGTACGCGCAACGATTTTAGATTAAAGCAAAAGCTGTTGGAGAGTTTTTCGCAAGGCAATGGACTCCTGACCGTACTCGTCGCGCTCCTCACGTGGAACAGATAGGCTGGCAACCTGTCTTAGCGTACCTGGTCTGCCGTCCAAGAGATAAATTCTGTCGGCAAGGGCTATTGCTTCGTCAATATCGTGGGTAACCATAACCGCCGTTTTGCTGTAATTACTCAATAAATTGTTGAGGGTTTGGTGCAGCTTGCGCTTTATGCCGTAATCCAGACTTTGAAAAGGCTCGTCTAAAAGCAGAACAGGACGATTGGACGCGAACGCACGCGCAAGGGCTACGCGCTGTTGCTCTCCGCCCGACAAAACGGTGGCTTTTCTGTCGCGCAAATGCTCTATCTGCGAAATTCTCAAAACTTCCTCCACGACTTGCTTGGGATTGCCGCCTGTGACCACCATTTCTACGTTTTTCGCCACGCTTATAGGCGAAAGATAGGGCGATTGGAACACGATGGCAACCTTGTCCGACGTACATTCGCCGTCAAATTGTATAAGGTTGGCAATAACGTTGAGTAATGTCGTTTTGCCACTGCCCGATTTGCCCAAAACAACGTTTAACCCTGCGCCAAATTCGAAGCTGAAATCCTTATATATTACGTTTTTGCCGTAGCTTACGGTGATGTTGTTGAGCGTAATCATATTTTCTTCCTTTGGCATAGCGAAACGATGCTGCTGAGCGCAAAACATACGATTAGTGTCAAAATTGTAAGCGCAACGACGTTTGCCGTCTCCAAATTGACCTTGGCGACATACATTTGTCTGCCTATGCCGTAGAGTGGTAGCGCCAGCGCCTCTCCCGCGACTACAATTTTGATACACAGTGGCAAATTGTCCTTTACGAGAGTTAACAGCTCGTCTTGAATGAGGGGAAAGAGCGCGTATTTTATTTTTTTGCCGACTTTGACCTCGTAGACCTTACAAACCTGAAGTAATTTCTCATTGCGCACAAACTCCCTTTGAAATACGCTGTACACTATCGGAAAAGTTACCAAAAACGCGACGATTACAGGTGTAATTGCCGAATTGAAAAGTATAAGCGTAATTAAAATTATTGCAATCGTGGGCAACGCGCGCAAAAAAGTGACGATAGCGTTTACGTAAAAAGCCGATTTATCGTAGACTCCCACGCACAAAGCCAACAAGATGGCAAATCCAACCGACAGAATAAAAGCCGCTACTGCGCGAAGTAACGTATACAAAAGCGCAAGATAAGTAGCTGGTCTTGCTAGCAACGAAAAGGTGATTTTCAACACGTTGTGCGGTTGCGGAAGTATCAGCTCGCTATGAAAAATGAGTGCGACCACATACCACAACACGATAACCACGACTATCAAAACGGCTATTTGTAAAATATCGAATAATATGCGTCTAGTCGTTTGCTTCATAATAAATACTGTCGCTTATCGGCAGATACTTTTGCATTGCCGAAAAAGTTGCCAGATAGCTTTCAATGTCTGCCTTGGCGTCTTGCGCCTTTATCACTGTAAGGTTGCAACGGTCAAGAATTTCCACTGTGTAGTTGACGTCGGAAGAACTACCCGTACCCTTCATTAGGTCATTTAGCGTGTCGCAATTTTCTCTCAAAAAGGCGTAATTATCCGACAACGATTGAAGTAGGTTTTTAGCAAACTTAGCCGTAAGCAAGTCTTTCTTGACAATCATGCTTGCTTGCGGATAGCCTGCGCTGTTTGATCCGACTGCTTGCTGCCACAGCTGTTGCAAGTCAAACAGGCGATAAACCGTCTTGCTTTGGCTTGCCGCTTTGTTGACAAGATTTGTTGCAGCGGGCTCGCCTAGCAAGGCGAACTTAGCTTTGCCCTGCAAAACCTGCGGAATAATCGTCGAACCGTCCGCTTCATACTTAATTGCGACACCGCCGTTTGTCTCGTAGCTAACGTTTTGGACGTCGCAAATCTTCTTAAATACGTATTCTGGAGTGTTGCCCAAGCCTATGCTGTACAGTGTCTCACCTTGCAACTGCGAAAGTGTCGATATGTTTTGAGTGCCCATTATATACAAAATTCCGTAAACGTTTACCGTAAAGAGCAAATAGTCGTCTCTGTCCGAACAAATTTTTACTGCTGCGTTGGTGGGCAACACTGCCATGTCCGCTTCGCCCTTTGCGCACTTTGCAACGACGTCCTCACCTACGGAAATGACCGTATTGACCTTTCTGCCACCCACACTGCCATCGGATATAATTTTTGCAACGGCAAGCGAAGGCGCTCCGTCAGGAACGTATAGCGTGAGTTCTTCACCCGATGTACAAGCGCACAAAACACATGAAAGCATTACGAAAGTTATCATCAGTAATAAAGCAATTTTTTTCATATTTTTTCCTTAAAAAACGTGAATGTGAAGTGTATTGCAACTTCACGCTAATTTTAATACGATAATGCGCCAACTGTCAATTAAATACCGATAACAAAAAAAAGACCGTTCTCTTACGAAAACGGTCTATATTATTTTGTTTTTATCTACGAGATGCCGAATTGCTCTTTGCTCTAGCTAAAATTTCCAAAATGCGCCAAATGATTTCCAATGCGGAAAGGATGATGTCGTTGACGTACTGAATGTTATAAAGCTTGAACAGCTCACGCATAAGCTCCAGTTCTTCTTCTGTTGCCATACCATTTTCGCGCAAAAGCGAATAGGCGCGCTCCTGAGCTTTTTTTTCTGTCTTTAACGTGACGATTGTCAGCACGAGCGCCAAGATGTAGAACAAAAACCCGATGATTGCAAGCGCCACCGTGATTACGCCAACCGTATGGAACACCAATATGTCAATAATTGCACCGACAATGATTAGGGGTATAAACGCGAAGGGACCGAAGGTGATCAACGGAACGAGGCGTATGCGCCTTTTCATATCAGGGTCTCCTTCCTTATCCAGCACCGCTAGCGCCGCCTTCTGACTGCCCATAGCAAGCGCAGTAATACTAGTCTTGTGGCGAGTTAATCTGCGCAGACGCACCTTCTTAAAATAGTGGCTGTAACTGTTGCCGAACATGAGCGAGCCAACCGTCTTGACCTTAATATGTTGTAGGCCGTTGGCGTCAAGAATTGCTCTTGCGGCTTCCACACCCGTTAGCCCTGCGCTGTTGGCGCGCCTGTTGAATTTTATATAGCGAATTGCCAATACAATACTGACGATACACGACACTATTGCGACGATAATGATTAGTGCTCCAACGATTAGCATCGCTGTTGCGAGTAGCACGTCGCCGCCATCAGGTTCGGTAACAAATCCCAATAATGCTGACATAATCTTTCCTCCTTTTACTTATATATAAAATATATCACATTCGAACAATTTAAGTCAATGTAAAAATACAGACTATGCAAAAAATCAATAACATAAAAAGCAACCTGCATTTTGCAAGTTGCTTTTTGTACTAACGAGAGATTAGTTTCTCGGGTTCTTGATGTTGGCTTGTGTTGACGTGTTACTGCGCTGGGCAACAAGCACGCAAGTAAATTTTTGATGAATTTACAGTAACATTTTCCTGCTAAAAATGAATAGGACGGATTAAAGTTTGTTGTACTCTTCGTCAGATACAGGCTCGCACCATTCGTTTACAATTTCCGTTCCCGGTACTTCGATTGCAAGGTGTTGGAACCAACTGTCCTTGGCTGCGCCGTGCCAATGCTTAACACCTTGCGGAATGTTGACGACGTCGCCTGGGCGCATTTCAATTGCCTCCTTGCCCCATTCCTGATACCAACCGCGTCCTGCAACGCAAATCAAAATCTGTCCGCCACCGCTCTTGGCGTGGTGAATGTGCCAGTTGTTGCGACAAGTTGGCTCAAAAGTGACGTTAAATACCGTTACTTGTTCGGTTGACAGATATTTCAAATAACTTTGACCGCTGAAATACTGCGCGTATGCGTCGTTGGGTTCCCCAATAGGAAATACGGATAGATTCTTCTCTATTTTCATTTTCTCGTCCTCACTTTTAGTTTATTTGTTGAAATATTTTGCTATCTCTGCCATGCGTTCTTCTTGCTTTACCTTGAAGGGGCATCTCGATTGGCAATGTCCGCATTTAACGCAAGCATCTGCCTTGACAGTTATTTTGTCGTAATGATTGTGAGCCATTTTGTCGCCTGCAAGAGACAAGTCATAATACTTGTTTATCAACCCTATATCTATTCCCATAGGACAAGGCTGACAGTGATTGCAATATACGCAATGCCCTATTGCCGATTCCGGCGTAAACTGGCTGATAACGGAATAATCCTTTTCTTCCGCACTTGCGGTCAAATATTTTAGAAGTTCGTCCAAATCGGCAACGCTACGTGCTCCCGGCACTACCGCAAGTACCGCTGGGCGATCAAGGCAATATTGAATACACTGTTCCTTTGTAAGCGCCTTGCGGAAAGGTGAAGTGCTGTCGTCAAGTAGCTGTCCGCCGTGAAAGGGCTTCATGACGGAAATGCCAACGCCTTCCGATTCGCAACGACGGAACAGCGCTTGCCGCTCACTCACAGAACCTAAAGCAAATTCGTCGCCCTGCTCCAAATCGTAGGCAGGATTGATGCTGAACATCATCATGTCGAATATGCCTTCGTTTAGCACCCTGTTAGCTACAGACGGCGTGTGGGAGGAAAATCCGATATGACGAATAACGCCACGCTTTTTCAAATCCAACACATAGTCAAAAATTCCGCTACTTTTAATGTCGTCATAGTCGGCATCTTCGTCTATGCAATGCAAAAATCCGAAGTCTACGTAATCCGTGCCGAGCAAATTCATTTCCCAAGCAAATGTTGCTTTTATTCTTTCCAAATCGCGCGACCAACCGTATTCGCCCGCCTCGTTATAGACCGCACCGAAATGCAGTTGAAAATAAACCTTTTCACGTTGCCCTGCAATGGCTTTGCCAAACGGCTCGTAAATACTAGCGCCACCACCGCAAATATCAAAATAGTTGATGCCGTTGTCTATCGCCTTTCTTACAACCTTTTCAATTTCCTCGGCAGGCGCATTTTGTATTCCACCCAAGCCTATACCGAGCGTTCCGATTTTCTCTTTACCCTTGGGTAATTGTCTGTATTCCATAATCTTTCCCCGATTGTTTTATTTCTCTTCTGATTTTATTCTTACGTAGTTAATTATGCAAGCATTTTGTGCAGTTATTTCAAACTCAACGTTACTTCAGTGCTACCTTTACCCGTGCCTACAAGATTTTTTAGCTGGGATACCGTGTATCCGTTTATCTTGCCTATGCGAGTGTACGACCAACTGTTGCTACCAACCATAATGCAGATTTGACTGCCTTGGTACAAGATTACGTCGCCCGCCTCCGTTGTAATTTGCGAATTGTTTGTGGGTAATGAATACCCAATGCTACCGACTTTTTCAAATCCACCGTAGTCGTCTGCCGTGTAAGTTATATCGCCCTGCTTCAAAAGCTCAACCAACGCTTTTACGGACGAATTGTTCTCGAGCGTAACTTCTAATTTATTTCCATAAATCGTTATGTACATTTTGGTTATCTCCTCTTGCCTTGGCTCAAATTTTACGGATACGTCAGTTTTTCCCATGTTCCACAACTTTGCTTTTTCAATTGCTTGCCAATCTTGCTCTGTGCCACGGTAGATTATTTCCTCTACTGCGCTGTCCTGTATAACATAGTTTGCAATGCTTTGTACAGAGTTGGGTATTTCCAACTTCGTGATCGCGCTTTTTCTAAAAGCCGCAGATGCGATTATTTCTACACCATCTGGAATTTCACTGTTGTTTGCGCCACGAATGAGCGTGTTTGTATCCTTCTCAACAAGGTGTCCGTTTGGCGAACTGTACGCTGTATTTCCGTCTGCCACGATGAAACGTTCTATTGCTCCGCAGTTATTGAAAACGCTGTCGCCTAAATCCGTCATAGCAACGGGCAAATATATTTCTTTAAGAGATGAATTTCCCGAAAATGCGTTGTTGCCAATCTTTTTTAAGTGGCTTGTCGTACTGATACTAACCGTCGTAAGCGCGCTGCAGTTGTTGAAACTGTTTTGTCCTATTTCCTCGATACTGTCGGGAATTGTAACGGACGTGATTGCTTTGCGTGCGAACGCCCCCGTGCCGTATGCGCCCTGTATTTTTGTTACCGGCAAACCGTCGTGTTCGGCAGGAATCACGAGTACCGTTTCTTCGCCTGTCATATCCGTAACCGTGAAAGCGTTTCCTTCTTTCACGAATACAAGACTTGAAGTGGCTTCTTGCGACGTTTCAACAGTCCAACCGGCATATAACGTCATGTCCTTTGTTACGCGGTCCGTATCAAAGTGCCACTCGGTATCTTTGCTCGTAGCGGATGACGTGTACCAACCGTTGAGGAAGTATCCTTCGCGCGTTGGTGTTTGCGGTCTTTTTACAGGATTACCTTCCATTATCGTTTGACTCTCCACTGCGCTGCCGCCTTGCGAGTCAAACTTAACCGTGTGCGTCGTATGCGTAGGCTCGTTAGGATTACATGCGCAAAGCAAACAAAGTAAAAGTATTGATATAAGAACTATTGCAACCTTTTTCATAATCACTCATCTATTCCTCAATATTTTTTATTACTTTGGCAGGAACTCCTGCAACCACAACGTTAGCAGGAACGTCTTTGTTTACAACTGCGCCTGCTGCAACTACCGAATTATCTCCGATTGTTACACCTGCAAGAATAGTTGCATGCGCACCTATCCAAACATTGTTACCAATTTTAACGGGAGCAGGTAGCAAATTTGCGCGTTTTGAAGGCGTTAACTCGTGGTTGAGCGTTGCAATTACGACTTGTTGTCCGATGAGCACGTTGTTGCCAATCTCAATGCCGCCTTGGTCTTGAAAACAGCAACCGGAGTTTATAAACACGTTTTCCCCCTACCGAGATGTTTTTGCCGTAATCTGTGTAGAACGGCGGAAACAACGTGAAATTAACAACCTTTTGCCCAATAAGCTGCGAAAACAACTCCTGTATTTTCTCAGGCGGGTTATATTGGTTGTTGATTTCTGCCGTAATTTTTCGTGTCATCTCTCCCGTTTCAAACATGTGTAGATGCAATTCGGAGTTTGCGACTACTACCGTGCGATTTTTCATCTCTGTTTTGAACTGTTCTATATTCATACCTTTCCCCAAATTGTTATTTATAATTAAATATTGTACCATATGTAGACGAATATAGTAAATAACTATTTTACATAGGCGACAAAAAAACGACTACTTCACGTCATGCGGAGTAGTCGTTTTATTAGACTTAGAAGATGAATCGCACAATGGATAAGGTTGTAACGATTGCCGAAACGTTAAATTGTTCTGTTGACTATTGACTCAGTGGAACTAAACGTTGATGCTCTACTGAAAATTTTTGCGTCGTGACACAGTTTTCTTCAGTAGACTTAACGCGCATCTAAGAACTAGTCTGCGTATTCAATGAGCACTTTAACGTTTTTGTCGGGGTTAGCTGCGGCAGTTATTGCTTCTACAAAATCGGCGTGCTTATA
>JAFLVL010000024.1 GCA_022508325.1 Clostridiales bacterium | reverse complement strand
CTCTTGACAAACAATACTATGCAATGTATAGTATTAGACAAAGCGGGGTATTTATGGATATTCAACTCAAAAAAGGCATATTAGACGTCTGTGTACTCTACGCAATCAGCAAAGGAGAAAGCTACGGCTACAAGATAATCAGTGATTTGAACGGCATTATCGAGATTTCCGAAAGCACGCTGTACCCGATACTGAAACGTCTCGAAAGCGGTGGTTACGTCACCACTCGCACGGCAGAGCACAGTGGCAGACTACGCCGTTATTACAAGATTACCGCGCGCGGTCTAAAAAAACTTTCTGACGGCAAGAATGATTTGTTGGAAATCAACAACATTTACAAGAAAATTTTCGGTTGGCGCAGTTAGTCAGCCACGCAGGATTTGAACCTGCAAGGCTAAATTTGGAGGAGCTATGACTTATAACGAATGGCGTGATGAACTTAAAAATAATTTATTATCGGTGTCGGATGCCGAACGCAGACGCGTATTGGACTATTACGCCGAGGCGTATGCCGACAGGCGCGAAGCAGGGTTTAGCGAACGGGAAATAATCGCGGACTTTGGCGCGCCCTACGACGCCGCGCAGCGTATTTTGTGCGAAAGTGAGGACGAAACCTATTCCGAACCGCCCAAAACGTCACACTACGGCGATAGCAGAGAAGCCCGCCGCGAGGAAAGACGCGAGGAAAGGCGCGATAGCAGAAGTGGCGAATACCGCGAACCGTGCCCTGTAGCTAGCGACACGCGTACAAAAAAACGCGAAGATTACACTTGGGTGTTCGTGCTGCTGTGTATTATTTTTGCCGGTCCCCTCTTCGGTTTGGTTATGACTATGGTGGGTGTGACTATTGGCTTGGGTGTGGCTCCGTTTGGCGTGTTGGTAGCAGGTATAGGCAGAGTGTGCGTAGGTATAGGCGGGCTATTCTCCGGCGTGAGCGGCGGATTATTGCAAATCGGCTTGGGTCTCATTCAAACGGGCATTTCCATAGTACTCTTTCCATTGTGCTTTTGGCTAATTCGACTAATGTGGAAGCTGTTCAGAAAACTGTTCCGTTGGATTAGAAGCTTGTTTAGCGGAAGGGAGGTCGCTTAATGAAAAAAAGTACTAAAACATCAATAATTACAGGCATAATAATCGCCGTCATCGGCATAGTAGTGGTGCTTTGCGCGCTGGGAATGTCGGGTTGGAAGTTTAAGAACATTAGAAAGTGGGAATCGCAGTCGGTCGCTTTCGATACGCCTATTACCAAGCTGAAGATGGAAGTCAACGCCGGGCAGGCGACTGTCACGCGCGGCGCAACCGACAAGATTGTAGTAACGTACGACTACGATGACGCCTATCAACCGGAGATAACGACAAAGGACAATGGCAACGTGTTGAGCGTCGTAACAGGCAAAAAGCATTGGTACGAATTTAACTTTTGGTTTGGAAACGCGCCGACCATAAAAATTGAAATTCCGCAGGATTGGACTCCCAACGTTTACGTTACGCTGAATGCGGGTTCTTTGAGTATCGGCAACGGCGATTGGAGCGAGCTGATGGAAGTTGAATTGAACGCGGGCGCAGTATCTATTGGCGACGTGACGGTGGAAGAACTGCGTATTGACATCAATGCAGGCGCTTTGGAGATGGGCAAGATCGTCAGCAACAAGGTAACTTGCAATATCAGCGCGGGCGCTTTTACCGTTAAGGAAATCACTTGTTCTACATTTGAATGTGACGTCAGTGCAGGCGGCGCAAACGTGAAGAAGCTGGACGCTTCGAGAATAAAAGTTGACGTTTCGGCAGGTTCTGCAAACTTGGGACTTGTTGGCGCCAAGAGCGACTACAGCATTGGCGTAGACAAGAGCGCAGGCTCCTGCAACGTTACAACGCAGACGAGCGCCTCTGCCTCTCGCTCCCTGCACGTCGACATCTCCGCCGGCTCCGTCGAAGTAAGCTTCGGGAAATAAACAAGGAATAAAAACAATATTTAATTATAACAATGAAAAAGCCTAAGTCAACTACGACTTAGGCTTTTTGCAAAAAAGCATATACTTGAAATTAATTCGTGTGGTACCTTAAATTAAAGTAATTAATCATTCCATTGTTTATAATATAATACTTTTTAATTTTGCACAAAATTTTTATAATTTATACGAACGACGGCAAGTACCTTGCGCTTAATGTATAGCAGAGTATCTCAAAAAAACATTCTATGCACCAAATGAAATAGAAATCGACCACATTACCCCTTGAATTGAATAATGCAAAACAAATATAGACAACTATCAAGTATTTTGCACAAAACGTATTAGATTAGAATCAAAAAGCTAAGCGCACAATTATAAAGCACAGGAGATTATCCTAACCTGTGCTTTAGTCAATTAATTTAAATTAAAAATCTCGTTATAAAATATTTCTGCAATATAACGGGAGCGTTCATCTATTTTTTTATTATTCCATGTAGAGTGAGCACCATATTTATCGACAAACTGTTTGACTGTCGCAAATTTCGATTTTTTATAAAATGGCAATTTACCTTTCAAACTTGTTTCTAATCCAATATCTTTCTGAATAGATTCTGCTAAAGGAAGAAGGTTGCCAATATAGCAGGTATTTATATTTTCCTTAGAGTCGTTACTGATGTGCTCTATTGTCATATTATCTATTGTTAGCTCGTCTGTCCCTTGCAAATGAAGTTCGTACATTCGCAAGAGCTGACGTACGTCATACTTGGTCTTTGACCTTTTATAAATATCAACCTTATTCGAGTAGCCAAGTAAGCAAAAACTGCTAACAAACATATCTTTCGTTATAGAGATTTTCAACTCATCACGAATTGATTTGACAGTTTTAGTATTATTTTCAATAGAAGCGGCTAATTCATGTACTGTTTGTTCGAATGTTTTTGGTTGTTCTTTTTTTATGACGGTTTCTACCAATAAAAAATGTAATAAGTAAGTAAAAGCCTCATTCACATCCTTCTGACATTCTCGGTACAAATTTTTATAACGAGTCAATTCTTCTTTTTCTACTTTCCCACTAGAATACTGCATTTCAGAATCGTAATATTTTTCCTTGTATTGTTTCACTTGTGAAAATAAACTCAACAACAAAGGGCGGTACTGCGACTGATTTTTGAGCGAAAAATAAAGCAATATACTATAAATATTTTCTCTGATATCTTTTTGGTCAAACAAGTCACTTTCTAAAATATCATGCGGATTTACGATATATTTATAGTACATACTTTTCTCGTAAAGATCTGACAAAATGCTTTTTGTGTTATTCTTCTGATTGGCTTTCTTGATTATTCTTAGTAGAGTATTCGTCTTATCAGGTTTTTCATATTTATGTATCGCATAATGAACTATAAAATTGGGCAAATAGCAATTATTTTTAATTGTCAAATGCTTCTCCATAGCGCACCACATTTGTTTTGCATTATCAATGTCGCCAACAGGTTTGTAAAATTTGTATATATAGTTTTTTAAAAGTTCATGTTGGGCTAATGGGGTGCCACGAGCATTTAAGATTTCAAAAATATCGTAACCTTCTTGTTCTTTATCAACTATGATTTGCACAACTTGCATTTCTAATAAACAATTTGCAAATTGAATTAAATTATTTATCTCATTTTGTTTAGAGTTATCTTTGATTAATGACTTAATGTTTTCGTAAAAGAACTCATAACATTTGTAAATATTTTTTTCCTCATTAGAATAAGAATGATATTTTTGAATATCAATTTTTTCTAGATTATCGATTGTTGTATATTCGTAATTGCTTTGTATAATTTCTCCTAATAAATCGGCATTATCATTTACAATTTTTATGTATTTACCTGTTGCATCCGAAGCGGATACATACTGGGAAAATAAAGTATGCTGTGTACTATTTTCTCTTTCAATGCACAATCGGCAAATAACAGATAAGATTACCATAACAGTAGATAGCCTTTGTTGTCCATCAATGATGTAATAAGAATCAATTGTACTGTCACTGGAAGTCGTTTCAAAAATAAATGTGCTGAAAAAATGTTGTAATGAAGAATTGTTTTGTTTGTTCTCGTATACAAATATTAAGTCATCTAATAAGTCTTGCCAATGCTTATCGTTCCAAATATATCGTCTTTGATAGCGAGGAATAATGTATTTAACAGTACCTCCCAAAAGACTCTTAATGCTTCTTCCATCTCCAATTGTGTATGCCATATTATTTATCCTTATGTTATGATGATTCATTATAACACAACAAAGTGTTGTAATCAATTGAAATGTTTAAATAAATAATAGAAAAAGCCGTCGTTTTTGCCATTACTGTTGACATGCAATTGTCAATCAAGTATCATATAGTTGATAGTTGGAGTTACGGATTGGATTTGGCAGAAGTTGCCGTGTCGAGTTTGCAAAACCGACTGCAAAATGCAAAATAAGGAGATTTAACATGAGAAGTATTACGAAATTGGATTTACAGTATGCGCACCGATTCTACGGTTTCAAGGGTGAGGCGCAGTATCTGCACGGACACACCGGCGTTCTGACGATTGAAGTAGAGGACAGCATTGAGAGCGGTGTAAATATGGTTTTCCCCTGCAACGAAATCCGCAAGACAGCATGGGAAGTTTTGCAAAACTTTGACCACGCGCTGGTGCTTCGCGAGGACGACCCTCTGCTTCCTGCGATACTTGCCGTATACGAGAAGCAAGGTATCAAGAACGGCGCGCCCACCAATAAGCAAAAGGGTCCCGCGTTCAAAACCGAACTTGCAACGGCTTATCCCGAGTGCCGTTTGGTCGTCACCAAAGAAACCATGACGGTTGAAGGCATGATAAAGATTGTTTACGACCTTTTGAAAGACAAGCTGAACATCGTTCGACTGACGTTTACGAGCGGTGTAAACACCGCAACGGAAGAATATCCGTCAAAGCAGAGCCTCGGTCGTTGCCCTCTTTGCGGTATCGCATTGAACGAGAACGGCGTTTGTCCCAAATGCGGATACAGACACAAGTAAACTTTTGCTAAAAAGTTGGGAAAATCTTAAAAACAAAATCGAAGAGACAAGGCATAAACACCTTGTCTCTTTTTTAAGTAAATTTACTGTCTTGATAGTTATGAAAAGTTACCAAATCGTGACGCGCTTCTCGGGGGCGAGGTACATGCCGTCCTTTTCGGTGACGCCGAACGCCTTGTACCACTCGGGGAAGTTGCGCGGTTGCATATTTGCGCGAAGCTCTGCAGGACCGTGTACGTCGACGGAGAGCAGCAGCTGCAAGAATTCCGGTCTTGCTTTCATGCACCATACGCGCGCCCAGTTGCAGAAGTATGCCTTATAATCTGCGTCTTTTAGGTGGCTCATCATTTCGAGGGTTACTGCCATACCGCCGTTGTCTGCGATATTTTCGCTGACGATAAACGTGCCGTTTACCTTGCCTTGGGGCAGTTCGATACCGTCGAATTCTTCAATCATGGCGTGGGTGCGCTCTTCAAAGCGTTTGAAATCTTCGTCCGTCCACCAGTTATTCAAGTTGCCGTTCTCGTCGCACTTTGCGCCGTTGTTGTCGAAAGCGTGAGAAATTTCGTGACCGATAACCGCGCCGATGCCGCCCAAGTTCTCACTACGCGATTGTTTGATGGAGTAGAAGGGCGCTTGCAAGATTGCCGCAGGGAAGGTGATGTCGTTGCTCGTGGGGTTGTAGCAGGCGTTGACCATGTGTCCGGGCATAGGCCACTCGCTACGGTCTACGTCTTTGTTGAGTTTAGACAGGTTATCCAACGCGCGTATGCGGCGGATGGATTCCATAGCGGTAAAGAGGCTGTCGTTGGGGTTGAATACGAGTTTGTCGTAAAGCTCGTTGCACTTGTCGGGATAGCCCATTTTGATGACGATTGTCGACAGTTTTTTAATAGCCTTCTCTTTGGTTTGTTCGGAGAGGAAATCGTTTCTCGAAACTCTGCCTTTGTAGGTTTCGATAATTTCTTTGACGATGTCGACGACGTCGGCTTTCGCCTTTTCGCCGAAATACTTCTTGCCGTAGTAGATGCCGACAGGCTCGGAGAATACCGAGGAGGCGAGGCGGTACGCTTGCTTTTCGATAGTGGGCAATGCCGCAACGCCCGAAAGCATATTGCTATACGTTGCGCCGATTGCGCGTAGCTCTTCACTTAGCAAGCTTGTCGAGCCGACTAGCTCAGTAATGTACGCCCAATGCTTGTATTTGTCAAAGTTAGCCGCGTTAAACAGCGTAGTAAAGCCGTTTAAGAAGCGCGGTTCTGCAACAATTACCTTTTCGGGTTGGTTGCCGAACAAGTCGTTCACAAGTTTGGCGAAATCCAGCGGCGCAAGAAGCTTGGCAACTTCCTCCACAGACATCGGGTTGTACATGGCGGGATAATCCGACCATTCCTCGTTGCTCTTGACCAGTGTTGCGATTATCGCGTCAAAATCCAACGCGTCTTGAATGTATTGCGCTTGTTGTTCAGCCGTTAAATGAGTATGTGCAAGCAGTTGAGCGACCATTCCCTGCCATACGCCGAGCAGAGCAGCTTTTTGCTGTTCTCTTTCCGGCTTGTAGTAGGTCACATCGGGCAAAATCGCGCGCGGGCCTGTAATCATCAGCGCGTGGCGTAACGAATTCTTCATGTCTACGTCAACGCCCATATCGAAGGGCAAATTGATGCCCGAAACGACGAATTCTTTCAGCGCCGCGTTCAAGTCGTCCAGTCCGTTCAGACTGTCGATTTTGTGCAGTCTGTTCATTACCGGAGCAATGCCTTCGGCATTTCTTTTCTCGGTGTTTTTGACCAGTTTGAACAGGTCAATCGCTTTTTGAACGTTGGCATTGGGGCATTTCAGCTTGCCTGCCGCCATTTTATTGAAGTCGCCAATCAACAGCTTTTCTACGCCCTCGTCCAGGTCGGCAAAGCCGCCGATACGGGGTTTGTCGTCGGGGATTACAGCTTTGTCAATCCATTCCTTGTTTACGTGTAGGTACAAGTCGTCTTGCGCTCTAATTTCTTTTCCCATAGTAACCGCTCCTTGAATTTAAATTATAATCTTGAAAAAAAGATTACGAGAATTATATAACAAAATACGCGCCGTTGTAAAGTAAAAGGACACAATTAAGCGCTCAACCGTTTGTTTGGTCGCTAGCAACTCTTCTATTGCAATAAAAACGGTATTATGCTATACTTAAATTTATGAAGAAAAAGATTTACAAAGCTCTGAAAAAAATATTCTCTAACTTTTGGGTGCGGCTTATTGGCTTGCTCGTAGTTATCGCGGCAATATTCGCGTTACTGGGCGCATTTGAGTCTTTTGAGGCGTTCTGGCAGGAAATCATTGAATTCATCACCAGCGGAGACACTATTTCACTCGTCGTGGTGGCGGCTGTGTCCTTAATTATCGCATCGTTCGCGTTACGCGGCAGGCGGTATTTGGAAGAATCAATGAAGGTTGAGGAC
The DNA here is from genome assembly GCA_022508325.1 of Clostridiales bacterium. GTDB lineage: Bacteria > Bacillota > Clostridia > Christensenellales > CAG-314 > Fimimonas. The sequence continues at coordinate 12,981 of JAFLVL010000024.1, read as the reverse complement.
GACCACCACAAGATAATTTGCAAGTACTCGGGTCATGAGAAAACCGAACCGAAGGAGAACAATTATATTCCCAACGGCGCATTTATGTATTTGACAAACCTTCCATTAAATCGCAAACCACCCCGCAATCCCGAGGGAGACAGGCACTCTTCGGCATTTAAAGCGCGCAAATGTGACATCGAAGCGTATATGAAGGGTAAGTTGTATTTGCCCAGCGTTAACGTTTACGCCAATATTGCAGGGAATGCCGAGGTGGCAATCTCCGACACGGCGGAAAAGTTCGAACTGCCGCGTTTCGTGCGCGACAACGCTCTTGCACTTATGGAGGCTCACGGCAACAGTAGCTTTTCCAACAACGTGACGATACGTTTAAACGACTTGGCGGTCGAGGACGGCAACAAACTGACATTGAAAACCGGTCGAAGTCAGTATTTCGATATGCTAATCACTAACCGCTGTATGGACTATAAGCTCAACGATATGCTATCTCTTCGCGATATTTTCGAGAGCGGTTCGAAGGTGTCGCCAATCGGCGAGTCGCAATTGGGCAATCAGATAGGTATCAACGGTCTGATTTTTACTCGCGACGGATATTTGCTTGTGGAAAAACGCGGCTACAACAAAACCACTTGGAAAAACAAGTTTGCCCAACCTATATCGCTCGCGATGAAAAAGTCCGACATAAAATGCTTTGACAAAGACGGAAAAATTGCCGATAGCGCGGAGAAAGTGTTTAAGGGTATTATTCTCGGCACAATCAAAAACAATTTCGGCTTGACGGAGGAGAACATATTGGAGTTCAAACTCTCAGATAATCTCTTCGGTATAGCTCGCGACCTTTTGGAAGGCGGTAAGCCCAATATGTATTTCTACGTCACGGTCAATATGACTGCGCAACAGCTGGACGAATTTTTGGAAGAAAAAGCAAGAATAGCGTCAAGCGACGACGAGAATCTTGACAGAACCAATCTCCCCAAGCTACCCAACGACAAATTGGATAGCGACTACTATCTCATTCGCTACAAGGACTTTGTTATCAATTATCGCTACACGCTGAGTGTCAAAGCTCGCGATATTATATTTGTCAAGCGTCTGTACGCTCCGCGCGTAAAGAAGATTACGGCTAGGTTAGACGGCGGATATTACCGTCACAAGTGCCGCTTCAACGGCAGTATCAAGCGTGAGTGCGGCGAAGCGTTATTAGCGTGCCTGTACTACGCCGAGGCGTGCAAAGACAGATTGCAAAAAGAAACTACTATATAACATGGGAACAAACGTTATGAAAAATAAAATCTTGGCGTACGGCGAAATAATGCTACGCTTGAAGGCGACGAGCGGTTCAATTGCGGACAGCAAATCCTTTGAGGCTTGCTACGGCGGAACGGAAGCTAACGTTCTTGCGTGTATGTCGGGGCTCGGGCATGAAACGAGCTACCTGACGGCTCTGCCTGCAACCGAACTGGGGCAAGCGGTGCTCAATCATTTGCATAGCTTCAATGTTGACACGGGGAACGTCGTTGTGCGCGGCGACACGCTGGGCATGTATTTCGTAGAGGACGGCACGGCGTCGCGAGGTTCTAACGTACTATATTTGCGCAAGCATTCGGAATTCACGAGATTGTCGGAAAATGACGTCGATTTTGATAAACTCTTCGCTAACGTCGCGTTATTTCACGTCAGTGGCATTTCTTTCGCGCTGTCCGACAGCTCGCGCCGTCTTGCCTACAGGCTGCTAGAAGAAGCAAGACGTCGCAAAGTCAAGATAAGCTTTGACTTCAATTATCGTGCAAAGCTGTGGAGCGTAGACGTCGCTCGCGAGCAATTTGTCAAAGCCGCAAGTTACGCAGATATTCTGCTTGCAAGTACGTTGGATTTGACAACCTTTTTGCGGGTGTCGGAAGAGGAATTTTTCGAAAGGTACTGCTGCGATTACCTGATTATACGCGACCGCAAGGTGCTGTCCGCAACAGAGCACAGCGTAAAGGTGAAAGTTCTTCATAGAACCGCAAGGGGCGTAGACAGTTACATATTCCCCGAGACTGTTTATCCGGTCACGGAAAAAATAGGCGGAGGAGACGCCTTTGACGGCTGTATATTGCACGCTTTAATGGCAGAACCGTGTAGTTTAAAGGACACAACCGTGTTTGGCGTGGCGGGATTCATGATGAAACACCAACAAAAGGGAGACACCTTCAGCGCAACAGAGCGTGAAGTGGCAACGTTTGCCAAAGGTTTGGAGGCTAAACTGTAATGACGAAGATTTTGCTTAGCGTAGACAAGATGGACGCGTCCTTCGAAAATCTTTTTGAGCGGCTTTCCGCTGTTGCCGACGTGTCCGTTGTGGGCTTGGAGGGGTTTGACCTTACCGACGTGGTAATATTTATCGGCAAAAGGCTGAGCGTCAGGGAGCTTGCCACCGCCAATAAGCTCAAAGCGGTATTTACATACAAAACGGGCGTTGACGAATTCGCGTTGGACAAGCTGAATGAAATGGGCGTCATTTTGTGCAATTCCCACGCCAATTCCGTCTACATTGCGCAGTACGCTTTTGCGCTTGCGTTGGCGCTGACCGCTCGGGTAGTGGAGTATGACAAAAATCTGCGGCAGGGCGACTGGTCAGCTAACTTGAACTGGAAGAGTCTATTCAATATGAAGGTCGGTTTGGTTGGCTACGGCGGCATTGGAAAAGAAATTCACAAGCTACTTTACTCAAACGGTATTGCAACCTATACGCTCAACCGCGGCAAGACTTATGAAAATATAATCACCGTTGATACCCTTGTCGAGCTGTGCGAGGCAACGGATTTACTCATTTTGTCGCTGCCAAAGACTGCAGAAACCAACGATATGTTCGACGCGGAGATTTTTTCTCACCTTGCGGGCAAATACATTGTCAACGTCGGTCGTGGCAACTGTATCGACGAAGAAGCGCTGTATCAGTCGCTTGTTAATGGCGAGGTCGCCGGCGCGGCAATCGACACCTGGCGGCTTAAAAGCAAGGGCGAGCAGAAATTATTCCCCTCGCAGAAGCACTTTGAACGCTTAAATAACGTTTTGCTCTCACCGCACAAGGCTATGATGGTGGACGACGGTCACGACAAATACGTCATGGACGTTCTGGACAACGTCCTTGCCTATCTCGACACAAAATCGCCTCGCAACGTCGTGAATTTAAATAAAGGCTATTGATTTTAGAGCGCTTTTACAGCGTTTTTCTGTGGCGGAACGGTAGTTACGTAAGTCGATTGGAAATTTTACAAATTCGGCATTTGCGCGTATTATATTAATATAACGGAGAAGATACTTATGAAAAAAACTAATTTAGACAAGAGCATTGTAGGGGTTGCCGAGCAGGCTCAAGCACAGCAGGAAATCGACTCTCGCAACAAGGCGGCAGCTGAAGCCGCCGGCATCGCACCCAAGATGACCATTTACGAGTATGAGCAAAAGTACAGCAAGCGCGAAAATGCCCGTGGCGCAAAGCTGTTTTTAACGTTCACGGTGACAATCATTGGGGTGTTCCTGTTCGTACTGCTCGCCATGTTCACTATGAAATCGTATGAATTTAACCAATACGTTGGCTACGGAGTAGGTGCTGCCTGCCTTATCGTGTACATATTTGTTTTCATTGTGCCCATTTTCAAGTTGTTGCACTCGGGATACTTTATTACCAACGTAAATGCATACACGGCTTCAAAGGCTAAACGCCACAACAAAAAACTTCGCCACGATATTTCGAAGAAGATCATTGATCTAACTTCCAAGGTGGAGGGAGTGGGCTGGTACGATTCCGAAACGGTCGGCAAGCTCGCAATCGCTCTGCAAGCCAGAGATGAAGAAGGTGTAAAGGAAAATCTTTCCGCGCTGTACGTAGGCTCGGTGAAAAGATCGGCAAGGGAACTGATACTAAAAGCTTCGCTTAAGTCCGCAATGTATTCTGCCCTGTCGCAGTCGTCCAGTCTCGATACGGTGATGGTTGCCTTGGTCAATTTGCAGCTTATTAAGGATTTGGTGTATCTGTACGGCTTCCGTCCGTCGGATGCAAAGCTTGCTAAAATTTTCGCAGCCGTAATCCGCAACTCTCTTATAGCCTACGGTGTGAGCGCAGCAGGTTCGCAAGTGGGCAACGCTGTTGCAAAGACAATCAAAGGAATACCGCTCCTTGGCAGTATCATCGGCGTGGTCGTAGATAGCTCTGTGCAGGGCTTAACCAACGGCACGCTTACAACGGTTATCGGCTATCAGACAATAAAATATATGAATGCCGAATACAAATTGCAGAACGTCTTAGACGGCGTCGAGGTTGCCGAAACACAGGCAGAATTTATCGAAGCGTGCCAAAACTTGGAAAATGAACTTAAAAGGGAACAGCGCGCCACCGGCAAAAAGGTTGCCGCCGCGTCTTAACCAACCTTCCTTTGCCCCGCGCCCCATAATTCCACTAATTTAAATAAAGCATAAAACCATAGTTTCAAATCACTTGAACTTACAAAATAGAACGAATCCACTTGTCCGTGGGTTCGTTTTATTTGCTTCTGGCGGAGTAGTAGGGCGCTTGTACAAACTCAAAATAGACTCTAATTTAACTTTTTTGCTCTTTTTGTTTTGTTTTTTTACTTCGTTTTACAAAAATATTGCTTTACAAATAGATTTATGGTACAATTAACCTGCGACACAGTTTAATTTTTTCAGACAAAGGCACACTAATCTAGGTAAAGTGTACCTTATTCGCACATACAAGTAAGCCTATTGTCTGGATTATGTTGTTAAACTAGTGTCGCAGCTAAGCGAAGGGGCGCTTTACAGTGCCGTTTCGCAAGAGGCGGCACTTTTTGTATTTGGCGGCAAAAAGTATAATTAAAATTTATATTTGCGGGTTTTGACTTAACAAAGCAGGAAATTCATTAGTATATTATTTGAATAAACTTTTTACAATTTGTAAAGATGATATTTATCTGCGACAAATTTTTATACTTTGTCATATTAAAATATGACTGATAATCTTTGGAAAACATTCTACAATCTGTGAGCAATGTTGGCTATTTGGCAAAATTAAAAAAGGGGGAGTAATTAATGGCAAAGAAAATTTTTGCAACAATAATTGTTGCAATCTTGTTATTGGGAATATGCATTGTTGCAACGGGATGTCCCAAAGAAAAGACTCATGACGTCTCTATAAGAATTGTGCGCATGGAAAGATACGATTACCGTGGGGAACTCGTATTAGAATTAGTACCGGATGGCACTTCGCTCACTACTGAAGCAAGTATTGAATTTCCTTATGACGGCAAAGAATACTATTTGGTAGTGTCTCAATACAACGTTCCCGATGACCTTAAATACGGGGACATTTGGTTCACTCCAAATCCTCCTTATTCGTTTAGTACAGACTTGCATACGTCCAGTGAGGATGGCAAACTTCATGACAAAGTTAAGTATTTTTGTGAAAAGGGCAATTATTCTTATAGCGTTGCAACCGACTATCCATCATCTCAGACGGGGTGGAATTATCACCACTTTATTATTAACATCAAGGTAGTTTGATTTAAGGAGAAAAATATGAGAAAACACGTTAAGAAACTGTCCGTATTCATCGCATTAGCTATATTGTGACATTAATTGCGGCAACGTTTGGTGTATTCAACATCACAGCGTTTGCCGAAGAATCGCACGGATATTTTACTGCAGAACAGTATACAGACAGCGACAGACTGTTAAATGCCGATGGCTCACTAAGTGATAAAAGAATTCAAGACTTTGTCAAGGATGTCAAAGCATTAAAAAACGTCTCAATAATAGAAGATATTGCTGGAGTTATACCGTTGGAATATTTGGAAAGTGACGAAAGCGGAGTCTTTTCCTATATGGGAAAAGAATACGGATTTTACATTCAAAAATTCGACTGGAAGTTCTATATGCTATTGATCAATTTTACCTTTGAGGAGTATGGCGAAAATACAGGTCAATATCGCGTAAGAATCGAGCCGATTTTGCAACAGAGTTTTTATCGTATTAAAAGCGCCGGTGAGAACGTTTGGGTAAAAGACAATGACGAAAGATACGATGTTTATGTTGCCAATCCGAGTTTTATGACAGAAATAGCCAATGCGAATTCGCTAAACTACGGCGATGCGGGATATTCTATGAGTAACGATGACGGTCTTATAATTCGTCAAACAAGAGTTAATCATGGAGGACTGTACGAGCCTACTACGGCAACCAAATTAAACGCCATAGCAGATTTTGCCACAAATATAGTAATTGGCGCAGTAGAGTCATTATTGCCGCAATTAGCGCCTGAATTGGAAGTAATCGCAGCACTCTCAAATATTATTTCTTACACGGATGTGATAATAAGCTTAATAAACGACGCCCAAAATGTGTATGAGGCATTTCAAAAAAAATATGTTGAACATAATAATGAAGACTGGATAGGCACACGATGGACGAAGGATGCACAACTTACTAGTGGAAAACCTTATTTTTCGCGAAACATGTTCATTCAACCAATACAAAATATACTGCTCTCGGATGACGGTTCTTATGCCGAAGCAATAGTTATGTTGAACGATTCAAATTGTAGAACGAGTTTGTTGCAAGCTTGTACCTTTGATATAGTGTCTGCAAGTAATCTATACGAACCGTTGCCCAACCCGGAGGGTGCGAGTAAATTCGGCACATATTCTCTCCGTTACTTATACGATGACAAATCACATGTTGTTATGAACAGCAATCTTACGTCTGACTCTTCGGTTTATTTGCTTCCCAATGGTGATCAATTTATAGATTTTACCCCTAAATATTCAGGTGAATATACTTTCCAAGTTCCGCTAGGAACTTATTTGGAATTAGATGGCACAAAAAATAGTAGTTTTATCCTTGAAGGAGGCAAAACAAAAACATTCAGACTTGTAAATAATTTGGGTACAAAAATTATTGGCAAGTTGTCGTGTGCCGTGCAAAGCTTTTCAAGCAGTGAAACGTATCAACTTTTGAAGAATTCCAGTAAAGTACTTGCTTATCAACATTCAACTAACGATTATGTAGTGTTGAACGCAAATACCAATGTGGGGATACTTGACGAAAATTGGACAGAAATTGTTCCCGCGAATAGCAACCGCGCTTTTGTTAATTTTATCAAAGGAAAGACTTATTATATTATTTTGAAAAATAATAGTTCATCTACTGTAAACGCAAAAGTGACATTTTCCGCACCTAAAAGCATCGCTTTGGGGCAAGATACATTAATTACGTCCGACAAAAAAGTTGCGTCCTTTACAAGTGCTAATTATATGGCAGATTACGAGTTGGCAATAACAAATGTTAGTTGTTACGTTGACATTACAGATAGCGCAGGCAAAAGTTTGGTAACAGGCAACAGAGAGAAGGACAACAAACGCATTTATACATTTAAGTTACCCGCAAATGAAACGTGCTATTTTAATTTCTCTCAAGCGGACGGATCTAACACAGCTACAGTATCGGTATTAGACACAATTTGCGAATGGAAAATTAACGGCGAAATAGCAAATAGTTATAGGGTACGCCTTAAGCCGAACGCAACATACACTATTACTGCAGAATACAGTATCGATGGGAAAACTTTTAAAGTAGAAAATATTTTTTTGTCGTCAAAGGCATCTAACGTGACTTTTTCTAACAATTCTCTGTATATTCCATCTTTGTCCAATGGAACCGAAATCGAATTGACTCCGAATGAGATTGCTAATCATAAGCTGATAATCGAAGTTGACGATATGAAAACTAAAATACGACTGGATCACAATGGAGGGACTAGCTCTACCGAATATATAGACGCCGAATTGCACCAAAATATTCCTTCTAGCACAATTAAGGCCCCGACAAAAACGGGATACAGATTTTTAGGTTATTATTACGAAATTTCTGGGACCGCAACAATGTACATAACTGCGAATATGGAAGGTCAAGTATGGGATATAGACGTTGATGAGGCAACTTTGCATGCACACTGGGAGCGAGTCCAATATACGCTCACTTTTGACAATCGTAATGGGTTTATCAATCGTCGTACTATCTATTATGGCGATGCGTTCCCGGAAATACAATATGCCCCCAAAAAGGATGGATACAGTTTTGTTGGATACTTTACAGAACCTAATGGTGGCGGAGAGCAGTATTATGCCGTAACAAGTGAAATGGTAGATGATAGGCAATCTGCACAGATTTATGGCTATGATCACTATTATGTGGAAGGAATAGAGTTCTGCTATTCAATCACGAGGTGGCAAATAGAGGGCGATTTGACATTATATGCACACTGGAAAGTGCTGAGTGGATCTTATGCTATCGAAGAAGTAATCGAGGGTGAGGGGAAGATTAATTTTAAAACTGTACTTCTAACACATAATGTGGAGATAGAGATTACACCTAGAGATTTTTCTGGCTATGAGTTTAAGTGTTTTGCGCGTGACGGCAAAGTTGAATATGATAATCCTTATAAATGGACACCAAAACTTACATGGGATGTTACAACCGGGAAAGTAACATCGAAGGAATCGCTTATCGCCATATATACAAAGAAAGAGTGCATTGCTGAGGGCACGCTAATAACTTTGGCAGACGGCAGACAAGTACCCGTGGAGTTGTTGACCGGAAATGAATCCTTGCTGGTGTGGAACCTATTCACAGGACAATTTGATTCTGCAAAAATTTTGTTTATAGATAAACATGAAACGAAGTTGTACAACATCATAAATCTTGAATTCTCAGATGGCACAAGCATAAAGGTAATAGCGGAACATGCGTTTTGGGATTGTGACTTGAATAAATATGTTTATTTAGATAAAGATGCGTCACAATACATCGGACATTGGTTCAGCAAACAAACAACCAACACCGAAGGCAATTATTGCAATTCTAAAGTACAACTTGTTGCTGTTAGCATCCAAGAAGAGTATACTACAGCCTACAGCCCTGTCACCAGTAATCATTTGTGTTACTATGTTAATGGTATGTTATCAATGCCAGGTGGTATAAACGGATTGTTTAATATTTTTGATGTAGATGCAGAAACAATGACAATAGATGAACAAGCTATGGAAAGAGACATAATAATGTATGGCGTTTATACTTATGAAGAGTTTGCAGCTCAGTTGCCGGTTTCTGAAGAAATATTCAATGCGTTCAATGGTCAGTATTTGAAAGTAGCTATGGGCAAAGGCTTGGTAGATATGGAAACATTGCAAATACTTGTTCTTAGGTATCAGAAATATTTCAACTGAGGGCAATGTGATTTGTAATAACGCCGTGTTGTAAACATAGTTCTGTAAACAGACGATACATTCTCAAGTCGAACATGTGTAATAAAAAGCTTCGACTCTATATGAAGTGCACCTCAAAGTTGTTGAGCAACTGTTCAACTTTTGGGGTACTTCATATTCGATACGCCTTTGAGTTTATTTAATTAATTTGCCTCTATCATTGCGTTTTGTCGTCATCCACGCCATCGGCTTTGGTGGCTTGGGCGACTCTATATTCATACTTACGCACACACCAAAGCAATCTATTGCAAAAAATAATACGAACCCACTTGTCCGTGGGTTCGTACAATTCTCTTCTGGCGGAGCGGTGTTATCTCCATAAGAACACTGTCTAGTATTCTAATCTTCGTAACCTTCGCCCCAACTATCGTATTGATAAGGGATTTTGTTGAGTTTTTCCCCTTTCAAGTTCATTATATAACCATCAACAACCTTGCAATATCGTGATGGATCGTGCATAGGAAGATCCTCCAAAATTTCTTCATCTGTCATAGTTGATTCTTCCACAAGTTCAAGATCACAGACGTCAATACTGACATACACGTCTTTGTTTGGGGCTTCTGGGAAAAACACAACATCAAAACTTCCAACCTTGCTATCAGTAAACATTAAAAAGGATTGAATAATTGTTCCAATTTCGCCCTTTTTTACTCCATCTATTTTGTACTTTGCTTTATCAGAAATGAGCCTCACTTTATCAAATAATTTCATCCTTTTTGCTCCTCTTATATATCGTCCACAATTAATGGTGTTGCTACTTTAATTTTGCCATATGGCCACAACACACAACCTGCGTGGCATTGGTGTAATTCTCCCTCATGATCCCTTTTGCCAACAATAACAGTATCTATTTGTACATGCTGACCGTGAGTATCCAGATAATTGATTTTGTAAGTTCCTTCTTCGTACTGTTTTTTAATTACTGCCGATAATGTTTGATGAAGTTCCTCACTATCCTCTATCCTATACCCTATTTGTGCATCATTTTGGTTTTACTCACATCCTTGAATAGATGTCCCGTCAATTTAGACATTGGAAAATCTAATTGCACTGATACGTTACCATTAGTGTTATAGCATTTGCAGTTTGGATGCGTAATAGTCCAGATGCTATTTGGTTTGTAAGCTGTTTTATTTGCTGCAACACACCGAGCACAAGTGTTTGTTGTAGGATCTGGCGTAGCCTCGCCACCACAAACCTCAATATCTTTTGATGAAGCATTGGTTCTTATAAGCCAACCGCCATTGTTTGAAAATAGTTGTGAGATTTGTTCTCGTTGCTCATTTGTCAGCAACATTATTATATACCTCCTTTTATTTTATTTCAACGATAATTTGTCCCCTAATTTAATCGTATCACATGCTGTCAATACCCGTGGTAAATTTATTTCTCATAAAATTTTGTTTGTAAATTACAAAAACTGTAAAATTATTAAATTTCACCGCAACACCACAGCAAAAAATACGAACCCACGGACTATTCCGTGGGTTCGTACAGAGATACTATTGGCGGAGAGGTTTCCTCTTTATACGAACCTAAACCATTATTGATTTCCATAATTATTTGTGGTATAATGTAAAAAATATATTTGTGACACTTTTCGGAGCAATTTTGACATTGATTGGAGCAAATCAATTGTGGAAATTGACCAACAACTTTATGCAAAGTATGGTTTATTTGACGAGGAAGTTGAGTTTATCGAGTCAAAGATTCAACCTATGGAGTAACAATGAAAATTCGCGAAACGAAATTGGGCAAAGAGTTTATATTTGATAATCAATTTTCTAAAAATCGGTTATCTAAAAATGATAGGAAACTGACTAAATGGCTTAGGTTTAAATATAAATTCTGCAAAACTTTCAAATTGGTTAAATTTGTAAAAAATAAATCTTGGTATTCTCTCGCAGACTATCATTGGAATACTATCTTTGACGATCCAACGATAACAGGTGAAAAGCAAGTTGAACTTACAAAAAATGAAATTGAATTGAAACGCATTGTCATTTATGATTTGTTGCCCAAGGAATATCTTGAGATGTTTCGCGATAAATATTGTAAATTTAGGCTTGCTTTTATGAGTAAGCATTATACCAATCGAAAACGTATTGAGATAGTAAATCATCTTGAGGGCGTGCACCATCCATATAATTTTTACATGAATTTAGAGTATTTTAACATAAAGGAAGGAACGACACTAAAACATTATTTTGATGATTTACATGTAGAGATTGTAGGCTTAACAGAATCATTTTGCATTATAAAATATTCTCTCAATGTTTCTTCAAACGCAGTCAATCTTTTTGAGCAGATTACGAGTCAGAAGGTTTACAAGTCGCCTTTATGTTGGAGTAACGATGCATGGTGGAAAAGGCATAGCATTGCGGGCTTTACATGCTATGACAGCTTGAATCAACCGAAGAAATATGTAGTTGAAGATTTTTTGCTCGAGCTAAAATCAGTATTTTTCAAAGAAATCCGCAACAAGCTTTTTTCAAAATTCTATGATTGGAAAATAATTCCGCCAAGTGTAGTTGTTTTTTCTTCGAATAATCTTGAAGAAAGTAAAGAAAAAATCTTTAACTTGTTTTTCAATGCTCAAAATAGCGATTACAACAAAACAAAGCAGGTATATTTCATACCAGATTCCCAACAAATACGCAGCAATGGCTCAAGTTCAGTTTTGATTGCAGATGAAAGCAACTTTACACAAAGTCATCATGGTCGTCCAGATTTTGAAGAAACAGACGATCAGATTTGTTCGAGTTTTAGTTCATATTTTGTATTGGAGTCGCTTGATACTGCTATAACTAACGCAATCAATATCGCCGAACGCGACATATCACAAACAGTTAATTCTAAATCAAGATATAGAAAGTTATTGAATATAAAAACTAAAACAGATAAAAATTTGTATTTTTACAAAAGATTATTGTCTGAACTTGATGAGGAAAAAACACTTGATGGACTAAACGAAGATATTACGTATTACCAAGAAACTTACGAATACACCCAACAAGAAAGACGTGAGCAATACGGATTTGGGGATGATTTTGATTTTAAGCTACGTTATACATTTTCAAATTGTAAAAACAAGCTACTTCGTATAGAAAAAATTTACAAACACTTTGACGAAAATGTGAAGATTATCGAAAGCAAATATAATTATAAGATTGTCGTATTTACTCTTGTTGTTGGCTTTTTGACACTTGTAGCAACAGTATTAGTAGCCAATGACAGTTATGTGTTCAAATGGATTTGCAATATTATTAAGGATATTTTTAGTTAAGTGATAAAGGAAGATAGTTATGTGGATAGTAGTTTGTATTATTGCGTTAATAGTAGGCTTTTTCGCTCAACTTATGAAAAATAACAAATAAGAATAACAAAATTTAAGGCTGAAAGGATTTTGTCCTTCCAGCCTTCGTATTGTTAATGTTTTGTGTTTTATCCGACACGTAGATTTAGTCATCCAGAATACGGTTTGGATGGCTTGGGCGACTCGATATTTGTACTTACACACACGCCAAAGTAATCTCTTGCAAAAAATAATACGAACCCTCTTATCCATGGGTTCGTATTATTTGCTATTGGCGGAGGCGGAGGGATTCGAACCCCCGTGGGCTTGCACCCAAACGGTTTTCAAGACCGCCTCGTTGTGACCGCTTCGATACGCCTCCGT
>JAFLVL010000023.1 GCA_022508325.1 Clostridiales bacterium | reverse complement strand
TATCGAGGTGTAGCGCAGTTGGTAGCGCGCTTGGTTCGGGACCAAGAGGCCATGGGTTCGAATCCCGTCACTTCGACCAACACAAGGGGCGGCGCTGTGAGGCGCAACAAAAAAGGAAACGCAAATACAGCGCTTCCTTTTCTTATTGCTTCCTTTTTGCTTGCCCCTTGTAGGTCTCGTGACGGGACAGTTTGAAATAACGTAGCGCTCCACCGCGTTCCGCTTACCCTCGTTTCACTCGGGACGAATCCCGTCACTTCGACCATGTCGGCGACCGCATTATTAAGTCGCAACAAAAACGGGAACACGGTTGTGTTCCTATTTTTTGTTGCGCCGTCGTCTATCGACATAAAAAACGCTTGTTAGTCAGCAAGTCAACAAGTTACGTCATTATGCGCGTTTAATATTATATTCCTAGTATTTAACTCAATTTTCAACGGAATACGGCAAACTAATTTATTTCTCGGTCTCTTTTGAAGGTATATAAAGCAAGAGCAATAGCGGGACACTCACTATTTGAGCCGAAAAAGGACTTTCTATGCTAATGACAAAGACCGAGCACGTAACAAATGACCATGAGCTCATCCAAGAAGAGATTGAGGAGATTGTGAGCGATTTGCTTTACACAATATTTCAATGTATGGATGAATACGTCGCATACAAAATTCAATACGGAAATGCCGGTGAGGATTTAACGAGAATGAAGAATTACATTGAGAAAGAAATGCGCAAATACGCAAAAGGCGTATACGCGGTGGAATTAGAAGGAACATAACTCAATCCAATAAGCGCGTACCGTCAACGCTCTGAGCAGAGTTGCAACAAAAAAAGGAAACGCAATATTACGTTTCCATTTAATCTATCAAACTTTTGATTTAGTTTTTGACATTGCCGATGTTGGGAAGTGTGGGATAGGCGCCCGCAGACACCGTGAAGCCCATTGCGTCAAAGCCGAGTTTGTTGACTGCCGCAAGCAAATTCGCTTCCGTGTCGCACTTCGTCACGTCGCTGCACGGCGCAAAGTTAGCTGCATCTTCCGTCAAATAAACGTAGCACCTCGTGACGGTTGCCAGGTTGTAAGAGCCGCAAACGTTGTTGCTAAACAGTCCTTCGACGTCGATTTTCGCAAATGAGTTGACAACTGTTCCTTCATCGTTGGCGTGACCGAACAAGCCGCCGAAATACGCAACCGTATCTTCGAACGCCAAAACCTCAAGACTGTCCGCTATGGCGTAGCAGTAGGTAATCGCGCCACTATTTAGTCCTGCTATTCCGCCGCAGTAGGTCTTTTCCGTTGCACTACGGTTGCCTACGGAAAGCCGCGCCTGCGTATACGATGCGCGTAGCGTTGCGCCGGTGTCGTTAGTGCCGACCAGTCCGCCCATGCGCGTCTCCGCTTCGGAGAAAGAATGGAGCAACGCGTTGTCAGTAGCGACGCACCGTTCGATTTGTCCAAGGTTTACTCCCACGACACCGCCGATATCTACGATACCGAAAAACTGATGGTGAACGACTATCGCATTGTTAACGTCCGTTTTGGCGCTGACGAAATCGGCAATTACTGCTGCACTGCTAACGCTATCCGAAACGACGCCTGCCGCGAGGTTTGCCCCCACTACGCCGCCCGCGCGAAGGATATAGTGAACGTAGTCGTAGTGATCTCCGTAGGCGCTGTGTCTCTCCGAGCGTTCTGCACTGCTGTTAAGCGCGCCCTCCGCCGTTGCGTGAGAAACGGTTCCTTTGTTGGCGCCTACGATAAGCCCGAAGGAGGTGAACGTCTTGATGGTTGCTGTGTAATGCACGTCCCTATTGACATACATCTTGCTGTTGATGTGGGCGTTGACGCTATCCGTCACCGCGCAGTAATCTATTGCGCCTTCGTTTAGTCCGCACAAAACTCCCGCGTACGAATTGGTGGAAATGTTGGAAAGGTTGGTGCCCCACTTTTCGGTGGAATCATAGCAGGTAATCTTGACCGCCATGTCGTCTAGCGTTACGTTGCTCAGTGTACCTTTGTTAAAGCCTGCAATCAAACCCACTCTGTTGGTGGTGTTGAGATTGGGCGGGGCAACGGTCGCAACGGTGTACACGCCGCTGCTAAACGTGATATCTTTGATAGTGCCGCTGTTTGTTGCAAACAGTCCGTAAACGTTGGGCGCGGCGGGATTTTGGTTAATGAAGTTAGTTACCTTGTGCCCCTGTCCGTCCAACGTTCCGCTAAATTCCGACGTTATGGGGATTGCACCGCCAAGGAAGTTGATGTCGTTTGCAAGGCGGAAGTTCGCGTCGTTGTGTTCGGCAAGCAAGCTCCAGTCGTCGGGCGTGCGTATTGTGTACAGTACGCGGTAGTATGCAAGAATTTTGGTATCGGCAAATTTGGTGAGACTCTCGTCTGTCCATCTGCCTATGTAGTTTTCCTTTTCCGGCACTTCTGGGAAATTGAAGGTTTCCCATTGGTCGTACGGGACATCGTAATGCTGATACAAGGATCCGTCCACGTAAAAATCCACGCTGCGCGTAGACGCCTTAGACTTTACCGTTACTGTGTAAACCGCAGTGCCCTCTTGCACGTCGTCAGGATCGTGCGTATTGAGATATTCAAATATTTGTTCGTTGGTTAGAGGCATGGGCGTGCCGTCGGCAAAGGTCATCGTGTCAATCACGTAAAAAACAGGCAGTTTTTCTTCCACGTATTTCCGCACGAAATAAATGTCGCTGTGCCACTTAAAATAAGTGGAATACAACTTGTTGCCATCTACGTCCACGCAGTACAGCCACCAGACCTTGCCGTCGTACGGGTCGTCATCGTTGAAACCACCGCCACCGTTGTCGCCACCGCCTTCGCCTCCGTTGCCGTTGCCGAACAAAAAGCTGCATCCCGCAAGAAGGCACGCGACTGCCAAAACGAAAACTATTATCAACGCTAAAAGCAGGTATTTTTTCTTCATATTTACCTCGCTACGCAAACACTCGTAATATATCGTTACTAAAATGACATTACCATTACTAAGTTATATTATATTCTTGATATTGCGCGTTGTCAATGTCTTTTGGCACTCGCATAAGCAAGCATAAAAAATAAAAAGTCCAAATAATGGACTTTTTACCTTATCACCTTATGTAATATTTTTACAATTCCAATCAGACAGCCGCGCATGAGCAGGTCGTATGGAATAACTATTAGTTGCAATGCCGCGAGCAATAGATAAAAGAAATCGTTACTCACGATTTGATCAAATAGCGGCTTGGTAAACAAATACGCCGCAAGCAGCGTCAGTCCGATAGCAACCTCTAACAAAACGTAGTATAACACCCACTTGACGATGGGATTGAGACGCTTTTTGCCCTTTAACTGTACTTGCATAACGTGCGTGTCCTCACCGTTGCCAAAGGGGTCCTCAAAGGTTTGCTTTTGGTCGAGCTGTGCAGAGAAGCTGACCGTCTCGCCGTACACCTTGACTATGGCAAAGGGCATTCCGAACGCTACAATGGGAGCAACATAGACGATATTGCCCAGCGCAACCGCCGAAAACCCGCCCAAAACGCTCGATACGGCGTAAATCAGCAGGGAATAAGTCAGCCCTTTGGGGGCAATGAGCAATGGAATAACAGCGGCGATTGATGCAATCACCGAAAGCATCAACACAGCCCAAAAAGCTACGCTACACAGCAACATGCACACCACCGCAACAGCTGCGCAAATACCGCTAATGGCTATTAGTTTGGTTTTGCCCATGTTAGCAACCGCCACCTATACATTGACAGCAATTACAGCAAGCATTGCACAGCAAGCAATCTGCGCACGCGCTGCCTGTACAAGTACCGTTGCCCGCGCCCATTCTCGGTCCGTCGTCCATTGGACGCGACGTTGTGCGAAGCTGGTCGGGGCTGATGGTATTGGATGCCAAAATCTTGGTCAGCTTATCAAGGCTCTGTTTGTAGCGGGTATTCTCGGGCTCCATTTGGCAAGCAAGCTCCAGTTGCTTCTTGCTCTCGAGAAACCAGTTACGCTTGTAGAACAGAATGGACTGCAAATAGTGCCACTCGGCGTCGCGAGTCACGCGTTCGTCAAGCATTTTCTGCGCTTCGTCCAACTTATTGGCGGTAATCAACTCTTGAATGGTTGAGTAATCGGTGTCTTCCGTGAAGGTGGACGCCTGTTCTGCCTCCGCTCTCGTCGTCAAAATGTCGCGATACGCCACTTCCAACTGTTGTAGCTTTTCCGAAGCCTCTTCGCCTTCGTCACCCGGCAAAAATCTATCCTTTTGGTATTTGTCGCGTAGCTCATGATAGCGGGCGTCGATTTCTTCCCGCGTAGCGTCCTCTCTTATTTCCAAAATTTCGTAAGCGTTATAAATCATTGTTCTCGTGCGTCCTTCATTCACCGACGAAGTCGGTATACTTGTGTAATATGTCGTTTGTCTTGTTTCTAATACTTTTATATACCACGTTGTCAAGTAGACAAGTGTATTTTTGCAAATTCAAGTCATTGTAGGCGCTCGCCACGCGGTTCAAAACTGCGAACATTTCAAATTGCAGCTCGTCGCGTTGCGATTTCAATTCGTCAAAACTTTTTGCGCCGTAATGCGTAACGAATGGGTTGTACTCTTTCTTTCGCAAATCCTTCTCGGCGTCGTCCAACGCGTCAATCAGATAAATCCATTTACCGAGGTTGTAGCAAAGGGTCTTTACGTGGTCGGTGGCGTATTCTTGAAGCACCAGCGTTGCGAAATCCTCCGACAACTGCGCGAAGGCGTGAGCAATTCGGTCAATTCCGTCAACGCCCGACGTCTCCATCTCTCGAAGCTCGCCGTAGCGTGTGGCAAGCATGTCGTTGAGCGCCGAAAAATTCCTTTTCGCCCTATTATATGCGCGACTAAACGCCTTTAACGCCGTTTTCTTGCTAAAACTGCCACCGTCAATGGTATCGTCGTATATATTCCAGTAGGTCAACAGTACGTTTGCGGTTGCAAGTCTGTCAATCAGCTCGGTCTGTCGCAAAACCGTTTGCTTCTTGAAGGGGTGGGAGAAACAGCGGCTATGCTCAATCTCTACGTCGCAGCCTAAAATGCTGTGGAAAAGCACGTTGAAAAAGTTGACGTCATTGGTGATGAACATTCGTGGGAAATTGCCGTACAGTTTCTTTGTGGAAAAGCAAAGTCCACACATAAACGTCTGCCACAATCCGCGTTGACCGTCTTCTAGTGTACCCTTGTCTATATCTAAATAACCAAACATTTTATCTCACGCGGGGGATTAGACCAACCTTGCGATAAACCTTAGCCAGTGTCTTGGACGCAATGTACGACGCCTGTTCCGCGCCTGTTTTCAATACACCTTCAAGGTAGGCTTTATCTGCAAGCAGTCGCTTTTGTTCCGCTTGAATGGGAGAAACTACGGAAATTACCGCGTCTGCTACCGCATCCTTGAATTCACCGTAGCCCTTGCCTTCGAAGCTCTTCTCGGCGTCACTCATACTCACGCCACTGCACAGCGTGTAAATATTGAGTAGGTTGGTAATCGCCGGCTTGTCTGCGCCGTGACGCACGCAGGTGTCGCTGTCTGTGACTGCGCGACGTAGCTTTCTGCGGATTGTGTCGGCGTCGTCGTTTAGACTAATCAATGCGTTGTCGTTGGGGTCGGACTTGGACATTTTTGCACTCGGGTCTTGCAGGCTCTTAATACTTTGTCCGCTCTTGTTGATCAAAGTTTGCGGCACGACAAAGGTATCGGAATAGCGCGCGTTAAAGCGTTGCGCCACGTCTCTCGTCAGTTCTACGTGCTGAACCTGGTCCTTGCCTACGGGAATGTAATCGGCGTTATACAGCAAAATATCGCTTGCCATAAGCACGGGGTAGTTCATCAGTCCCATGTTGATATTATCTGCGTGTTTCCTTGATTTATCCTTAAACTGCGTCATGCGGTTAAGCTCGCCGACGTAGGCTATGGTGTCGAGTATCCATGCCAATTCTGCGTGCTCGTGCACGTGCGATTGAATGAACAGCGTGGATTTGGTCGGGTCTATGCCGCACGCGATATAGAGGGCGACAAGCTCCATAGTGTTCTTGCGAAGCTCTGCGGGAACTTGCGTAACCGTCAAAGAATGTAGGTCAACTACGCAATAAATGCAGTCGTATTGTTCTTGCAGAGGTTGCCAGTTGCGTATAGCTCCCAGATAGTTGCCTAACGTAACCTTGCCCGTGGGCTGAACGCCCGAAAACACTCTTTTTCTTGCTTGCTCTTCCATAATTTACCTCGTAGTTATACTAACGGTATTGTATATTGTAACATATATAAATTCAAGTGTCAATGCAATAAAAAAGCCCTCCCTTGTGTAAGGAAGAGCCTTTGTTATATCTAATAGTCGCCCCACCGGCGAGGTGTTAGCGAGCGTCCTTAACTGCTTGCTTTGTTCCGTAGTAAATAACTTTGCCGGACTTCTTGCAAACCCAATCGGAATCCTTGTTCTTTTCCTTGTCTTTGTCAGAATCGCTCTTAATCTTTTCCCACGCGTCGTTTGCTGCGCTCGTAGATTCAAAGTAGTAAATGGTGATTGTTTGGAATTGATTCTCGCCACTTAACAAAGAACCGAGAACGCCCTTTGTGCCTGTTACCATTGCTACCATTCCGCTGTAACCGCCTGTTGTAACCTTGCCTGCAACGTAACCGTTGTCCTTCAATGCGGCAACCGCTTTGTCGGGGTCGCTAGCAGGACCGCAAGCGACGAGAAGCGCCAACGCCATTACTGCTACGAGCACAACAGCCGTGATTTTTGCAAATTTTTTCATAGTATTTTCCTCCATAAATTTCGGTAATTATATTTTAATATTTTTATGGTTTTTGTCAATACTTTGTGCGAATTCAACAGTGAAATTTTTCAGTTCTTTTTCAGGTTTAATAATGATTGATATCTGTCGTCGCCGTCTGGGAAGAAGGTGACGATATTTTTTTCCGCGTATGCAGG
This sequence comes from Clostridiales bacterium, assembly GCA_022508325.1. Lineage (GTDB taxonomy): Bacteria > Bacillota > Clostridia > Christensenellales > CAG-314 > Fimimonas. Next base: position 14,316 of record JAFLVL010000023.1, on the reverse strand, counting down.
GTCTTGCGCCAAACGGCTCGCCACTACCAAATTCGCCGCAGAAGATATTCCACAGCAATAGCCGAGTTTTAGATTGAGTTCATAGAAAGTCTCGAGCGCGTCCTCGTCGGTGACCGTCTCCACTCTGTCGACAAATTCTTTGTCGTAAAGCTCCGTCACAAAGCCCGCGCCGATACCTTGAATTTTGTGCGCACCCTTGACACCCTTGGAAATTACGGGACTGCTTGCAGGCTCCACCGCCACAATCTCGCAATGAGGGAACTTCTCGCGAATGCGCCTGCCTGTGCCGATAAGCGTGCCGCCTGTGCCAACGCCCGCTACGAGTACGTCAACGCGGTCAAGCTGTTCGAGAATCTCCTCGCCTGTAGAAAGGTAGTGAGCCATGATATTTGCTTTATTTTCAAACTGTTTGAGCCACACGTGCCCCGACTTGCTTGCCAGTTCTGCGGCGGCGTCAATCGAGCCTTTCATACCTAATTTGCCGTCGGTGAGTACCAACTCTGCGCCAAGCGCCTGCAAAATCTGTCTGCGCTCCACCGTCATCGTTTCGGGCATGGTAAGCAAGACCTTGTAGCCGCGTTTTATTCCAACGTAGGCAAGAGCAATGCCCATATTGCCGCTGGTAGCCTCCACGATAGTATCGCCCATATGCAGTACTCCCGCCTCTTCAGCGGCAAGTATCATACCGAGCGCCGCGCGGTCCTTGACGCTGCCGCTGGCGTTCATAGATTCGTTTTTGATAAAAATGTCCGCTTCAAATTCGTTCTCGTGCCTCAATAGCGGCGTGTCGCCTATGCCAAGCGACGCGGCTTCCTTTCTAAAGTCCATATAAATCTCCTTTTTGACAGCCCCTCAGTCACTTCGCTGAATTACATTAGAGAGACAGATTATATTGCGGTGAGGGGTACGGGTGAGGACGAATCTGAATAGTCTGAGTTCCACACACGTATCCCTTACCTGACATATAACATTATATAATGATATTTATCAATCTGTTCGGAATAACTATAACTTTTTTCACAGCTGCGCCGTTCAATGCCTCGACGACCTGCGGAGCGGCAAGAGCCACCTTCTCCAGTTCGGCGGGCGATAGAGTTGCGTCCACCGTCAAGCGTACCTTGGGACGGCTGTTGAACTGTACCAAAATCTCCGTTTCTGCAACCGTCAGAGCAGTTTCGTCGCATACGGGGAACTTCGTCACTACGATACTTCCCTTGTGACCTGTCTGTTGCCAAAGTTCTTCCGTAAAGTGAGGCGCAAGCGGACAAAGTACCTTCAACAGGTCGTCCACCGTTGCGCGGTATAACTTCGCATTCTTGACGGGCAGTTGGTCATACTTGGCAATGGCATTGACTAGCTCCATCATGCGGGCAACTGCCGTATTGAAAGAAAAGTCGTTGTAGTCGGCATCCACAGCTTTAATCGTGGCGTGGCGCGCGCGGTTAAGCTCCTTCTCTTCCTTGCCCATATTGTCTGTGGTTTCGTAATTATCGTAAGCCGACAGGACGTATCTCTCCACACGGTCTAACCACTTGTTGATAGCCTTGATGCCGTCCTCCGACCACGGTCCGCCCTCGATATAGCGGAAGCCAAAGGCGAGATAGCACCTGAACACGTCCGCGCCGTAAGTCCCCACATAATCGTCGGGAGATACGACGTTGCCGTGAGACTTGCTCATACGGTTGCCGTCGGGTCCCAAAATTACGCCTTGGTGCACCAGAGACTTGAAGGGCTCGTCAAAATGCAGATGACCCATATCGCGAAGAGCCTTGGTGATAAAGCGCGCGTAAAGCAAATGCATACAAGCGTGTTCTGCACCGCCGACGTATTTGTCGACAGGCAACATTTTGTCAATCCACTCGGTGTCGAAAGCTTTATCGCTGTTGCCCGCGTCGGGATAACGCAAGTAGTACCAGCTACTGCACACGAAGGTGTCGAGCGTGTCTGGGTCGCGAGTGGCTACCGCGCCGCACTTGGGACACTTGACGTCGTGTATAAACTTATCGTGTTTAGCAAGCGGACTTGTACCGTCCGGGCGGAATTCTACGTCATAAGGAAGTTTGACAGGTAGGTTCTCGTCCAGTACCTCGCCGCAATGCGGACAGTAAATGATGGGAATGGGCGCGCCCCAGTAACGTTGACGGGAAACGAGCCAGTCTCTGAGACGGTAGTTGGTTTTCAGTTCGCCTTTGCCCATTTTGTGAAGCTTTTCCACCACGGCAAGCTTGCCTTGCTCGCTGGTCAATCCGTCAAATTCGCCGCTGTTAACCATAACGCCGTATTCGGTGAATGGTAAGCTGTCGTCCACTCCCTCCGTCGCCGCCTTGATAACGCGCTTGATACCGAGACCGTGTTTAACCGCAAACTTGTAGTCGCGAGCGTCGTGAGAGGGAACACCCATGACCGCGCCCGTACCGTAGCTGGCAAGCACGTAGTCGCCAATCCATACCTCAACCTTCTCTCCGTTAATGGGATTTATCGCGTACGCTCCTGTGAACACACCTGTCTTTTCCTTAGCGGTAGACAAGCGTTCGATTTCGTTGGTCTTGGCTACTTCTTCGCAATACTTATCTACTTTGGCTTTTTGCTTGCGCGTGGTGATTTTTTGTACCAATTCATGTTCCGGAGCAAGTACGACGTAGGTGCAACCGTAGAGCGTGTCGGCTCTTGTGGTGAATACCTTGAAGCTGCCGCTACCGTCGGCTAGGTCGAATACTATCTCGCCACCCTGCGACTTGCCAATCCAGTTGCGCTGCATTGCCTTGGTCTTCTCGGGCCAATCGAGATTGTCGAGCCCTTGAAGAAGTTCTTCGGCGTATTCGGTAATTTTGAAGAACCATTGCGTAAGGTCTTTCTTGATGACCTGGCTGTCGCAGCGCTCGCAATGTCCGTCCACTACCTGCTCGTTGGCAAGCACAGTGTTGCAGCTTGGGCACCAGTTTACAGGTGCTTTCTTGCGATACGCCAAGCCGTGTTTGTAGAGCTCGGCAAAAATCCACTGCGTCCAACGGTAATATTCGGGCAAGCAGGTCTTTATCTCGTGGTCCCAATCAAACATTGCGCCGATACTTTTCAGCTGACCTTCCATTACTTCAATATTGTGGAGTGTGCTGTCCTCGGGATGCACACCGGTCTTTATCGCGTAGTTTTCCGCGGGCAGACCGAAGGCGTCGAAACCCATAGGCTGAAAGACGTTCTTGCCTTTCATTATCTGATAGCGCGCGAAACTGTCCGTCAAGCCGTAGTTATACCAATGTCCTACGTGTAGCTTGCTACCGCTGGGATAAGAAAACATTTCAAGGACGTAATACTTGTTGTCAACGTCTTTAGGGTCGAACTTGTAAACCTTCTGCTCGTTCCAAAGCTTATTCCATTTCTGTTCTGTTGCAATTTTGTCCATAAAGACCTCGCGTGTTGCGTTTATAGTAACAAAATTGTATTACATTGATCTCAAATAGTCAACTTCTTTTCGTGAAGCGTTAGACGCCAAGACGAATACCCGAGCCTTTTTTTATTTTAGTAGTTCGTATTGCGAATTGTAGATTTTGGTATAAAAGCCGTTTTGCGCCATGAGCTCGGTATGTGTGCCTTGCTCTACCACCTCGCCGTTGTTGACAACCAAAATAATGTCGGCGTTGACGATGGTTGACAGGCGGTGGGCGATAACGAAGCTCGTGCGACCCTTGAGCAATTCGTCCATTGCCTGTTGAATGAGAATCTCCGTCCTCGTGTCGACGTTACTCGTAGCTTCGTCGAGTATCAGCATTTTGCGGTTGGACAGATAGCTACGCGCAATGGTCAATAGCTGTTTTTGTCCGCTACTGATATTCGTACTTTCTTCATTTATTACGGTATCGTAGCCGTCGGGCAGCGTCTGAATGAAGAAATCTGCGTGAGCCTTCTCGGCAGCAGCTACAACTTCTTCTCGCGTAGCGTCTGCCTTGCCGTAAGCGATATTGTCGTAAACCGTGCCATTGAACAGCCAAGTGTCCTGCAACACCATGCCGAACATACTCCTTAGCTTTGCCCTGTCAATCGTCGATATGTCTACGCCGTCAACGGTTATGCGTCCGCTGTCAACATCGTAAAAACGCATAAGCAAATTTACTATCGTCGTTTTGCCACCGCCGGTAGGTCCGACTATCGCCACCTTCTGCCCCGCCTTGACAGTCACGCACAGGTCTTTGATTATGGGCGTCACCTTGTCGTAGCTGAAGCTCACGTGGTCGAATACTACCTCGCCCTCGCCTTCGGGCAATTCGCTTGTGTCAACTACGTCCATTTCCTTCATATCAAGTAACTGATAGACACGGTTTGCGCAGGCAAGCGTATGCTGAATAGAACCCATACCGTTGGCAATGCTTTCAAGAGGTCCTGCGAACATTTTGGCAAGCAGTACTATCTCCATCACGTCGCCGACAGACACCACCTTGTTGCTGGCAAGAATTCCGCCCGCAATGCACACCGCCACGTACGCGACGTTGTTGGTGAAGGCGATTATCGGTTGAATTAATCCCGACAGGTAGTAACCGCGACGCATTTTCTGCCTGTATTGTCCGGAAATCTCGTCGCAGATTTTTTCTTGACGTCCTTCGAGGTTGAACGCCTTGACGGTGTCAAAGCCTGTGTAGTCCTCCTCAATAAAGGCGTACATATTGCCGTTTACCTTTCTAAATTCGTGCCAGCTCTTCTCACTTCTTGACGAGATAATTGCAGATAGCGCGATAGACAGCGGCACGAGTACCACCACCGCAGTTGCCAACATCCAATGTATCGAGAACATGAAGTAAGTGATGATGACTATGCGAACGAAACCGTCGATCAACGTGTCGATAATAATGTAAATCGTTGTAGACATATTAGACACGTCGTTCATCATTCGGGACAGTAGCTCGCCGTTAGGTGTGGCGTCAATGTAGCTGACAGGCAGTCGTTGCAGCTTGTCGCTTATGCGAATACGCAGCCCCTTAGTGTAATACCGTGACGTAATATTGGTAGTAAGCACTACGCGCAATGCCGACAGCAGTGACGAGCCGCCGTAAGCCGCAAGAAGCACCAAACATAGCGACAGCATCTCCTGCATATCGATAGACGCCGTCTCGCCGTATTGCAAACGCGCGTCGCCGTATTCATAAATGATGTTAGTCAATTTGTTGACTATCTCGGGTGCAAGCACCGACAGCATAACCGAGCCGATACACACTATGCCTGCAATGGCAATAGCCCAAGCTATAGGGCGAATGTCACGAATTAGGCGTTTAACCGTCTTAGTTGCAGAGTATTCTCTGGTTTTGGAAGGCTTACTCATTGATACCACCTCCCATCTGACTGTCGTAAATTTCGCGGTAGGTCGGGCAATCCCGTAGCAGTTGCTTGTGCGTGCCGACACCGACGACTCTGCCTTTGTCCAATACGTAAACTCTGTCGCACCGCATAGCCGTAGCCGCGCGTTGCGTGACTATTATTTGTGTCTTGCCGTCAAGATATTTGTTCAACGCCTTTCTGAGGTTCGCCTCGGTCAAATAGTCCAACGCCGAGAAGCTGTCGTCAAATATATAGACCGACGCGGGTTTCAGAATCGTCCTAGCGATATTGATACGCTGTTTTTGTCCGCCGCTGACGTTATTGCCCGATTGGGTCAACTTGTAATTTACCCCTTCGTCCTTGCTTGCAATAAATTCCGTCATTTGCGCAATATCGAGAGCCTCGGCGACCTCTTCGTCTGTGGCATTCTTGTTGCCCATTCTGACGTTGTCGGCAACCGTACCCTCGAATATCATGCTCTTCTGTAGCGCAACAGCTACGTTATCGCGAATTGTCGCGGGAGTCAACTCTCCGTATGCTTTGCCGCCAAAGCTCTGCGCGCCGCAGTTGGGCTTATAGAAATCCATAAGTAATTTCACAAGTGTGGTTTTGCCACTGCCAGTGCCGCCTATAATTCCGACAATCTCGCCACTCTTAGCCTCGAACGTTATGCCCTCGAGGGAATTGACTTGAGAATTGGGATAGGCAAAATCTACGCCGTCGAAGCTGACGTCGCCTGCCAATTGCTCGCCGCTTGCAGTCTCGCCTATACTGCTCTCCAAATCGAGTATCGCTCCGATACGCTTCAAACTCACCTTGATGTGCGGAATGAAGGAAATGGTCCAGGACAGCATAAGTACGGCATTGGCAATCAAGGCTATGTACTGAATTGTAGCAAGAATGTCGCCCGCCTTCAAGTTGACGTTGCTTTGTAACCGTATTGCGCCAACGTATATGATAGCCACTGTCGCGGTGTTCAAAAGTAGCGACGCGATGGGATTAATCAGTCCGCTGACGGTATTTGCCGTCACGAAGCTGTTGCACATTTCGCTCGTGGCGCGGGCGGCGCGTTGGTGCTCGTAATTCTCTTTGTCAAAGGCGCGAACTACACGGATTCCAGAGAGGCGCTCGCGAACAACACGGTTCTGCACGTCGGTAAATTCTTCGCCGCGTTGCCAGTGTTTCTCCAGTCTGGTGGTTATGAGTGTGGAAATGCCTAAAACAAGAACAGCCGCACCCAAGAGTATCAACGGCAAAGTGTAGTCGCCCTTAAAGGACAGCGCAATGCCTCCGAAAAACATTATCGGGAAGGTGATGAACACATAGGGTAACTGTACGATAGTCTCCTCTATCCAACCAACGTCGTCGGTGGTACGCGTGATAAGACTACCTGTGCCAATCTCGGAAAACTGCTCGAAGCTGAGAGTATTGACCTTATTGAAAACCTGTTTGCGAATGTCTACCGCTAAACTTGCGGAAAACTTGCTGCTGACGGCGTTTGTCACCAATGCGCAAGCAAGCGCACCGAGCGCAAGAGCAATCATTATCGCCCCCTCTTTCAATATGTAGTTGACGTCACCGTTGCGAATACCGATTTCTACGATATTAGACATTACGTAGGGCATGAACAGCGCAGAAAAGGTCTGCGCCGCGTACAATAGCATCAATAGCAGTATCGTCTTTGTATATGGTTTGATAAATTTAAATAAGTAATGCATATATGTTTTGTTTGTTTCGATATCGGGCGACAAAAAATGCGCTCCCTATTCGGAAGCGCACGATTACATACCTAATAATTGCCGACGTTTAGACGACGGTATATAGTAGGTGAGATATGCAACTTCCGTTGTTATGTTTCGTTACTATTCTATTGTTGGTCATTGCTCTCTCACCTCCTTTAAATATTTTGTTTTTTTACGCGACGAGCAATCGCGTCCTTAAAGATACTAACATAATCAAACTATGCCGTCAAGCAAATAAAATGTAAATCTCATAAGGTTACATTTTTTGAAATTTGACAGCCCCTCAGGCTCGTACCTCGCCAGCTCCCCTTACACAGGGGCGCCTTTTTTGCTAAAATTATTTTATAGGTAATCAGTACTGTAGGCGAGGGTGTTCGACTGATTACTCCTCAAATTGTCTTACAGCCATCTTCTTATGACGGCGAGGGTGTTCGAATTTGGGACATCGTGTAGCGCTAGGACCAAATTCGAATACCAGAGCCAAACACACGAGCCGCTTCTTCTGCAGGCTTGAAATTCTGAATCAGCTTCTCCGCTATGCCTTCGATAACCCACTTTCCGAAGAAGTTGTTGCTGTATATATTAGTGCTGAACCAGCTTGTCTCGATTGATTCGCCGAGCAGACTCTTCAAAGTAGGCAAAAATCCTTCGCCTGTCATTGTGAACAAGCCTATAATGACCGCAAACACAAGATACACTACGGCAATGCCCATCACACCGCCCAAAATCTTGTCTAAAATCTTGATGATATGGATTTTCTTCAAAAGTTTGCCGATAAGCCACGCCAATACGCTGTATACTGCGATAAGTAAAATCACCGTGCCAAACATTGCCACTGCAGCGCGAGTGCCGTCTGACTCAATTACACCGGTCAACCAGTTTTGTACGAATGGCGAAACGGTCGCCGTGAGCAATGCCACCACGATAATGCCGCCAACCGTCAAAAGTTGCTTGATGAAACCTTTGATAAAGCCGACAATCATACTTATGGCGAGAATACCTAAAATTACATAATCTAAAATGTTCATTTGTTCTCCTTTTAACGCTCTCGTTCTATTATTGCCCAATTCGAGCGTTTTTACGCAATAGTATATCGCATACCGTATCTATTCTAGCACAATTTTTCCGCTTGTCAACAAAACCGTGTCACATTTTAGCGGCACCCTACTATGAATGGCGAGGGTGTTCGGCTGTGTGAGAAAAAGTTCTTAATTAAACTCACGAATTGCGGGCGTGTACCGCCATTCGTGCCCTTGCGAGAGGGGCAGAGGGGAGAAATGCGGCGTCTCCCCCTGCAGTCAAAACAATTCGCGCAGGTGTCCTGCGCAACTCCCAAGTCCGACCGAGACGGACTAAAACTTGCTAGCACAAAGCGTCAGCGGTTGCGTACAAGTTCCGTCTCGCGTGTGGTCGGCTACATCTTGTCGGGCGCTTCAATGCCGAGCAGGGTCAAACCTTTCTTCAGCACCGTTGCCGTTGCCTCCACCACTTGCAGACGCGCGTTCTGCTCGGCGAGGTTTTCGCTGATTACGCGATGCTCTATATAGAACCTGTTGAACGCTTGCGCAATATCGATAAGCAGTGCAGATACGATACTGGGTTCGTACTTGAACGCAGCGTCCTTGACAGCTTGCGGAAAAACGGAGAGAAGCTTGCATAAACGCAAAGTTTCGATGTTGTCGAGAGCCCTGTAATCTCCTGCAACCGCGCTCTTCTTCCAATCGCTCGCTTTTTCCAGTAACGAACAGCATCTTGCGTGAGTGTACTGGAGATACGGCGCAGTCTCGCCGTCGAAATTCAGCACACGGTCGAAGGTGAAGGTAATATCTTTGATTCTGCCATTCTCAAGAGCGCTAAACAGCACCGCGCCGACACCCACCTGCTCGGCAACCTTTTCGCGGTTGGGCAAATCGGGGTTTTTGGCGGTAATAATTTCAAGAGATTTCGCCACAGCCTTGTCAATTACGTCGCGGAGCAATACCACGTTGCCCTTGCGGGTAGACATAGAGCCGTCCTCGAGACTTACCATACCGAAAGCGACGTGCACTAGGTCTTTTGCCCAGTCTAGTCCAGCCAGCTCCAATACCTTAAACACCTGTTTGAAGTGCAAATTTTGTTGATAAGCCACGACGTAAAGACATTTGTTGAAGTCGTACTCGTTTTTGCGCCAAATTGCCGCCGCTATGTCGCGGGTTGCGTAAAGACTGCTGCCGTCGGACTTTACGAGCAGGCACGGTGGCATGTTGTAATCCTTCAAATCCACCACCTGCGCGCCTTGACTTTCTGACACAAGTCCCCTGTCACGGAGCATTTGCAGAGGCGCGTCCATTTTGTCATTAAAAAAGGCTTCGCCGTTCCAACTGTCGAATTTGACATTCAGGCGTTTGTATATTTCCAAAACGTCGGCTAAGGTTATTTGCTTGAAGAACTCAAACAACTCCTGCGCTTCCGCGTCGCCCTTCTCAATTCTGACGAACCACTCGCGCGCCTGCTCTGTCAGCTCGGGGTGGTCGACTTCCTCTTGGTGAAATTTTACGTAGAGCCTTTGAAGCTCCGCAACACCCAGTTTTTCTACCGTCGCTCTGTCGCCCCACAGCTTGAAAGCGACAATCATCTTACCAAATTGTGTGCCGTAGTCGCCAAGGTGGTTGATGCCGACCACCTTGTAGCCGAGAGCGTTATACAACTTGTAGAGACTGCTACCTATTGCAGTTGTTGACAGGTGCCCAATGTGGAAGGACTTGCAGATATTGACGGAACTGTAATCTATACACACCGTCTTGCCCTTGCCAATCTTGTCGTTGCCGTATTTGTTGCCGTCCTTGATAACGTCGGTCACGACGTCCCAAATAAAATGCATTCTGTCGACGAAAAAGTTGAGGTAGCCGTTGACTGCCTCCACTTTTACTATCACGTCGTCGGTTTTAATCTCGCTTGCCAACTTCTGAGCAATCTGCACAGGAGACATACGCATTTCCCGCGCCAGTCTAAAACATGGGAAAGCGTAATCGCCAAAGCTGTCGTCTGCCGTTTCTGTGATTAAGCTAACAATCTCCGCTTCTTCGAGCGGAGTATTGTTAATGAGTTTTTTTGCTATTAAAAGTTTGTAATTTTCCATTTAAGTTTTATTCCTCTGCGCCGCCTTCGTCACCCTCTTCGCCGTCCAAAGCTTCGCTGGCGGGACTCTCCGATACGCACACAATCTTGGCGTCGCCCTTGGTCTTCATTACGCGAACGCCCATGGTGTCTCTGCCAATCTTAGATACTTCCTTGGCGCGAATACGCGTGATTATGCCGTTGTCGGCGATGAGCATAATGTCGTTGTCGGGATTGATGAGCTTGAGGTTGACGAGCATTCCCGTCTTATTGTCAAACTTGCCGGCTTTAATGCCCTTGCCTGCACGCGATTGCAGACGGTAGTCAATCAGGTCGCTTCTCTTGCCAAATCCGTTCTCGGAGATTGTCAGAACCTCGAGACCGTTTCTCGCTATCGCCATGTCCACGACGTAATCGTCGCCTTCAAGCTTAATCGAGCGTACGCCTTGCGCTTCTCTGCCCATTGCGCGAACGTCCTCTTCGGCGAAACGAATGCACTTGCCCTCGTGGGTTGCCATCAAAATCTCGTCGTAGCCCGTAGTCATGTCTACGCCGATAAGCTCGTCGCCTTCAAGCAGAGATATTGCAATCTTGCCCGACTTACGAATGCTTTCGAATTCCGTAAGGTTTGTCTTTTTGATAAGACCGTGCTTTGTTGCCATAACTAGGTTGCCGCGGCTGTCCTCCTTACGCGGGATGACAGTGGTAACCTTTTCGTCGCTGTCCAGTTGCAAAATATTGACTATAGCTCTGCCGCGAGCCGTGCGCTCTGCCTCGGGTACTTCGTAGCCCTTGATGCAGTACACCTTGCCGCGATTGGTGAAGAACAGCAAATCGTCGTGAGTGTTGGTTATGAACATATTGACGACAAAGTCCTCTTCACGCGGTTTGTGTGCGGTCACACCCTTGCCGCCGCGTCTTTGCGTGCGGTATTCCGTAATGGGCAAACGCTTGACGTAGCCGAGGTGTGTCATAGAGACAACTACGTCTTCTTTCTCGATAAGGTCGCCGATGTCGATTTCCGAGTAATCTGTGCAAATCTCCGTCTTGCGTTCCGTTGCGTACTTGTCGCGGATTTCGCCCAGCTCCGTTGCGATTATTTCAGAAACTCTATTCGGCTTTGCAAGAATATCGCGCAAATCCTTGATAAGCTCGTCCAAGTCACGCAGCTCTTTTCTGAGGCTCTCCACTTCGAGGTGAGTAAGACGGGATAGTTTCATCTCGAGGATTGCGTTGGTTTGGCGTTCGGACAGTCCAAATTCCTTTTGGAGTGCTGCCGCAGCCGTCTGTCTGTCGTCACTGCTCTTGATAATCTGAATTACGCGGTCAATGTTGTCGAGAGCGATAACGAGACCTTCGATAATGTGGTATCTGTCCTCTGCCTTTTCCAAGTCGAACTTGGTGCGGCGTACTACTACCTCGCGTTGGTGAGCTATGTAATAGGTCAGAATCTCTTTGAGGTTCAAGATCTTGGGCTCGCCGTCAGCAAGAGCAAGCAATGTTATACCGTCTGAAACCTGCAACTGCGTGTGCTTAAACATCATATTCAGCACCACTTGCGCGTTTGCATCGCGTTTCAAGTCGAAAACGATACGCATACCGTGACGGTCACTTTCCTCGCGAATATCGGAGATGCCTTCGAGGCGCTTGTCCTTGACCATGCCGGCAATAGTCTCGACGAGCTTTGCCTTATTAACCTGATAGGGCAATTCTGTTACGATAATTCTCTGTCTGCCGTTGTGTTCCTCTATCTCCGTCTTTGCACGAACGAGAATAGTACCCTTACCTGTCTTGTAGGCGTTGCGAATACCTACGCGACCCATGATGATACCGCCTGTCGGGAAGTCGGGCGAAGGAATAATCTTCATCAACTCCTCAACCGTCACGTCGGGGTTGTTGAGTACAGCAATCGCGCCGTCGATAACCTCGCCGAGGTTGTGAGGAGGAATATTGGTCGCCATACCGACTGCGATACCGTCTGCGCCGTTTACCAGCAAATTGGGGAAACGGCTGGGCAATACCGTCGGTTGCATCAATGTATTGTCGAAGTTGGGATAGAAGTCTACGGTGTTTTTGTCAATCTCGCGTAGCATTTCGGCGGCAATTTTAGACAGTCTTGCTTCCGTATAACGTTGCGCTGCCGGTGGGTCGCCGTCCACGCTGCCGAAATTTCCCTGACCGTCGACCAAAGGACAGCGAATGGAGAAATCTTGCGCCAGACGCACCAATGCGTCGTAAACCGCGCTGTCGCCGTGGGGGTGATACTTACCCAACACGTCACCGACGATTCTTGCGCATTTACGGTAGGGTTTGTCGTTGAAGAGGTTTAGCTCGCCCATTGCGTACAGAATACGTCTGTGAACAGGCTTCAAGCCGTCGCGTACGTCGGGGATTGCGCGGGAAACGTTGACCGCCATTGCGTAAGCGATGAAGGACTTCTTCATTTCCTCTTCCATTTTGATGACCTTGACGTTGGTTTTGCCCAGCGCCTCTACGTAGTCAAAATGTTGATTATCTGTTTGCTTTGCCATAGTATTTCCTCCCGATTATACATCTAACTCTTCGACGAGTTTAGCATTCTCTACAATAAACTCGCGTCTGAGTTCCGGTTGGTCGCCCATGAGCAGTGATACGATCTCGTCTGCCTCGTAAGCGTCCTCCATAGTTACTTGCAGCATGGTGCGACTCTCGGGGTTCATGGTAGTCGTCCACAACTGTTCGGCGTTCATCTCGCCAAGACCCTTGTAGCGCGACACTTCCGTGCCCTTAGGTCCGATCTGCGCCAATTTTCTATCGCGTTCCTCATCGGTGAATGCGTAATACTCTTGCTTGTTCTTGGTAATCTTATAGAGCGGCGGCTGCGCGATATAAACGTGACCTTGCTCGATAAGCGGACGCATAAAGCGGAAGAAGAAGGTGATAAGCAAAATTCTGATGTGGCTACCGTCGACGTCTGCGTCGGTCATGCAGATAATGCGGTCGTAACGCAGCTTACTCTCGTCAAATTCGTCACCAATGCCGCAACCGAACGCGGTAATCATCGCCTTGATTTCTTCATTCTCGAGAGCACGAGACAGTCTTGCCTTCTCCACGTTCAAAATTTTTCCGCGCAGGGGCAGTATCGCCTGAAAACGTCTGTCACGACCTTGCTTTGCCGTGCCGCCTGCCGAGTCACCCTCGACAATGTAGATTTCGCAATGCTTGGGGTCTTTGTCCGAACAGTCGGCGAGCTTGCCGGGCAGCGACGCACTTTCGAGCACGCCCTTACGTGTGAGCTCTCTTGCGCGTCTAGCCGCGTCTCTTGCGCGTTGCGCCGTAACGGATTTGAGCACCAGTTCTTTCGCCTCTTTGGGGTTTTCTTCAAGGAACGTCGACAGCTCTTCGCCAACCACGCGGGACACAGCCGTTCTCATTTCGCTGTTGCCCAGCTTGGTCTTAGTCTGACCTTCGAATTGGGGATTCTCGAGTTTTACCGAAATGATAGCCACCAAGCCCTCACGCACGTCCTCGCCCGCCAGCTTCTCGCTGTCCTTTAGAAGGTTGTATTTGTGACCGTAGTCATTTATCGCCTTAGTGAGCGCCGCCTTGAAGCCGTCCAAGTGCGCGCCGCCCTCTTCGGTGTTGATATTGTTGGCGTAAGCGTGAACTACCTCGTTGTAGCCGTCATTGAATTGTAAAGCAATCTCAATCTCGCCCTCCTTGACGGACTTGTCAATGTAGAGAGGTTGGGAGAAAATCGTATTTTTCGAGCGGTTGTAGTTCTCGACGAATTCCGCAAGTCCGCCTTCGTAACAGAAAGTCTCGTTGCGTTTGCGACTGTCGCGCTCGTCCTTCAAATTAATCGTAATGCCCTTATTCAGATACGCCACTTCGCGAAGTCTTGCTCTCAAACGTTCGTATTCCCACTCTACCGTTTCAAAGATTTCGCTGTCGGGCATGAACGTAACCGACGTGCCTGTGTCCTCAGCCGTCCCGACCACCTTCAAGCGTTCCTCGGGAGTGCCGCGGTGATACATTTGACGGTGAAGTTTGCCGTCCTGCTTTACTTCCACCTTCAACCATTCGGACAAAGCGTTTACTACCGACAGACCTACGCCGTGCAAGCCGCCGCTTATCTTATAGCCGCCACCGCCGAACTTGCCGCCTGCGTGTAGCTTGGTCAGGCACAGCTCAA
>JAFLVL010000022.1 GCA_022508325.1 Clostridiales bacterium | reverse complement strand
TCGGGTATTCGAGTTGGGACGCTAGTGGCGAGCCAATGCGCCCAACTTCGAACACCCTCGCCTGCATGATAATTGCCTTTGAAATAGTTGATGATAAGAAAAAAGCTCCCCTTAGTAAGGGGAGCTCCCGAGTTTGCGAGGGTGCGGGGATTGTGTTTCCGCTAAGAACGGTTTTCCTCGACGTTTTCTTCCGTAGGCTCTTGCTCGGCTACCTCGGCTTCTTCACTTTCGGGCGATTCGTCCGCCGCGTCGTCTACCTCGTACTGAACTACGCGAGTTGCTTTGTACTCCTTGAGGTCGGTCAGGATATTGATATAGAACGTCATGCCGAATAACCATACCAGCGCCTTGCAAATTACCATGACTACCACGTTTAGAATGGGAATCCAGCTAAAAATCATATTTATTGCCGTAAATACCATCTCTACAACAAACGCCGCAGCATAAATGGGAAGTCCCACTACAACGCATAACGTTTTTAACAGGCAATAAAGAAAGTCTTTTCTCGTATATTTGAAAATCCAGTGGAACCGCTCCAAATAGTACTCTTTCATAAAATTCATCCTTATATATTTAGTTTATTTTACAATAATACTACTGACTTGTCAATAACTTGTATGGAACGCAATCTGCCATAAAACAGTAAAATAAAACAGATAAATAGTAAATTAGGCTTAAAAAAACAGGGAAAATTTCCAAAAACTGTTGACATTGGGGCAAAACAAAATTACAATTTAATTTATGGAATACGTAGAAGAATTACGCGAATTGACGGAGAAGGTTTTGGAACTTCTTGCCGCCAAAAATTTTCGCGAAATAAAAACACTGCTAGACGAACTTAAACCTCAAGACTCGGCGCTACTGCTGGAAGAGATACCTGAAAAAGACATGCTGGTCATCTTCCGCCTGCTGAGCAAAGAAAACGCGGCAGAAACATTCGTTGAAATGTCTAACGACAGTCAAGAATTGTTGCTGAACGCTTTTTCCGATGCCGAATTGAAAGCCGTTTTTGACGAGATGTTCTTGGACGATACCGTCGACATTATCGAAGAAATGCCTGCAAACGTGGTCAGCCGTATTATAAAGCAATCGGACACGGAGACACGCGCGCGCATAAACGAAATTCTGCACTATCCAAAAGACAGCGCAGGAACCATTATGACGGTCGAGTACGTGAGCCTTAGGGGACTATGGACGGTAAAACAGTCCTTTGACCACATAAGAAAGGTCGCCGTCGATATGGAGACTATATCTACCTGCTACGTTATCGACGAGAAAAGGAAGTTACTCGGACGCGTAACGGTCAAGGACCTGTTATTACACGACTATGAAACGCCTGTTTCTGATTTTATGGAGACAGACCCCATTTCTGCCGAAACCACCGATGACAAAGAATTCGTCGCGCAACAGATATCCAAATACGACCTTAATACCGTTCCTGTCGTAGACAAAGAGAACAGAATGGTCGGTATTATCACCGTCGACGACGTCTTGGACGTCTTGGAAGAAGAGGCTACCGAAGACATTTCAATCATGGCGGCAGTCACGCCCTCTACCGACACTTATATGGAACAAAGCGTCTGGCAGATTTGGAAAAACCGTATACCTTGGCTGTTGCTACTTATGATTTCCGCAACCTTCACAGGACTCATCATCAACGTTTTTGAAGGACGGTTAAATCTTCTCTCGCCACTGCTGTTCGCATGTATACCAATGCTTATGGATACGGGCGGAAACGCCGGCAGTCAGGCGTCGGTTACGATTATCCGCGGTTTGGCCCTAGACGAGATACGACCGCGCGACGCATTGAAAGTGCTTTGGAAAGAAGTGCGCGTATCTGCTATGCTTGCGGCGTGCCTAGCAGTCGTTTGCTTTGGAAAACTGTATCTACTCGACGGTTTGGCATTCGGTAATATCATAGGTTACGGCGTCTATCCTTGGTATATCTGTCTCGCCGTTTCGGTGTCTCTGTTTTCCACGGTCGTCATTGCAAAGATGGTCGGCTGTCTGATGCCGCTACTTGCAAAGGTATGCAAGCTTGATCCTGCCGTCGTGGCAAGTCCCTTTATCACCACCATTGTGGACGCATTGTCGCTTATCATTTACTGCTTAGTATCGATTATTATCGTATCACCGTTTGTTGTAGCTTAGCAAAAAAAATTGGGTTGGAGAACATTTCTCCAACCCTCGTTTTTTTGTCTGCCTATTCGCTGTAAACCCTAAGTTTTATGCCTTCAAAATTCTGCAATTCTTTCGAAAAAAGCCGAATGGGGTTAAGAAACTTGCGTCCCATGTGCTCTGTAGACGTGCAAAGCAGTATTTCCGTTGCGCCTAATTTTGCCGCAATGGGGACGGAAAATTCCGCGTTTTGTTTCGTAGTCATAGAGCGGTCCTCAACCACTATTTTGTCACTTTCAAGACCTTGGCTGATTAGATAATTGCGCATCACTTCTGCTTCGCTAATACCCGCGTTCGGATTGGCAATTCCGCCCGAAACGATAATCTTTGACGGAGCAAAAAGGGCGTTCAGTTTGAGCGTCGCCGCCAAACGGTTTTTTAGAATTTCCGAAGTACTACCGTCGTCGTTGAGACGGTTTCCAAGTATTATTGCGACTAGCATACGCCACGCCTCCTAAACAAAGTTATATATCGTAAGTATTATATCATATTTTGTTTTTTTTAAGGCGATTTTTCCTAAAATAGTTCAAAATGAGATTAAAAACCATGAAATCGGCTTAAAATAACGGTAGTAACTGCGCCGAACAGCTAGAAAATGTCACAAACTGTTGACTTTTGAAGCATTTGGGACTATACTTGCATTGTAATGATGCAATTTTCGTTACGATTTTATTTGGAGGGTATCGAGTATGACTGGTACAGTGAAATGGTTTAATGCAGGCAAAGGCTACGGATTTATTTCCAACGACGAGGGCGGCGAGGACGTTTTCGTTCACTTCTCGGCAATTCAAGTCGAAGGCTTTAAGACGTTACGCGATGGACAAAAGGTTTCCTTTGATATCGAAGAAGACGCTGCAAAGGGAAAGCTTCGCGCATCCAACGTTACGCCAATAGAATAGTTTATTTTTCAAAACGAATTACGCAGTCAAGGCAATGCCTCGACTGCGTTTTTCATTTAGTTAGTATTAGCTTATTATGCCGTTAGCCCGCAACCACATTGTTATCCAATTTCTTCACCGTCAGATAAGTGTTGACCTGGTCGTTGGGCATAAGAGTGGTTACTACGCTACCAGTTGCCATCAGCGTCAATACGTCGCCTGCGTCAAGAGTTACAATCGTGCTACCATTCATAGAACGCGCAGTACCGGTAATGAAATCTTGCGAGATATTCGCCGACGCGAGCAATGCGCCATTGTTGTAAACACTGAGCGTAATGGTTGACGCGGGGTCAACACTACCAAGCAAACCATAGTTGATTTCGTAATCGCCTGCGAGGTTCACGGTAATGCTGTTGGTACCGTAGGTTACGTTGCTTGAAGGCATTTCAGAACCAAGCGTCAGTTGGGTAGCCGTACCTGCAGGCAACGCTACTGTCGTTGTGCTTTCGGAATACAGTCCGCCGTAAGCTGCCAATCCCGTAATCGATTCGCCAGCAGGACCTGTGTCACCGACAGGACCCGCAGGACCTACTTCACCTTGAATACCTTGAGGACCTGTTGCACCTGTAGCTCCCGTTGCACCGGTTGTACCCGTAGCGCCTGTAGCTCCGGTCGGACCTGTTACGCCTTGAATACCTTGAGGACCTGTTGCACCTGTAGCTCCCGTTGCGCCTGTAGCTCCGATCGGACCTGTTACGCCGGGAATACCTTGCACGCCTTGAATACCTTGAGGACCCTGCGGACCCGTAGAACCTTGCGTACCGGGAGGTCCCATGATGCCTTGCGGACCTGTGAAGCCTCTCGGACCTCTTGGACCGCGTTCGATAATAATCAATCTGTTGTTTTCACTTTCGTTATGACAACATGTGTTTCTACAACAACTCATTTTTTTCTCTCCTTGTACTTATTGGGGTATACCCTATTTACATATTATTAACGATATTCAAACTGTGTCACTTTCACAGCGTCGCACACTCACAAAACTACACTACCTTTACTACTGTAAAAAAAATTGCGACTTTTTCTCAAAAATCGATTGACAATTTTCGCGTGCAGGCATATCATAATAACAGTTGAACAATTATTCAACCGTTTGCAAAAATCCCTAAAGAGGTAACACTAATGGAAGAAAAGGATTTGACATGCGAAACCAAGCACGTACACGAGGACGTGTGTGAACAGGTTTTTGTAGATATGCCGTCGGAAGACACACTGTACGACGTTGCCGAGTTGTTTAAAATATTCGGCGACTCCACCAGAATTCGCATACTGTCGGCATTAGCGCAAGCGGAAATGTGCGTCTGCGACATAGGAGCGGTGCTGAATATGACAAAATCTGCCGTATCGCACCAACTGCGAATTCTTCGCCAAGCTAAACTTGTCAAAAACAGACGAAGCGGCAAGGAAATATTCTACAGTCTGGACGACGAGCACGTATTGAGCATTATTAAACTGGCATTAGAACATATAGAGGAGTAGGTTATGAAAAAAGTAATTGCAATGCAAGACCTCGACTGCGCAAACTGCGCGGCAAAAATGGAAGACAGCATAAGAAAGATTGACGGCGTAATCTCCGTTTCAATCAATTTTATGACGCAAAAGATGACTTTGGAGGTTGCCGACGGCAATTTCGACGAAGCAATTGCAAAAATCAAGGCTGCAATCAAAAAAATTGAGCCTGACTGCAAATTGAAGATTTAGTATGTCAAGAAATAAAAAATCATTAATACGAATAATAGTCGCAATTGCCGTAAGCGTTATTACTCTTATATTGAAATACACCATTGACTTGAACGTCTTGGTGGAGCTTGCTCTATTTGCCGCGGCTTACCTTACTGCAGGTTACGACGTGCTATGGAAGGCAATCAAAAATATCGCGCACGGAAAGGTATTTGACGAGAACTTTTTGATGACCATCGCCACTATTGGTGCGTTTGCTATTGGCGAATATGCCGACGCTGCTGCCGTAATGATTCTCTATCAAATCGGCGAATTATTCCAACGCTATGCCGTGGGCAAAAGCCGCAACAGTATTGCCGCGCTTATGGATATTCGCCCCGAGGAAGCGACGGTTTTGCGAAACGGCGAAGAGATAACACTACACCCTTCGGAAATCGTAGAAGGCGATTTGCTAATAGTCAAAGCCGGCGACAAAATACCTCTGGACGGAATTATAGAGAAAGGCGAATGTAACGTCGATACCTCAGCCATCACCGGTGAAAGCTTACCTAGGAAAGTCACGGCAGGTCAAAGCGTAATTTCGGGTTGTATCGTATTGGACGGCTCGCTAATAATCAAGCCCACTAGCACATACGAGGATAGCACGGTTACAAAGATTCTTGACTTGGTGGAAAACGCTACGTCAAGTAAATCCCCCGCTGAGAATTTCATTACAAAATTCAGCAAGTATTACACGCCCATTGTGGTAGTTTTAGCTATTTTGATAGGTGTATTGCCACCGCTTATCACAGGTTACGCCGATTGGTCTGCGTGGAGCACTTGGCTCAAACGCGCAATGATGTTTCTGTTCGTGTCCTGTCCGTGCGCCTTGGTTATATCCGTGCCGCTGGGATTTTTCGGCGGAATTGCCGCGGCAAGCAAACGCGGAATATTGGTCAAAGGTAGCAACTATCTCGAAGAGGTATCCAAGGTCAAAGCTGTAGCTTTCGACAAAACAGGCACGCTAACCAAAGGAAATTTTGCCGTTACACGAGTATTCCCCGAAGACAAGCACGACTACGTTTTGCAAAAGGCCGCTATAGCCGAGCAATACAGTAACCACCCCATTGCGTTGTCTATTTGCAAAGAGGCAAAAGCCACTATAGACGCGAACGTGACGGAAATTGCGGGCAGAGGATTGAAAGCAATAACGGAGAACGAAACGATTCTTTGCGGAAACGCCAAGTTGATGTATGAAAACGGCATAGAGTGTCCCGAAGTTGATGAAGGTACGGTAGTTTATTTGTCCGTCAACGGCGAGTTCATAGGATACATCGTCATTGCAGACGAAATCAAGGACGACGCGCAGCAAGCAATTGATATGCTCCACCGTAGCGGTTGCGACACAGTCATGCTGACCGGTGACAACGCGGTAACTGCCAAGACCGTAGCGGAAAAGCTGAACATTAACACATATTATTCGGATTTACTACCTGCAGACAAGGTGGCTAGACTGAATGAGCTGAAAGTAAAGGGCAAAGTTGCGTTTGTTGGCGACGGCATAAACGACGCTCCGGTCCTTGCCACCGCTGACGTCGGTATCGCAATGGGAAACGCCGGTAGCGACGTTGCGATAGAAACTGCCGATATCGTCCTTATGCAGGACAACCCAACCGCTATTTCAACAGCCAAACGCATTGCAAAAAAGACGCTTAATATAGTAAAAGAAAACATAGTAATATCTCTTGCTATCAAGCTTGCCGTGCTGGTGCTGTCGGCTTTCGGTGTCCTCGACGCAATAGCGTTCGGATTGATAATTGCAATACTCGCTGACGTTGGCGTCTGCGTTTTGGCAATCCTCAACTCTATGCGTGCAATGCTCATTTCTAAGAATAAATAAGAATAGACTAGCGTAAAAAATCGATCCCATGTTGTAAAATTAATTTCATAAATGCAACATGGGGTTAAAAAAACGCAAAAGACTTGCTTCGATGCAAGTCTTTTTTTATGTAAAATATAGCTCTGTTATTTATTTTTCAGCTGTTCTTTGTTGTATTGCAACATATAGAGTTCATAGTAGCGACCGCGTTGGCGCAACAACTCGTGATGGTTGCCCTGCTCGATTATTTTGCCGTCAGAAAGTACTATGATATTGTCAGCGTGCTGAATAGTAGACAGTCTATGTGCAACAATCAACATTGTGCCAATGTTCATCATTCTGGTCAAGCTGTCCTGTATCAATACTTCCGTTTCCGTGTCGATATTCGCTGTCGCTTCGTCAAGAATCATGACTTCCGGCTTATGAATAATCGTCCGAGCAAATGATAACAGCTGCCGTTGACCTGCAGAGAAATTGTTGCCGCGCTCACGTACCTCTTCGTCGAGACCGCCACCGAGCTTAGCTATAAACTTGTCTGCGTTGACGTATCTGCATACTTCCATAACCTGTTCGTCGTCGAATTCGTCACGCAGAACAATATTACTGCGTACAGTGCCTGCGAATAGGAAAACGTCTTGCAGCATTTGCCCAAAGTGCTTACGCAATGACGAGATTTTTATGTGCCTAATATTTATGCCGTCCAAAAGAATCTCGCCCTTCTGAATGTCGTAATTGCGACACAGCAGCGACAGTATAGTTGTCTTTCCGCTACCGGTCGCTCCGACGAACGCTACGGTATCGTTAGCGTTGACGTAGAAGCTGACGTCTTTTAGAATCCACTCGCCTTCGTTGTACGCAAACCAAACGTTTTTAAATTCAATCTCACCGCGCACGGTTTCGAGCTCTATTGCGTCTTCTTCGTCCACCACGTCAGGTTGAATATCCATGACGGTAAAGATTTTTTCCGCAGAAGCAAATGCCGACTGCAAACGGTGGAATTGCTCCGCCAAACTCTGAATTGGGTTGAAAAAACGCGATATAAACATATAAAACGCCACTATCGTTGCGCCGTCAATAATCTGACCGAGAATCACTTTGCCGTCTAACGCGCCCTTTGCGCCGAGGAAGAACAAACACAGCACTGACGAAATGTAGAGCATGTACACTATCGGACGGAAAATGCCGAATACGAATATTTGCCCGCGTTGCGCTGCGTACAATTTCTCGTTTTTCGCATTGAACTCGTCCATTTTGCGACCTTCGCGGTTGAAGATTTGTATTATTTTCATTCCCGAAAGATGCTCGGACAAGTAGGTGTTAATGTCCGTAGTGCCGTTTTTAACCTGTCTGTACGCCTTTCTCGAGAATTTTCTGAAAATCACGGTAAACAGTACGATAAAGGGCACAAAGCACAGCACCATCAGTGTCAACATATAGTTAATGAACAGCATCGCCACCAAAACGCCCAATATTACGAATACGTTTTTGATGAGGTTGACCAACATTCCGGTAAACATCATCGAAATGGCGTTTGTATCGTTGGTTACGCGAGTTACAAGCTTTCCGACAGGAATTTTCGACAGTTGAGCGTGCGATAGACTTTCGATGTGGGTAAACGCGTCCTCACGAAGTCTAGAGATTATCTTTTGTCCTGTCTTTTGCAACACTATAGACTGCACGTACGTGCCTACAAGAGAAACGATTAGTATTCCAGCGTACAGTATCACGCGCCAAATTACGTCGTTGAACTCGAATCCGCCCTCGGTCTGAATTACACGCTCGATATCGGAAATGAGAATAGGCGAAATGATATTATAAGAAATTGACAATAGCATCACGACGCCTACGAGCAGGAAATTCGCCCAGTAAGGCTTGGCGTAGCGCAAAAGTCTCTTCATCAGCTCGCCGTCCTTCATATTGCGGTCGAAGCCCATCGATTCCTTCTTGTCTTTCACCAAAGCGTAGGCAAGTATCAGTACCGCGGCGAAGGTTCCTATAATTGCGCCGACTATCAGAAGGGGTAAATACTCTCTCATACTAAATCCCCTCCTCTTGCTCAAGCGCTTGTAACGCCACCATCGTCTGATAGTCCTTAGAGCGTTTAAGTAATTCGTCGTGTGTGCCGACGTCTAGGACCTTGCCGTTGTCTAGATATATAATTTTGTCAAGATTCTGCACAGTAGAAATTCTGTGAGCGATGAGAATAGTCGTCTTGCCCTGCCGAGTTTGTTTGAGATTGGTCAAAATCTTCTTCTCCGTGTCGGTATCAACAGCAGAAACGGAGTCGTCAAGTATCAGTATGGACGCATTCTTCATCAAAGCGCGCGCAATAGAAATACGCTGTTTTTGTCCGCCGGAAACCGTCACTCCGCGTTCGCCAAGCACCGTCTCATATCCTTGCGAAAAGCCTTGAATATTGCCGTCAATGTCGGACAGCTTCGCCGCGTTTACAACGTCGCTCATGTCATTGCCGTCCGAGGCGAAAGCGATATTGTTGGCAATCGTATCGGAAAATAGGAAGTTATCCTGTGGCACATACGCGCAGAAATTGCGCAAGCTCTTTACCGTCACGTCGTTGACGTCCATGCCGTCAATTAGCAAAGTTCCCTCGGGCACGTTGTAACAGCGTAAAATCAGGTCTGCAATCGTCGTTTTGCCCGATCCTGTTTTGCCTACTATGCCAACGTTCTCGCCATGCAGTATACTAAAAGACACCTCTGACAAAGCGTCATAGTCTGCCCCCGGATAACGAAAGGTGAGATTGTTAAACTCTATATCACCACTTACGCTGTCAAGCGCAATTGCGCCATCTTTGTCTTTAACATCGGGCTGAGAATCAAGCAAATCGGAGACACGTTTAAGCGACGCTTTACCGCGTGACGACATTTCAATTAGCTCGGTAATTGCCATAACCGGCCAAACCACAGAGTTGAAGTAGCCGAGAAATTCCATCAGCTGACCTGCTGTAAACGTCCCTTCGTACACCAAATACGAACCGTAACCAAGCACGATGCAAATAACCGACTCAACAAAAAGGGTTACAAAAATGTTCAATAGCGTGCTGATTCTTGTGTAGGCTACGTTAGCTTCCTCGTTCTTTTTGTTGAGCCAACGGAATGCCAGCAGCTCCTTAAACTCTTTGACGAAGGCTTTGATTACCGCAATACCCGAAAAGCTCTCTTGCGAAAAGTCGGACAAATCGGAAAACGCCTGTTGGCGTGTATTCCACTTCAACGTCATGTATTTACCCACGATAAGACTTATCACCACCATCAATGCCATGGGAATGAGGGACAACAGCGTCATCAGCCAATCCATTGAAAACATCTTGAATAGCGACAGTCCACCCTGGAACAGCGCGTCAAAAGTCATCAGAATACCGCTACCGAAGCAGTCCTGCACTGTTTCTAGGTCGTTGGTGAACAGCGACATAAGATTGCCAATCTTTTCACGGGAATAGAATTCGCAAGACAGCTCCTCGCAATGTTCAAACATTTTTTTGCGCAAATCACGCTCTACGCGAATACCAGAGCCAAACAAGCATATACGCCACAAAAATCTGCCGAAAACAAGCGCAACTACGATTATAAACATGGGCACGCACACTTGTTTCCACAGCAAGTCAAGGTCAAAAACCTTCATTACACCGTTGATTTCGACCTGCCCTCTGTCTACACCGTCAATGACCAAACGATACATTTCGGGAATCATCAGTTGGGCGTAATCTACGGCAACAAGCGCAATAAGCCCGACGATAATCATCAAGGCGTATTTCAAATAATATATATTTATGTACTTGCCGAAAATCATTTGTTCCTCTTATAAAATGCGTATTAGATTATTATACAAGTAAAAAGTAATACAGTCAATCAAAATGCGCCACAGAATAACTAATCACAGTAATAAAATAATAAAAAAGTCTCCGTGAAAGAGACTTTAGAGAAATTACGCTAGTTTTACTAGTTCCGAAAGACTTTTCAATGGGAAGAAGCTGTGCGAGACGTACTTGTAACACAACTCCAGCGCGTCTTTGAGCATTTCCACCGTAAAATTGAGATTTTGGAGTTTGTCGTAGGGCATACCGTCCAACATTTGACAAGCGGCAAGCACGCGAGGACTAACAGGCGAGCTGTCGGGGTTGCGACACGTTTCGCACAACATTCCGCCGCGCTGCAGATCCAAATACAGTTTTTTACTGCTTTTGCCGCATTCTAGACATCCGTTCAGTTGCAGTTTAAAGCCCTGCATTTCCATAAAAGCAAGCAAAAAGCGCAATGCTACCGAGAGTGGCTCAATTCCGTTTGTCAACGCTTGCAAAGCTTTTAACGTTTCAACAAAGACGTTGGGTTCAGATTGCCCTTCTTCGGTGTAATTTGCCAAACACTCTGCAATAGTACATGCAGAATAATACACTACTACATCTTCGCGCAGGCTGTAAAAGCTCTCTAATTGATCGCAGGTTTTCAAGGTAAATCTATCGTCTACTTTTGCCAATTCGTATTGCCCAAAGCAGAATTGATCGGCAGCAAACTTTAACTTGGCGTTTGCCTTTCGTATGCCCTTGGCGTGTACGGTAATTTTACCGTATTCAAGCGAATACAGCAAAACAAACTTATCGTTTTCCTTGTAATCCGTCGCCCTGAGGACCAGAGCCTTCGTCGTCACGTCCATCCTTACTTAGTTCCTTGTAAAGCATGTAATAAGCGGGGTTGCCCGTCTCGCGAAACAACTTCCAAACGATATCTTTCATTTTCGCAAACCTCCTGAAACGACTTATTTCTAATAAAAGTTTGCGTGTAATTAGCTAAAAGTATACCGTGCAATTATATTTGAAAGTGCAATGTTTTGACAACAAAACCTATTTGCGCCTATTCGAATAACCCAATTCGTTTAGCATTGAGGGATTGTTGCGCCAGTCTTCCTTAATCTTGACCCAAAGCGTCAGATATACCCTCGCCTCAAGCAGCTTTTCGATACTTTCGCGCGCGTGAATGCCTACGCTTTTTATCATCTGACCGTGCTTGCCGAGTACTATCGGCTTGTGAGACGCTTTCTCCACAATCACCGTCGCGTCGATGTCCCAAGCGTTGTCGTGGAGCTCCATTTTGTTGATTTCTACGCCGACGCCGTGCGGAATTTCGTTTTCACAGGCAATAAGCAGTTTTTCGCGAATTATTTCGCACACGATAAAGCGTTGACTTTTGTCGGTGACGTCGTCTTCGTCAAAATACATCGTGTCGCCGCTGAGATATTTCTTTAAAGCCTTTTTCAGTTCCTCAACGCCCCTGTTGCGCTTAGCTGATACGCAATAAACCTCGGCTATTGCCTCAATTCCGTTGAGTTTGGCAAGCTCGGGCATAAGTTTTTCAGGTTGGGTTATATCTATTTTCGTCACTGCCACCACGATTGGCGCGCCCTGTTTGCGGTATTTTGCTATTTGGGCTAATTCACGCTCGCTGATTCCGTTGTGTCCGTCAATTACTATTAGTATACAATCTACGCCCTGCACAGCATTGTCGATACTGCGCAGCATATAGTCGCCCAACGCGTTCTTACTATTCAAAAATCCGGGCGTATCGACGAATACCATCTGACTGTCGTCGTCTGTCCACACGCCCATAATGCTGTCGCGCGTCGTTTGCGGTTTGGGAGAAACTATCGACACTTTTTGCTTAATCAACGAATTGAGTAATGTCGATTTGCCCGCATTGGCTTGTCCCACGATTGCTATAAAGCCTGTTTTTCTCATAAGTCTACCTGTGAATGTGATATTTCGTTAGAATTTCGTTTTGCAGACGCGTCATTTGCTCTTCGTCGGCGCTTTCTATATGGTCGTAACCCAACAAGTGCAACAGACCGTGCAACGCCAAAAAGCTCATTTCACGCTTTATGCTGTGTCCATATTCCTTCGCCTGCTCTATTGCCCTTTCACGGCAAATAATTACGTCGCCGAGATTGAGCTTATGCGTATCGGGGTTCACGTCCAACGCAAATTCGTTGAGATCAATAACCTTGCGTTCGGGGTTGTCAATAGTCGGAAAAGACAGTACGTCAGTCACTGCATCTACACCACGAAAAGATTTGTTAAGCGATTGAATTTCGTAGGGACTTACGATTGACAGCGACATTTCCAATTCGCATGCAGGCTGCCCTAAATATTTCAAAGCACCTTCTAAAAGGTGCTTGATTGCAATTTTTTGATAACCTACTTTTGTAAAATATATCTTCATTTTATGTCCTTTTTCTGCATAAAACTTGTTTGAAAGCGCAGTCGCGGCTCAGGCGATGAATGCGCTATCAAACATCGCCCTTTAAGCGCACGTCGGGGTATGATACGCGCTTGTGGCGTATGCCGGTAAAGGTA
This sequence comes from Clostridiales bacterium, assembly GCA_022508325.1. Classification (GTDB taxonomy): domain Bacteria; phylum Bacillota; class Clostridia; order Christensenellales; family CAG-314; genus Fimimonas. The sequence goes on along the minus strand of JAFLVL010000022.1, from coordinate 8,356 downwards.
GTTATAATCGTACTCTTGATGATATCAATCTCTTTCATTGAGATGTCACAGTTGGAGAATTGATCGAACGCCAACCGCTCGGCAACTATGCCGTCAACGATTTTTTCCACATTGTCCCTATTGCCGCTGGCGCGTAAAGCCGCTTCGCAAGAGTCGCAAATCATAAGTATCGCAGATATTTTATTGGACGGCTTAGGTCCGTCGTAGCAATAACCGTCGTAAGGAAGAACACCGTCGGTATATTTCTGAGCTTTCAAATAAAAGTACTTTATGGGCATAGTGCCGTGATGCTCTATGATTGCCGTCTGCACTTCTTTCGGCAGACCGTATTCCTTAGCAATAGCCAGTCCGTTGACGGTGTGAAGTTTAATCATATTGACGCTTGCTTCCGGCGTCATGCTGTCATGAGGATTGATTCCGCTGAATTGGTTTTCTGCGAAATAGCCTGGGTTTTTCAGTTTGCCTATGTCGTGATAGTACGCCGCCGCCCTTGCCATAACTGCGCTTTGACCGATAGCCACTGCGCATGCCTCTACGTATGTGGCGACAGTCAGGCAGTGGTTGTAGGTGCCGGGCGCCTTTTCAAACAGTTTGCGCATGAGAGCGCTGTCGGAGGTAGCGATTTCAGAAAATCTGAAAACGGTAGAAACGTTGAAAATTTTCTCCAACAGCGGCACCAGCAAAAACATGAGCATTACCGCAATCAAGCCGCTGCCGAAAGCGCACGCAACCCTAATGCCATATTCTGCCCACGACCAAGCATCCTTAAACATTAGGTAGCTTATCGTTGCCGTTACGACCGAAATGACGCTAAGCGCCAAACCGACAGCCAAATAACGCGAGCGGCGATATTGCTTGCCCAATACGAAAGACACAAACACCGCTTCTATCACGCCGCCGAATAGCAAATAGAAGAAGTTCTCCGAATTGAGCGTAGCGCCTGTTCGCCAGTTAATGTCCTGCATGAAGCAAAGCATTATGATAATAAAGTTGGCGAAAAAGCCGCATTTGCCCGATACTATTAGCGACAGTATCAACGCGCATAGAGCGAAAGGCACCAACTGAATGGCGTATTCCCACAGTTTCGACAGCTGAATTATCACAAATGCAAGAATCATGGTAGTAAACATAGCCCAAGTCTTACGTGTGCTTTCCATAGATGACGCGTCTGCGAAATAAATATACAGTGCCAGCGCGCTAAGTAACAACAGAATAGTTACTAATTGCACGACAATTCTAACTCCCGTCAAAACTTCAGGATTGGTTAGATTTGGCAAAATTGTGAGAGCGGAGAACAGAATAAACACTACAATGTAACTAGCGATTATCTCCTTCCACCTGATATTTGTAAGTCGTTGTTTTTTAGCCATTATTTATCCTCTGTTTCATAAGCCTTGACAATCTTTTGCACCAACGGATGACGCACGACGTCGCGTTCGTTCAGTTTAATGATGCCTATATCGTCAATATCTTTCAATATGCGGATAGCATGTTTCAGACCGGATACCAGACCTTTGGGTAGGTCTATCTGTGTCAAGTCTCCGGTTATTACCATTTTACTGTTTTCGCCCAATCTTGTCAAAAACATTTTAATTTGTTCGCGAGTGGTATTTTGCGCCTCGTCCAAAATCACGTATGCGTTATTAAGCGTTCTACCGCGCATATACGCCAAAGGCGCTATCTCGATAGTTCCGCGCTCCATCATTTTGGCGTACGTTTCAACGCCAAGCATCTCCTGCAACGCGTCGTAAAGCGGTCTGAGATAGGGATTGACCTTTTCCTGCAAGTCTCCAGGCAAAAAGCCGAGTTTTTCGCCTGCCTCTACTGCGGGGCGGGTAAGTATTATTTTTTCTACTTGTTTGGACTTGTACGCGTTGACTGCTATCGCTACCGCGAGATAGGTTTTGCCTGTTCCCGCAGGACCTACGCCGAAGGTAATGGTATTCTTCTTCATTAGGTCTACGTACTTCTTCTGTCCTACGGTTTTGCTCTTTATGGGCTTGCCGCGACTGGTTATTGCCACCACGTCGCCGAGAAGCTCATCTATTTCGTCCAGCTTTCCGCATTTGGCGCAATCGCAAAGATAGTTTACGCGACCGATGTCTATAGCTTGTCCATCATAGATAAACTTTTTCAGTTTGTTCAGTACTTCGAGCGCTTTTGTTACGTTCTCTTCTTCACCGAGCAAACTGCTTTGTCCTTCTTGCATGACGACCTTTACGTCAAACGCCTGACATATTGCCTTAATGTTCTCGTCAAAGGGTCCGAACAGCTGTACAAGCTCGTCCAACGATTCTACTTCAATTTTTCTGGATATCAATTAGTATGCCTCCGTTATTGGCTATTCTATCTGCGCCTCGCCGTATAGCGTTGCCGTAACACCCTTGGCGCTGGTTTCGTACACTACATCAAGCACGGAAAAGTCGCATTTTGATTTCGCTGCCTCGTACGCCTTGGCTTTCAGCTCCTCCATACATTCCTCTATTGTTGCCGCCACCGTTACGGTACGCGTTTCGCGGTATGTATTTCTGCAAATTTGCAAATTGAGCGGTTGTAGCCTAGTAATGACTGTCTCTACAATGTAGCTTTCAAAGGGACAAGCGCGACTGTACTCTTTGCCAAACAGCATCACGCCTGTGCAAGTAAATATTTCGCCTGTCTCCACCGTTACCGTTCTCGTTCCGGTATACTCGGCAAAACCTGTCGCAGTCAACTGTATCGTTACCCTGCCGAGCGCGTAGACGTCATTCGAACTGCCGTCGTTAAACACGCGCCTGCCTTCAATCAGCACATCGCCGACTTTTACATGGTCACCAACTTTCACAAGCGGGTTGCCCTGCTCGCACAGTACGGCTGTGACCGTGCCCTCTCGGGTCGCCACAATATTCCGACGTTTGGTCATGTCAATCGGCGGCTCGATTTCCTTTTTGGCAACGACGTTTACGTACAGCGCGCTACCCGAACGCGTAACTACGGCGTACATCGCGCCAATGTCATTAGCAAGAGTATTCTCCAACACGCCGACGTCTATTCGCGAAAGGTTACTGCCAATCTTCACGCCAGCGTTACCAAGTGCCGTCATAACCACTTCTTTGTCAAAATCTCCCGCCACTTCTATGCGAAAACAGAACTGGGAAGAAATCAACAACATCGCCACGCACAACAGGCAAATAATTGGCAATACAAACCTTCGTTTTACAAATTTTGCCGCAGCCGTTGCGCCCAAATAGTCGATATTTAAGATATTATAGCACTTTTCTCTAAGTATTGCAAGAGTCTGATTAGCTCGAGCGGCGGGGACTTCAATCGTCCACCTTTTTCCCTGCCTTTCAACACTCAAAATGGTGCTCGTTGCGCTCAATTTTGCAACAAACCTGCTGACGTTTAGCCCCTCGAAGGTGATTTTGCAGCTATTTTTCATAAGCCACCACCTCAACGCCCGAGATTTTGCCAACGACCACGGCAAATTGCTTTTCCAAACGTTTTATGTGCAAATTGCTACCGACAATTTTCAGTTGCGATTTGCCAAGTGAGAAGCTGATGCCGTCGGCGGTATAGTCGGCTATACCCTTGTGACCTTCAAGTACCACCGTATGTCCGCCGAAAACCGAATATTTGTAGCTACCTATAAGTGTTGCCAGCTCCAAGCCGCAAATATCTGCAACACATTGCGAAAGAGAATTGTTCATGCCACTAATATATGAGCGATTTCACAATTCTTGAACTTTGTAGATCGAGAGTTGAGTTTATAAGGTTTGAGTATTAAAGAAGTTTGTCCAAAATGGCGGAAATTTCTTCCATTTTAGCCTTTGCGTCGTCGCCCTGAGCGTTGAGCACACAGCATTGTAGGTGGTTGTGTAGCACCATCTTATTGACCTTTGACAGTATCGCCTGACACGCCATGATTTGATTTGACACGTCGATACAGTAGCGATTTTCCTCAATCATTTTGAGAATTCCGTCAATTTGACCGCGCGCAGTGCTCAAAAGCTGCTTAGTCTTTTGTCTGTCTGCCGTCATAGCAACGTTACCTCGGTCACAACATAACCCTGCGCCTCAACTGCCTTTTTGAGAGCTTCTGGCTTTACCTTGTCCTTCACTTCTACCGTTGCTGATTTGTCTTCGAGCCTAACACTAACGGACAATACGCCGCGAGTTGACGCTAGGGCCTTTTCCACTCTGCCTGTGCAGTGACCGCACATCATACCTTCGATTTTCAATAAATATTTCATAGTTGCCTCCTTATTTTGTTCGGTATTTTCTTGATTTGTATCTTGTTCATCACCGCTATTTGCCTTAGATTTGCGGTGTTGGGTTGGTTTGTAGACGTTCAATAGGTTAAGGCGTAATGCGTTCATCACCACGCAGAAGCTCGAAAGGCTCATCGCCGCCGCCCCGAACATAGGATTGAGTTGCCACCCGAAAATCGGTATAAACACGCCAGCCGCAAGCGGTATTCCCAACGTGTTGTAGATGAACGCCCAGAAAAGGTTCTCGCGAATGTTCAAGAGCGCGCGTCTGCTCAATCTGATTGCCGCGGGAACGTCGAGTAGGCTGTTTTTCATAAGCACCACGTCTGCAGCATCTATCGCCACATCGGTACCTGCGCCGATGGCAATGCCAATGTCCGCTGACGTCAAAGCGGGCGCATCGTTTATGCCGTCGCCGACCATCACGACTTTGCCGCTCTTTTTCAAATCCTCGACAACGCGGGTTTTTCCGTCGGGCAATACGCCTGCTATTACCTCGTCGACACCCGCAATTTGTGCAATGGCTTGCGCCGTTCTCTCATTGTCGCCTGTCAGCATAATGACGCGCAATCCCATATCCTGCAACTGCTTGATTGCCTTTGGACTGTCCGCCTTAATTACGTCGGCAACGGCAATAATGCCGCAAAACTCACCGCCATACGCGAAAAACAGCGGCGTTTTGCCAAGTTCTGCGAGATTTTCGGCGTTTTGCTTAATATCGTCGGGGATTGTCGCCTGTTGGCTGATAAATTCGAAATTGCCACCGCAAATTGCTTTGCCGTCGAGCTTTGCCGTAAGACCGTTGCCGGGTAATGCCTCAAAATCCGTCACTTCCTCTGCCGCCACGCCTATTTCTTCGGCTTTTTTGATTACGGCGCGCGCAAGCGGGTGCTCGCTTTTGCATTCCAACGCGTAAGCAAGCGCAAGTAGCTCATTTTCCGTAATTTTGCCTTTGACAACAATGTCCGTCACCTGCGGCTGTCCCTCGGTTATAGTTCCCGTTTTATCTAAAACAACGTAATTTGCCTTGCCTGTTTCCTCCAGAGACGCCGCAGTCTTGAAGAGTATGCCGTTTTTTGCACCCTTGCCGTTACCTACCATCACCGCGACAGGCGTTGCCAAGCCTAACGCACAAGGGCAGGAGATGACAAGCACAGATATTGCCCGAGCAAGAGCGTAACCGACGGTATTTCCCACGCAAAGCCACACGATAAACGTCACTAGCGCGATACCAATAACTGTGGGTACAAATATGCCCGAAACCTTGTCGGCAATCTTGGCTATGGGCGCTTTTGTGGCGGACGCATCGCTGACCATCTTTATTATTTGGCTTAGCGTCGTATCTTCGCCAACGCGCAACGCTTCGCAACGAATAAAACCCGATTGATTGAGCGTCCCTGCCGAGACTGTATCTCCCGCCGCCTTATCAACAGGTATGCTCTCGCCTGTCAACGTCGACTCGTCTACCGCGCTGTTGCCCTCTATCACTACGCCGTCTACCGGTATACTTTCACCGGGTCGAACGACGTAAAAGTCGCCTTTTCGCACCTGTTCGATAGGAACTGTCACTTCTTCGCCCTCTCTGATAACTACGGCTGTCTTGGGCGCCAGATTCATCAGTCCTCTCAATGCGTCGGTAGTTCTGCCCTTGCTTTTCGCTTCCAGCATTTTGCCAAGCGTAATGAGCGTCAAAATCGTACCCGCAGATTCGAAATAAAATTCGTCCATGTACGCCATTGCGCCCATGTGGTCGCCCTTGACTATGTAGGCGTCCGCCATCAAAAATAACGCTACCGTACTGTAAACAAACGCCGCTGTAGCGCCAAGCGCCACCAATGCGTCCATATTCGGCGCGCGCCGCCACAAGCTTTTGAAGCCGTTGACGAAAAACTTTTGGTTAATAATCATTATTATTGCCGACAGCAACAGCTCAACAAGTCCAATGGATAAGTGATTCTGCTCCATAAAATTCGGCAGACGCCAACCCCACAGCATGTTGCCCATCGATATATACATAAGCAGCAGCAAAAAGACGAGTGATACAATGAAACGAACCAATAGCTTTGGCGTTTCGTTGTCCTTCAAAGCGTCATCATCTTTTGCAACAGCATCACTATTTGTATTCTGCCCTGCAACCTCTGCGCCGTAGCCGGATTTTTTTACAGCTGTGATAATTGCCTTGGTATTCGTTGCGCTTTCGTTGAACTCTACCACCATACTGTTGGTAAGCAGACTTACGGCAACGCTATCTACGCCTTTTACCTTTTTCACGGCGTTTTCTACATGAGCCGAACACGCCGCGCACGTCATTCCTGTAACGTCAAACTTAACTTTCATGCTTTACCCCCTCCCACGGGGTGTCTGTGTCTATTATATACCGAATTATTAAGCGAATGCAACAAAAATTAAACGCTAATTTCGTTAAAAAGCCAAAAATTGCCGATATTGGAGCGATTTTAAAATACTATTTCAGGCATAGTACTCTATAAAACAACAAATTTCGGCATAGTTAGCCCTTTCGACAAACTCTCAGTCCGCTAACGTCAACAATTCCACTTGCACAGGGGAGCTTTTGAGGTAATTATACAGAAAAATTGACCGCATGATATCATGCGGTCAAAATATTTTCGTTGCACCACTGTATTACTTTGATTTGCGCTCGAATTCGCCCACCACGTCTTCAAGCAGGTCGCGTATGTTGAGTTTCTGCGGGCAGGCTTTTTCGCATTTGCCACACTTCACACAATCGCTTGCCTTACCTTTGTTCTTCGTGTGTACGTTGTTGTAGTAATAATCTGCATTCCAATCGTTGAAGTGACGCTTGGTGTTGAGACACGCGAATAAGTCGGGAATGGAAATCTTTTTCGGACAGCCGTCAACGCAATATCTGCACGCCGTACACGGTATGATATTTTCGCCCTTGAATACTGCCGCAACCTGATGCGCAACCGCCCTTTCGCGCTCGGAGAGGGGATGAAAATCTTTCATGAAGGAGACGTTCTCACGCATTTGCTCTATGCTACTCATACCCGACAGCACCATAAATACGTTGTCGCACGATGCGGCGAAACGCAGAGCTAGGTTTGCAGGGCTTACGCCGAGGCTTTCTACCAATGGCAAGGCTTTTTCTGGGAGGTTGATTAGATGCCCGCCCTTAATAGGCTCCATTACTATGACAGGCTTGCCGTGCTTGACGCACACTTCATAGCAAAGTCTACTTTGCACCGCGGGGTCGTCGAAGTCGAGATAGTTGAGTTGCAGTTGCACTACCTCTATTTGCGGATATTCCGTCAAAATTCGGTCGAGGAAGTCTGCCGTATCGTGGAAGGAAAGTCCAACGTGCCTTATCTTACCCTCGGCTTTCAGTTCAAAAGCCGTCTCGTAGGCGCGGCATTGCTTGAAAAAGTCGAAATTACGCCTACTTTGCGCGTGCATAAGGTAGAAATCAAAGTACTCTACACCGCAAATCTCCAGCTGTTTTTCGAAAAGCGGTCTTATATCCTCTTGTTTTTTGAAGAAAAAGTCTGTCAGTTTGTCCGTCAATACGTAGCTTTCGCGCGGGTATCTGCCGGTTAGACAGGTTTTCAACGTCGGTTCGCTTCGTTCGCTAAGATAGCCGTGCGCGGTATCGAAATAATTGAAGCCGTTAGCGATAAACTCGTGCACCATTTGCTTGGTTTGTTCTATGTCTATCGCGTCGCCGCTCATGGGCAGGCGCATGCAGCCAAAACCAAAATTTTTCTTAATTTCGTTAAAATAATTATTCATCTGTTCCCCTTTTTTCAGCCAAACCCGCCGAATAACTCGACGGGATGCTGAAATCAAAATGGTCTACCCGTCGGGACTCGAACCCGAAACAATGCCGTCGGAGGGCACTATTTTATCCAATTAGACTACGGATAGATAATTTGCAACCGCGTTTTAATAATTGTATCATACAAAATAGCCTTTCGCAATCACTTTACTGCAAGATACAATCAAAAAAATTGCTAAAACTACCTCAAAATTGTTGATAAAACTGTTTTTTTGTGTTATATTAAATAGGCAATTCGTGCTGGTGTGGTGGAATGGCAGACGCGTCGGACTCAAAATCCGATGTTGGTGAC
>JAFLVL010000021.1 GCA_022508325.1 Clostridiales bacterium | reverse complement strand
ATATGAAACTTGGAGTTGTAGGATTGCCAAACGTGGGCAAAAGCACGCTTTTCAATGCCATTACGCAGGCGGGGGCGGAGATTGCCAACTATCCATTCTGTACGATTGAGCCAAACGTGGGCGTTGTTGCTGTACCCGACGAACGGCTGAATAAGCTTGCCGCGCTGTACAACAGCCAGAAGATTACGCCGACGTATCTTAGGTTTGTGGACATTGCGGGACTTGTCAAAGGTGCGTCGCGTGGCGAAGGCCTAGGCAATAAGTTCCTCTCGCATATTCGCGAGGTGGACGCAATCGTTCACGTCGTCAGGTGCTTCGTGGATAGCAATATCACGCACGTCAGCGACACGATTGACCCTGTCGCCGACATGCAGACTATCAATCTCGAACTGATTTTGGCAGATATAGAGACGGTGACTACTCGCTTGAACAAAGCCGTTAGTATGCAAAAAACAGGCGATAAGAAGTATCAGATAGAGGCGGAGCTGTTGAGACGCATTCTGTCCCACCTCGAGAATGAACAGCCGGTCAGAACGATGGAGCTGGACGAGGAAGAGCAACAAGCCGTCAACGAAATGTTTCTCTTGACGTCAAAGCCTGTTATTTACGCTGCAAATATTGCTGAAGAAGACATTGGAAAATCCGATAACCCTCTCGTAAAGTTGGTTGAAGACAAGGCAGCCGAAGAAAACGCCGAAACGCTGGTTATCTGCGCCAAGGTGGAAGAGGAGCTTTCCCGCCTGGACGAGGAAGAGAAGGCAATATTCCTCGAAAGCTACGGCATTGCCGAGAGTGGACTCAACAGACTTGTGAAAAAGTGCTACAAGCTGTTGCATCTCATCAGTTATTTGACGGCAGGCGAGAAGGAGACGCGCGCCTGGACTATTACCGAAGGCACGAAAGCGCCGCAGGCGGCAGGCAAAATTCACAGCGACTTCGAGAAGGGCTTTATTCGCGCGGAAATCGTTCCGTATGAGGTTATGATTGAACTGGGCGGCTACAACCAAGCCAAAGAAAAGGGCAAGGTGCGTAGCGAAGGCAAAGACTACGTGGTAAAAGACGGCGACGTAGTGCTATTTAGATTTAACGTTTGAGCGCTTATAAACTTCGCAATACTTTGTTTCACTTGCGTTTCGTCTTGCTCGCTTCTAAACGCTCAAACCTGCATCTTATTTGGTTCTTAAAAACTCTGTATAGAAAGGAGGCTTAAACATGAGTACTCGTGCAAAAAAGAGTAAATTGCCGCTTGCAAAGGGCAAAGTCAGCCTTGGCAACAAACTGGCATTCGCTTGCGGAGATATTTTCGGCGGCGGCAGTTTCAATATTATCAACTTCCTGTTTACGCCGTTTTTGACGTTGGTGGTTGGTATTCCCATGATTTATCTAACTCCGATACTGCTACTCACCAAGATTTGGGACGGCATTATCGACCCATTTATCGGCAATATTACCGACGCCAAGACTCCCGGGCGTTTCGGCAAACGCAGATTCTTTATGCTTATCTGCGCGCCACTGGTGCTGGTGGGATTCGTGCTGTTGTTCTTCCCCTGGAGCTTGGTCACAACCCAAATCTGGGCTAAGTGTTTCCTCGTAGTGTTCGTATACATGCTGTATGCTACGGCGCAGAGCTTCGTGCTTATTCCGTACTACTCGCACGCAAGCGAAATGACCGACGACTTTAACGAGCGTAATAACACAAATGCGGTTCGTCTGGCATTTTCCATTATGTCCAGTCTTATCTGCGTAGCCGTTCCCGGTATGGTTGCATCTCCCGAGAAAGGACCTACCTCCTATATAATTATGGCGTCGGCATTTGGATTTATCTTCATGGTGTCGGTGCTTATCGCCGCGCTGTTCAGCCGCGAGCAGGTAGTAACCCCCGCCGTCAAGACCAAGTTTGACCTAAAAGACTTCGTTCGTCCGCTGAAAATGCGCACCTACCGTCAGTATCTCGGTATGCAAATGTGCGCCTCATTCGGTATGGCGGTTATGAGTAGCTTCTTCTTCACGCTGTGCGACTTCTTCCTCAGACGTACGTCCTATTGGGCAGTCAGCACAGGCTGGGGTGGCGCAACCGGTCGCTTCCCCATAGCAACGATTGCTGCCGCAATGATGTTCTTGGCACAGATAATAGCATTGCCCATTTACCTCAAGATTATCAAGGTCAAGTCCAAGCGTTTTGCCTATATCACGGGCGCGGTAGTTTGGATTGTCGTCGCGCTGTTTATGCTGTTCTTGCCCGAAGAAGGCACGGCGGCAAACGGCGGCATCTCTGTAGGCAGTAGCGGTAGCGTAACGACTGTGATTGGCGCGCCCGACTGGTTGCTGATTTTGTTCGGTCTGTTCCTTGGCTTGGGTATCGGCGGCACGGTGTTCGTGCCCCACAGCAGTTTCGGTGACGTTTGCGACGTCGGCGAGTTGTATTTCGGCGAGCGCACGGAAGGAAGTTTCTCGGGATTGACCAACTTCCTCAACACTACTGCGCAAGCAATAGGTCTGGCTATTCCACCGTTGATTATCGGCTTGACAGGCTACGTCGAGACGGAATATGTTACGAGCGAAGTGTTTATTACGAAAATGGGCTGGACGGCAGAGCAATTTGCAAACTGTGAAACGACAGGCATTTTCTCGGAGATGCTGAAAGGCTTTTCCGTGGATTACAAATACACGGTTGCCGACACCGGAATTGTTCAACTGATGCCTATTTCTCAACCCGAGCCTGCGCAACAAGCGATTAAATTGACCTTCATTTTGTTGCCTATCATAATTTTGATTTTGGCGATTATAATTGCCGCCAACTACAAGCTGACGAGCCAGCTTCAAGCCAAAGTCGTCGCATTGAACGGCAGTACCGACAAAGGCAGTGACAAATTCGAAGAGCAACGCGCAGAACTGTTGACACAACTGGGAGAGACCGCGAGCAAGCTTCCTCAGGTTGACTGGGCGACGTTGGCTGAAAATAAAGCCGAAGAGCAAGCAACAGCAACGGCAACCGACGAGCAGGTTGAAACGTCTGATGCTTCCGAGACTCAACCGTCCGAGAACGAATAACACTCAAAAAAATAAAAGGCTTCCCTTACGCGGGGGAGCCTTTTGTGTGAGTTGTTCACAATACTTGTATATTGCCTATTAATATGATATAATGTATAAATAGTAATTTGCGAAATTAACAAAAATTGTGAACAAAAGCCCTGAAATATGTTAGAAACTACTAATGCAAAAAACTCTGTATCAGAGCATAGTTGCCACCGCGACGGGCGGGCCTCGACGGTGGCGGTAAGCCCGCTGTTTTCCGGCAGTAAGGGCAACTGTACGCTGATACAGTGCGGCAACGTCAATATTTTGTTGGACGCAGGCTTTTCCTATAAGGCTATTTTGCGCGCGCTTTCCGAGCGCGGGCTTACGCAGAAGGATATTGACGCTATTATCATTACTCATGAGCATACCGACCATATTGCCGCTCTTCCCTATTGGGGCAAAAGTTGTAGTACCCCTATATACGCCCCCGCGCCCATTGCAGATTATCTGAGACAGCGCGTGTATTTTTGCGAAGTACACGAGATTTGCGGCAGTTTCGATATCGGCGGCATGACGGTAGACGTTTACGAGTGCTCTCACGACGCGCGAAGCTGTTGCGGATACCGTTTCTCCAACGGTAATGGCTATTTTGCCTGCGTCACCGACACAGGCTGTTATGACGACAGGTTGATTGAATTTTTGTCTCCTTGTGGGGCGATAATGTTAGAGAGCAATCACGACTTAAATATGCTGGTGAAGGGTGAATATTCCTACGTTCTCAAACAGCGTATTCTGTCACCCTACGGACATCTGTCTAACGTACAAGCGGCGGAAGTCGTACAAAAATTAGCTCATTCACGCGTCAAAACTATCATTTTGGCGCATTTGTCCGAGAAGAACAACACCAAGGAGCTGGCATTTAACGCCACGGTTGCGGCATTGAGCAGTTGCGGCTTGGTGGAGGGCAGAGACGTGACCGTGTACGTCGCCGACCAATACAAAAACGAGGTTACTGTATGCGTAGATTAAGCTACGACAAGAAAGATTTGGGATATAGTTTCGCGCTGACCACTCTCGTCATGGTGGTCGCCGCCCTCGTGTTGCAGTTCTTTATCGGCGCGGCAGCAAGCGGTTGGAAGTTCTGGTTAATGCAGGCGTTGTACACCCTTCTTATAGGTAGTTCGGCATTTCTGTACGCGGCAATAAGCAAAACGAACGTTTTCGTGGCGACAAGGCTTGACAGGCATCCCATTCTGTCTCACGTTCTGTGGGGCTGTGGCGCGGCTGTATTCCTCGTGCTGTGTATGAGCCAGATTAACAACCTTTTTCTTGACTTAATCGAGTCGTTGGGATTGAAGCGCCCCTCGGTGGAATTGGACAATAATTTCGCAGGGCTGATAATCTGCGCGTGCATTTTGCCCGCGTTTGCGGAAGAAATAGTCTTTCGCGGCACGCTTGCGCAGTCGCTGTACAATCACAAAAGCAAAGTGGCTGCCCTTGCAATCAGCGGCGCGCTGTTCTCTCTATTCCACGCAAATCCCGCGCAGACATTGCACCAATTCGTGTTGGGAGTATTTTTGACGCTACTGGTATTTCGCAGTGGCAGTCTGTGGACGAGCATAATAGTTCACTTTTTTAGCAATGCTTTCGTTGTGTTGTTGGCGTACACTCCGCTTGGCGACGACGAATTCTGGAATTTGCAGACTAATGTGTTTGCTTTGCCGCTGATGATTATTGGAATCGCAGGCTTTGTAGTTTGCGTATTGTTCTATGTCTTGACTACCAAAAGCAATTGGCAAAAGCCTGTTGTAGATACAGTTGACACGCCTGCCGAGTCGGACGGAGACGCGGAAGTAACGTCAGACGAAGAACCTATTGAGGCTGAGAGCGCCACCGCAAACCGAAAACTGTCAAACACGCCGCTTTGGGTGGGTATATTCGTGTGCGCCGTACTGTGGATTGCGCAATTATTGGAGTAATATGAAGTTCAGAATAGTAGCAGTTGGCAAAATAAAGGAAGCGTATCTGCGCGACGCCATTGCCGAATACGTCAAACGTATCAGCCGTTTTGCTACGGTGGAAATAGTGGAAGTCGACGAGTTTTTGATTAAAGGAACGCCCAACGACAAAGAGATTGACCGTGTAAAATACGTCGAAGGACAGGCGATACTGAACAAGCTCGATGGCTACGTTGTAGCGATGGATATTGACGGACGCGAGATGAGCAGCACGGAGCTTTCCGCGCATATAGTACAGGAGAAACAGTTCTTTTCTACCTTCACTTTCGTCATCGGCGGCAGTAACGGTCTAAGTGACGCTGTGAAGTCCAAGGCGAATCTTCGGTGCTCGTTCGGCAAAATCACCCTGCCTCATCAGCTTTTCAGGGTGGTGCTAATGGAGCAGCTCTACCGCGCCTGTTGCATAGAACACAACGTGGCGTATCATAAATAGGCGGTTGAAAACCGTAAGTTTATCATTTGACAAAATTATTAAAAGTGATACAATAAGTACGCTCGCGTATTGCACACAAAACGGCTTCACACACGCGATTGTGTCAATCGCTGAGGGTCGGGCTACGCCCTCGCACGCGCGCAAAAGCCGTGCACGGACGCTCGTTGCAGATTGTTTTGTAGTGCAACTCGCTGTCGTATTGGTTACCGCTAAAAAAAATATTAGGAAAATGCTATGGAAGAGATTTTAACTTCGCAAACACTGTGGGAGGGTTACGACCCCTCGTCGGAAGAACTTGACGTCACAGTACTCAACACTACCGAAAAGGACGGAATTGTCACTAAGCGTCTGTATTTTACAGGACGCGAGCTAGGCGAAGGCAAAACACGCGTTTACGGCGTTGTTTGCCAAAAATCAACGCACAGCGTTCGCCATGCAATATTGGTTATCCACGATTTCGAGAAGGAAATTGACGAGAAGGTGTTGGTTGACCTCGCCGAACGCGGTTTTGTGGCTATGGCTATCGACTACGTGGGTGCGCGAGAGATGGGTTTGTACACGCTATACCCCAAACAGCTCAGTTATTGCAATGCCTCTGCTCATCAAAACCCCTTTGACATCGTGACTACGGCAAAAGAAGTCAAGTTGTACGAATACGCTCTTAACAGTCGCAGAGCAATAACCTATATTCTCAGTGAAGAGAATGTCAAGGCTGTATCGGTATTTGGCGTAGCCAAGGGCGTAGACGTCGCTACCATGGTGCTGGGCACGGACGACAGAGTAATAAACGGAGCGCTTGCGTTGGGACGCATTTGGCGAAACTATCCTCCGCTTGTCGTCAAAGAAGGCGAGGACTACCTCGGCAAACAGATAGAATATGACTTCAAGAGTCAGAGCTGGATGTTGGGGCTTGCGCCACAGACGTATATGTTGCAGATTAAAGTTCCTCTTTACATAATAATCTCGGCAAACAGCACTTACACCAACGTACGCAATGCAAATAAGTCCTTTACCCGTGTAAATTGCGTCAGCAAACTGCTGATATTACCCAAGAGTCCGGACTACATTCCCAAAAGCTACACCGCCGGCATCGTCAAGTGGTTCAAGGGTCACTATGAATCGGATCATGCCGAGATTGTCGCGTGTAACAACGGCAGTGACTACCGCCTCAAGGTGGTCACGCAGTTGTCAATGGACAAGATTACCCTTTGGTACACGATTAACGCGGCCGGTCGCGGTAAGAATTGGGTTAAAGCCAATCTGAAACAGGGCGACGAGGGCAGTTATTACGCTGAAATCAGCCTTTACGAGCCGAATTGCAAAATTTTGGCTTTTGCGCATATAGATGGCGAGCTGCCTACAACTACGAAGCTTTTTGAAGATACGGTTACCGTATCCAACCTCAAAAAAGCAAATAATATCATTTTCAGCGCCGCAAGCGGGCAGGTATTGCCACCGGTTTCAACGACAGGCGAGTGGTGGAACGTGGATTTGGAACCGAAGATTGCCAAAGGACCTATGAATATCGTCGGCGCAATAGGCAGAGCGCACGCTTGCTTTGCAATCAACGACACGAGTTCGAGATACAATTCCACGTTTACGCTGGGCTTTGACGTATATTCCGCAGTCAAACAGAACATAACCGTCACGGCAATTTGCAAATTTGGTGAAGAGAATGTCTGCTATCACCTGTCTGCCGGTGTTTTCGGCGGAAGGTGGGAACGCATAACCTACGAGAAAGAGAAGTTCCATCGTGACCTTGACGGCAAACCGTTGACGGACAAGGACAAGGTAGACGCGTTTGTAATTTCAGCTGACAGCGAGTTTATTATCAACAACATTCTACTGGTATGAGCGGGTATTTAATTGGCGACAATGTAACGACGAAAAAACCTCACGCTTGCGGTGGCAACGAATGGACAATTATGCGTGTCGGCGCAGATTACAAACTGAAATGCTTGAAATGCGGGCGTGTGGTGATGCTTGATAGCGACAAATTTCACAAGGCGGTCAAAGACGGTGGAAAACGACCTTCAACAACTGAATAACGAAGGCGAAGCTGTCGCCGATACAAAAACCAAAAATAAAAGACTGAGCAAGTTTATCGATATTTTTCTGTGGGTTTTGATTGCCGCGCTCGTGCTTGCGGTGATATTTCGCGCGTTCATATTCACGCAGATTACCGTATCGGGCGAGTCTATGATGACAACCTTTCACGACAGAGAAGTTGTCGGAGTCAGCAAGGTCAAACATCCCGAACGCGGCGACGTGGTGATTTTTTACAAAGAGGACGGCTCTAACAAGTTTTTGGATATATTCGGTTCGGGCAAGTCGGGCGACGACAACGAGCACACCAAGCTCATCAAACGCGTAGTGGCGCTTGCCGGTGACAAACTGTGGGTAGAAGCCGTTGACGGTTTCGACAATTTGTACAAGGTGGTTATTCAAACGCTTGAAGGCGACGTCATCTACGAGGATAGCTACGTACGCAATGGCGAGACGCTGTCTGCAGAAGACTTTTATATCAAAAAAATTGTGTCAAACGGTTCGGATTTGGGTATACTTGCCCAGCATATCGGGAAAGAAAACGCTCTTGAAATCCCCGAAAATTGCTTTTTCGCAATGGGCGACAACCGCTCGAATAGCTCCGATTCGCGCGCTTTCGGCGCAGTGCCGCTATCGCGCCTTTACGGCGTAGTAATCGGCGCATAGTTTCAATTCTTACGACATCAACAGTTCTCCCTATTCAGGGGGAGCTTTTTTGTTGCCGCAAGTATAAAATCTGTCCGTATACGGAAAAATCAAACGTATGAAGGAATTAAAATTTGACAAGCTCAACGCGGTGTACAGCGGCGAGGACGACTTTCGCGTTCGCAACATGAACTGCGGAATAGCTTTGAAGGTGGTTTGTCTCGACCCTATGTGCGACGACGCCAAGGTATCCAGTTTCGTATTACAGCCGTTGGCGTACGTCAACGATGCCAAGAGCCTAAGTGAGATAGAGAAGAGACTTGCCGTAGGCACGGGTGTGAGAAAACCGCCCAACTTTTTCTCAATAGTCGAAGATTTCACTAACGGCTATACGCTTATTTTCGACGGCAACGATAATTGCATTTCGGTAGATACGCGTACGGGTGTCGGCAGAGCCATTGCCGAGCCGCCTACTTCTATGGTCATGCGTGGACCTCGCGAAGGCTTTATCGAAGACGTGAAGGTCAATTTGACTTTGCTAAGAAAGCGGCTTAAAACGCCAAATTTCAAGGTGATTAATCTCACTGTTGGCAAATACACAAATACTGCCGTTGCTGTATGCTACATTGAGGGCGTCGCGCAAAAAAGGATTGTGGACGACGTGGTGCAACGGTTGGAAAGCGTGAACGTCGACGGCGTGCTGGACAGCAGTTACTTGGCGCGCTATTTGGACGTCAGTAAAACTGTGCTTTTCCGTCGCGTAGGTACGACGGAAAAGCCCGACATTGCCGTAGGCAAAATGCTGGAGGGGCGCGTTGCAATAGTTGTGGACGGTTCGCCAATGGTATTGACATTGCCCTACCTATTCGTTGAAGACATGCAGTCGCCGGGCGACTATTACGAAAATTCCACGATGACTACGTTGTCGCGAATTCTGCGGTTTATCAGCGTAATCGCGTCGGTGCTGTTGCCGTCGCTTTACGTTTGCTTGCAGGTGTACAACTATCAGATAATTCCGGTTAAATTTCTGATAACCATCTTGAACGCGTCGGAAGCAATACCCTTTTCGCCACTGTCGGAGATGATATTGGTGCTGATAATTTTTGACATTTTGCGCGAGGCAAATCTGAGAATGCCGTCGGCGGTTGGCATTTCTCTGTCGCTTGTCGGCGCAATCGTATTAGGTGACGCGGCGGTGCAAGCGGGTCTGCTCGGAGCGCCCGCGGTTATGATAGGAGCTTTGTCGGGTATAGGGTTATTCACCTTCCCCGACAACACTTTGATACTGTCGCTATTGCGACTGTTGGTGACGTTTATAGGCGGCATAATGGGACTGTTCGGCGTGATACTCGCCACACTTACGCTGATAATCTATCTTGCGTCAATGCAGGACTACAAGACACCCTTCCTTGCTCCCTACGCTCCCGATGTTCCTCAGGACAGACAGGACGCCGTTGCGCAAATTCCCGTTCCCAAAATGAAAAAACGTCCGCGCTCTATTCCCAACGAGAACGACGAGAGGAGGGGCTGATGGATAAGAACAGAGTCAGCGCAGATCAACTTGCGCTCATGTATTTGCTGATAATTGCCGGTGGCAAATTTCTGTCCCTGCCGTCAATACTCGCCGCCGACGTAGGACATGACAGCTGGCTTGCAATGTGCTTTTCCTTCTTGTGGGACGGCGTGTGCCTTGCCTTTCTCCTGTGGGCAATCAAGCTCAACAGTAAGGCGAATATGGATATGTCGGCAATCCTCGACAAGAGCGTAACTAAGGTAGTGACCAAAATAATTCTACTGATATTCTTCGTCATATTTGCGCTACGCACGAACATTTTGTTGACATCGTGCTACCATATGTTTTCCGTGACTTTTGACGTGAGTACCAACTGGATTGTTTACGTTCTACCTGTTGCGGCAGTGGGCTTTTTTGTCATACAAAAGGGCTTTAATGCCCTTGCCCGTGCAAGTCAGCTGTTTTTCGGACTGATTCTGATTGCGGTGATAGCTCTGCTTGTGTCGCCGCTTATGGAGGTGGAATTCAGCGAACTGTTGCCTATTGGTGAGGCAGGCTGGGGCAAAATTCTCGAAACGTCCTTTACGCGTAGCTTTTGGTTTTCCGACTATCTGTTTATGTTTTTCGTTATGGACGGAATCAAGGTGAAAAAGCACGTTTACGCGCCTGTGTTCATTGCCTTTGGCGTTGGTGTCGTGTTGACGGTGCTATTAAATGCCGTGTTCGTCGCGTTGTTCGGCTCGTATGCGCCGAGCTTCGACATGGCTATGAGTAAAATCGGCGTATTCTCTGCGGCAAGCACGCTGAACGGCCGTTGGGACTGGCTGACGCTGTCGATATGGCTAATCTCGGTGTTTATCAAAATCGTCACGTTTATCTATTGCGAGTACAAATGCTTAGAGAAGTTGATTGACAAAAATTTTGCCAACGTCAACTGGGTTTTGGCAATCATAATCACATTGACCCTCATGTTACCCATGTTGGTCTCTACCGAAACGCTGCTCTCTACCGTCATCGCGTGGGGATTGATACCGTTCACGGTCGTACAGTATTTGTTGCCGCTACTAATGCCGCTGTTCACAAAGGTGGCACTCAATAAAACCGAGGTGAAACATGAGTAATATCAAACGTACGGCAATAGTAATCGTGGCTCTCGTGTTGATAGCCGTAGTTATGGTCAGCTTCAAGGGTAGCGACGTATTGGATCGCGCAATAATTCTCGGCATTGGCATAGACAAGGGCGACAGCGGAGTGACGCTTACGGCAGAAATCGTATCTCCCGGCAACGGACAGGAACAGGTCGGTACGTTTAGTAAAACGGTAACCGTCGACGGCGCTACGGTGGGAGAAGCGATACAGAATATTGCGGAAAAAACAGGCAAAGAGGCTTCGCTCGGTCAATGCGTGGTGCTAATCTTGGGTCAAGAGCTATACGAAACGGTGGATTTTACTGCCATCACCGACTATTTTATCAATCATCACAGTTTTAAGGAAAGCGCGGTTATGTGTTGCTGTGAAGGTAAAGCAGAGGAGCTGTTTAACAACAGCGACGCCTTGTCGCAGAGCGTGGCTTTGTCCGTTGCCGCCATGCTACTGGACGAGGCGGACAAGATTGGCATTATGAGCAACAGCCTTTTACAATTTGCGCGCAGTCAAACGGAACTGGAAAAGACCGGCTTTCTAAACAAAATCAAGTTCACTCCGTCGGAGAACAAGGACGCGCAGGACCCCGACAAAACGCAGGGCTTTTTTAGCTATCGCGAGCTTGCGGTATTTCGCCAAAACACGTTCGTTTGCGACCTGAACGAGGACGAGGTGAAGGGTTTGTCTATGTTTTTGAAGGACACTGAGGGCGAAACTTTTGTATCCGATTCGAGCGGGCTCAAACTCACCGTACAGGTCAACAGCAAGGACATCGAACAGAAGATTAATGGCGACGAGGTAGACATAAGCATTACGTTATCTGTGCGGCTCGCCCGAACGGATAGCGACGAGGTAACAGGCGCAATTACTGCCAAAAAGGACAAAGAAATAGACGGTAAAATGCTAGACGACGTACAAAAACAAGCGACCGAACTTGCCGAGTTGTACCTCAAAAAGCAAGCCGAATACAATTTCGATTTGATAAAGCTCCACGAAATGTCACGTCAAAAGAACGGCAGTAGCAGAGAACTCGCCGAAAAACCGACGTCGGACTTTATCGTAAAATTGAAGATAGAAGTTAAAGAAAATTAAAGGCTCGGGTATTTGTTTGAAAAAAGCCTCCACTCGCACAGTGGAGGCTTTTTGTATTGACTGTAAAGATTTATTGTGCTATTATTTGTATATATGTTAAAAGGCGTAATTTTGACCAATCCCTATGACGACAACCCCGCGCAGACGAAGAAAGTGGCGAGAATGCTTGAGGAGTTTACCAAACTCGGCGTGGCGGTTGAAGTTAAGAAAAACGACGCGTTCGTGGCGAGAATAGTAGACGGCAACGCCGAATGCTTTGTCGACGCCGATTTCGTGCTGTATTTCGAAAAGGACAAGTACGTCGCGGAGCTGTTGGAAAAGTGCGGTATTCGCGTGTTTAACAGTGCAGCTGCCACGGCAATTTGCGACGACAAAATGCTCTCACATATAGTTTTATGCAATCACGGCATACCGATGCCCGCAACTTTGCCCGGCGCGCTGTGCTACAACGAGAAGGGCGAAGTCACCGACGAATATTTGCAGAATGCCATCGACACACTGGGTCTGCCTATGGTTGTCAAGCAATGTCACGGCAGTTTCGGAGAGCAGGTATATTTGGCGAGCACCTTTGACGAGCTGAAACACATTGTCAAAAAAATCAAAATGAGCGCCTATCTGTTTCAGCAGTACGAATTTCAGAGCAGTGGCAGAGACATGAGAGTAATAGTGATTGGCGGCAGAGTCGTTTGCGGTATGATGCGCGAGAATCTTGACGACTTTCGCTCCAATGTGGCGCACGGTGGCAAGGCAAAGGCGATTGACGTGCCGAAAGATATTGCAAAAATGTGCGAAAAGACGGCAAATATCATTGGGTTGGACTACTGCGGCGTAGACGTGCTACTAGGCGACACTCCCAAGCTCTGCGAGGTCAACAGCAACGCAATGTTCGAGGCAATGGAAGCGGCAACAGGCGTCAACGTCGCCAAACTGTACGCAGAGCACATAATTAAAAGTGTCAAAAACGATAAATAGCAGATAAATTTATCAGATAGAGGAAATATGACGATACAAGAATTTTTGAACGGTAGCTATACTGCCTATCATACAACGGCTAACGTCGTTGAGCTACTGAAATCCAATGGGTTCGTTGAACTCACTCACGACGGCAAAGCCAAAAAGTGGAATTTAGTGCGAGGCGGCAAATATTTCGTAACGCGCAACGGCAGTTCCGTCATTGCTTTCGTGGTTGGCAAGAACAACGTATTCAACGTGTGCGAGAGTCATACCGACAGTCCGTCTTTTAAGGTGAAGGGCGCAAGACTCGTCGAAAGCGAGGGTGTCAAACGCCTCAATACGGAAAAATACGGAGGAGGACTGCTGTACAGCTACCTCGACAGACCGTTGAAGATTGCAGGCAGAGTGGTTGTGGAAACTCAAAACGGCGTTCAATCAAAAGTTGTGACGAGCGACTACAACGTAGTCATACCGTCGCTCGCCATTCACCACAATCCGACCGCAAACGACAGTCTGTTACTCAATCCGCAACTTGACACATTGCCAATGCTTGCTCAAAACGAGTGTGAATTGTACGCGACACTGACAGACGGCAAGGTGCTGGATGCAGATCTGTACGTCGTACCCGACGAAAAGGCGTTTATTAGTGGCGTCAACGGCGAATTTTTGTCATCGCCACGGCTTGACAACTTGACGAGTGTTTACACTTCGATTCAGGCTATATTGACCGCCAAGCCGAACAATATTGCGGTGGTGTCGTGCCTCGATAACGAGGAAATCGGCAGTGGCACGCGTCAAGGCTCGCCCAATTTTATCAATCAGGTGCTCGACGCTATTGCCGAGGGTCTCAATATGAGCTATGCCGAGAACCTAGCCGCTCGCGAGAACGGCATGGTGCTGTCTGTCGACAACGGACATGCAATTCACCCCGCTCACCCCGAAAAGAGCGACCCATTGAACCGCGTTCACCTGAACGGCGGCGTAGTAATAAAGCACCACACGAATTATGCGACGGACGGCTTGACGTCGGCGGCGTTCAAACGCTTGCTGGATATGGCGTGTGTCAAGTATCAGGACTATTACAACCGCAGCGACCTAAGATGCGGCACGACTTTGGGACTTGCCACAGCCAACCGCACAGGAATGAAGACGTGCGATATAGGTATTGCGCAGCTGGCAATGCACTCGGCGTGCGAAACCTGCGGCGTGAATGACATAGAGACAATGCAAAAGGCTTTAGGCGCTTTTGTATGCGCAAATATTAACGGAACTGATAACATAACGATAAAAATGTAATTTTAGAGGAGGAACGATGGACTTTAAGGAAAAATATCAACTTTGGCTGAATAACGTCAAAGACAATCATCTTCTTGCCGAGTTGAAAGAAATGAATGGCAAGGAAATCGAAGAGGCGTTCACAAAAGACTTGTCCTTTGGTACGGCAGGACTGCGCGGCGTAATGTCGGCGGGAACTAACAGAATGAACGTCTACACCGTCTACAAGGCGAGCCAGGGACTTGCCCAATACATGCTCGCTCACGGCATGAAAAAATGCGCCATAACCTACGACTCGCGTATCAACAGTCAACAGTTTTCCGAAACGGCAGCGGCAACGCTGGCAAGAAACGGTATCGCCGTAGTAATCACAAAAGAATGTATGCCAACGCCCTTTTTGTCCTTTATGGTGCGGGAGCTAGGCTGTGACGCAGGTATCAACGTCACTGCCAGCCACAATCCATCTGAATACAACGGCTACAAGGTCTACGACAACAAGGGCTGTCAGCTACTCGACGAAGCCGCCGACGAAGTGACGTCGTATATAGACAAAGTAGATATGTTTGCACAGCCTTTGCCGATATTTTCCGAGTATACGGATACGCTCATCACATACAGCGAACTGAAGCTGGAGAACGCTTACGTCAAGGCCGTGATAGACGAGGGTGTAGGTAACATCAGCAATCTATCCGCAGTGTACACACCGTTGAACGGCGCAGGTTATAGAGTAGTGCCTAAAATGCTCGCAAAATGCGGACTTACCGATTTGCATATTGTTGCGGAGCAGAGCAAGCCCGACGGCAATTTCACAACCTGCCCCTATCCAAACCCCGAGAAAATCGAGGCTTTGAAACTGGTGTTGGATTTGGCTGCGGAAAAGAAGGCAGACATAGTCATTGCCACCGACCCCGACTGCGACAGAATCGGCGTAGCGGCAAAGGACGGCGGAACTTACCGCAGACTTTCCGGCAACGAGGTTGGCGTTCTGCTCACGGACTACATACTCAATCAGCTTGCCGCCGACAGCAAAATGCCCGACGAGGCTGTGATTGTCAAGACGATAGTTACCTCAACCATGACCGATGCAGTGGCAGAGTCCTACGGCGCAAAGACGCGTGACGTTCTGACCGGCTTTAAGTATATCGGCGACGTCATCGCGCAGTTGGAAAAGCAAGGCAAGAAGCGCAGTTTCGTATTGGGATTTGAGGAAAGCTGTGGCTATCTCAAGGGCAGCTACGTCCGCGATAAGGACGGTGTAGTGGCGGCGATGCTGATTGCTCAATGCGCGTCCTATCACAAGCAACATGGCATGACTCTCGTTGACCGACTTGAACAGCTTTGTGAGCAACACGGTTACTATCACGAGCAGACGCTAAGCTACAAGTTTGCAGGTGTGGACGGCGAAGAGCTGAAAAACAAGCTACTCTCTAACCTGCGCAAAAAACCGCTTACTACTCTCGGCAACAGCAAGGTCGTAGATACCTGCGACTTTTTGACACAGCAAAAATATGACCTGCCTGTTTCCAACGTTTTGAGATACCGCAGCGCTGACGGCAGTCAATTAATAATTCGTCCGAGCGGAACGGAGCCTCTCATTAAGTGCTATATCACCGTCAGCGGAGATAAGGAAGGCAACCAAGCGAAATTTGACGCGATCAAGGCGCAGACCGACGCAATGTTTGGTAACACTTCCGAAAAAGCAAAAAAAAACGCTAAACCGCGCGCCTTCAACACATTAAATACCGTAACTACTGCAATGCTGTGCGCCGTAGCGGTCATTTTGGCGTCAACATTGCACGCATTCATGGAGATGGGACTAGCCAATTTGTTTGCGCCAATGCATTTCCCAATTCTTATTGTTGGCATTTTGTGCGGACCTATTTACGGATTGATTGCAGGCGTTGTCACTCCTTTGATTTCGGCTTTGACTAATGCGTCCTTTACGTATACGCGGGCAGTGCCCATGATGGTGGAGCTTGCCATGTACGGTCTGATAACAGGACTGTTGCGCAATGTATTTCTCAAAAATCCGAAAACCAACAAGTTCTATTCAACGATTGTTCTCGTCATTGCAATGGTAGTGGGTCGCGCTCTTCACGCATTTGTCAAGACGCTGATTGTATCCGGCGACCAAACCTTCTTTGCGGCGTTGTGGACGTATTTCGCGGCGGACTTCACCTCAACATGGGCGGGTATTATCACGCAACTGATTCTAATTCCCGCAATTTTGTACGCGCTCTTGCGTGGCGGTATTCTCGTCAAATACATTCCCGACCTTCCTGTACATAAAATTACAAAAAAGTAAATCACCAAAATAAGCAAAAGCCTCTCCTTTCACAGGTGAGGCTTTATATTTTTTAACTAATCGAATTAAAGATATTTTTTATGCAGCCGAGGGTGTTCGATTTGGGGACATCGTGAAGCGCTAGGCCTCAAATCGAATACCCGAGGCGTTACTTCATGTCTTTCTTCGACGCCACCCAACTAAGTGTAGCGAACAACACCGTGATGGGTATGTTGTACAGTGCAATTTTGCCCACTAACGCGCCGTCAACATTATTTGCGTCAAACAAAGTCATGTTACATAGCGGTACCCAACTTAGCGACGCTTCTGATACAGTTTGTCCGGCGAATAATTTCATTTGCAAAATAAGTTCGGCAATGAAGGTGATAATTGACGGTACGAATAGGATGAAAAGTATCGGGAAAGCCACTGTAGGACCCGTTTTGCGCGTGCTAAATACGAACAGGCACACTAACGATTGCACAAGAGCAATGGACAGCACGCCCAAAAACAGCGAAGTGAAGCAACTGCTGATTGCTGCCGAGACGGTAACCCCGCCAAAGCCAATGAATGCGCCGTAGAACAACAGCGTTGAAACGTAGGACACGCCAAGGTAGGAGAAACCTATGACAAGCGCGACGGACAAGAAGGACAAAAATATCTGCGTGCGACTTTTGTTGGCGAGTACCATGTTGCGAATTGCGCCACCGCTGAATTCGCCACTGAGGAATATGCTTGAGCATATCAGCGAGAACAGCGCCGCATCGCTACTAAGGCTCGTCAATGAGCTTATTGCCGACAGCGTCCTTTCGCCGCCCTTTCCCATTAGTTCGGCAAACAAGTCTGCATTTTCGCCCGATAGATTATTTTCCAGTATTGAGGTTACGCCTGATATAAATAGCGCGCCCAAAAAAGGTAATACCGCGCACACAATGAACAATGCCCAAAATAGCTTGCTCTTTTTGAGGCGATAAAGTTGTGTACTTAATACGTTTAACATTATTTGCCTCCTTTCATCGTGAATATATCGTGAACCGTTGGCGCAGGGCCGCCGCCAAGCAGTTCGAGATAGGTCTTTTCGAGGTCGTCGTCGCCTTCGATTTCTTCTTTGGTTATGCGTTTTAGGATTTGCCCCTTTTCCATTATGTAAAATTCCGTAGCAAGCTTGGATAGCTCGGGCAAAATGTGACTGGATATGAGTAGCGTCACGCCGAGTTCGTTTAGTCTGGCGAAAACTTCGCGCATATCGTGTATGCCCTGCGGGTCCAGTCCGTTGGTAGGCTCGTCGAGGATTAACAGTTGCGGCTTGCCCACGAGCGTCATGGCTATCGCCAAGCGCTGTTTCATACCGAGAGAATAATTCTTCGTTTTTTGTTTCAATAGCGGGTCAAGTCCCACGAGCTGCAAAGTTTCGTGCAGATATGTTATGTCTGCGGCGATTCCTAACAGCTTGCATTGCGCAGTCAGGTTTTCCATTGCCGTCATGTTGAGGTATAACGACGGCGTTTCCACCATTGCGGCTACTGTCGCGCTGTTGCGAGTGCCTCCGGGGTGTATTTCGAAACTGCCCGAGGTGGGTTTGACAAGACCTGTCAGTATGCGAATAAGTGTGGTTTTGCCCGCGCCGTTTTTGCCTACCAAGCCGACGATTGCACCGCGTTTAATTTCCATATCTACGTGGTCTACCGCCGTCAGTCCCTTGTACGTTTTGGTCAAGCCGATGCAAGTTATTATGTTGTCTGACATTTGAGCCTCCTTATATCAAGTCTTATTCTAACACAATTATAAATGCAAATACAATATTTGACTAAGCAATTTTATTATATTTTTTGCGAGTTTTGTGTATAAGATACAATTCAATGTGCTGATAAAAGTCTCCTCTTAGTAAATGGGAAGCCGGCGCCGTTAGGTGTCTGAGGGGGTTGTATAGAGGCGTTGACCTATTTTGCTCGATATGATACAATACTTTTCGAGGTAAAATTATGATTTTATACAAAAACGGTTACGCCCTGATAGACGGTAAGCTGGTACAAACGGACATTGTGGCAAATCACGGCAGAATTATAGAAATCGCCCCCGACATCGTCGCAGACGACGAAACGGAGGTAGTTGACTGCACTCGCCGCTACGTATTGCCCGCGCTCGTGGATATTCACACTCACGGCGCGGTAGGCTACGATTTCAACACAGCAGATGCCGACGGAATGAAGAAAATTCTGGATTTTTACATTTCCCACGGCGTAGGCACGGTTTTCCCCACCGTCATGACGGATACCGACGAAGTAATTTGTCGTCAGGTGGCGCTAATTGCAGAGATCGCCAAGGATTACCCTGAGATTAAGGGCATACACCTTGAAGGACCGTTTTTGAGTAGGGAATTTTGCGGTGCAATGCCTGTGGAATTGTTGCAAAAACCCTCTATGGACAAGTTTTTGACCTATCAGAAGGCAGCAGAAGGCAAAATCAAGCTTGTAACCGTCGCCCCCGAGCTGCCCGACGCGTTGGCGTTCATATCCGAGGTGACGGATCAGAAGGTAGTAGTGTCTATTGGGCACAGCGGAGCGGACGGCGAGATCGTCAAGAAGGCGTTGAAACTCGGCGCAAAGTCTTTTACACACTGGGGCAACGCAATGTCGCAGCTAGATAGGCACAATCTCAATGTTGCGGGCGCGGCTCTCGCGTCAGACGCGTTCTGTGAGGTAATTTGCGACGGCAAGCACGTAGATAAAGACGTTTTGAAGTTGCTCGTCAAGATCAAGGGTGTCAACAAGGTCATTGGCGTCACAGATAGCATTATGGCAGCAGGACTCACCGACGGCGTGTTCACTCTAGCTGGACAAAGCGTCACGGTCAAGTGCGGCGAAGCCTTCCTCACAGGTACGAATACACGCGCGGGCAGCACTTTGGACGCCTATCAGGGGCTTGCCAACGCGGTGACGTTCACAGGCTTGCCACTACACGAGGCAATAAAGCTGTGGACTGTCAATCCCGCTCGCCTTGTAGGGCTACACGACAGAATAGGAACAATAGAGGTAGGCAAAGACGCGGACTTCATAATCTTTGGGTAGCGGATCGGGAAGTGGCTCGGGTATTCGTCTTGTGGTCTAGTGCTCGCAGGCTCCCAATGCCCCAATCCGAACACCTTCGCCACCATAGAATATTGCCTCTAAGACGGTTTTAGAAAATAAAACGAGTTGAAGATTTGTTTGCATTTTTGTTTACAATTTGGTTGACGCGCTTTTAGCCCGAATAAACTCGTCTGAATGCGAGATCACCTCAAAAAGGCCTCCCCATTTTTTTGTAAAAATTACAAGAAACTCGCGTCAGAACAGTAAAAATTGGGTTTACATAACGGTTAACTTTTGTATAAAATATATTTGTAAATTGATTGTGGCTAAGTAAATGTTTAGTTCACGAGACGTGAAAGGAGGAAAGAAAAATGATTGGAGCTATCGTTGCATTTGTTTTGGCTGTTTTGATTGGATTGTGCGTGTTTGGTGCGGTGATTTTTCACGGCAGAAAGCGCTACAACAAAAAATTATTCACCGTTTGCGTTGCGGTGGGCGCAGCATTCGCGCTTGTGTTTCTGATTGTTCCGTTCAGCATTCACACGGTCGACACCGGTGAGGTCGCGGTCGTCAAGCACTTGGGCGAAGCTCGGGCAACTCGCGCCGCAGGCACACATTTCGACTTTTGGCTGACAGAAACCTACCAACGCTACGATGTAAAGGTGCAAAATCTCGAAGTTCACACTGCTGCGTATTCCAAGGACGCGCAAACGATGGACATTCAGATGACGGTGCAGTATCAGGTGCGCGCAGACAAGGTTATTGACGTTGCCAACCGTTACGGCACGCTGAGCACTCTCGAGAACCGTATCACAAGCGTATCTATCGAAAAGACCAAGTCGGTGCTGTCGCAGTACTCTGCTATGCAAATTATCGAAACGCGTGCGGAAATCTCCCCCGAGGTGGAAGAAACCGTTAAGAGCGCTATTGACGAAAACTACTTTGTAGATATCGTGGCAGTGGTGCTGACTAACATTGACTTTTCCGACAAGTTCGAACAGACCGTTGAGGACAAAATGATTGCCGAACAGGAAAAGCTGAAAGCCGAATACGAAAAGGAAAAGGCAATAATCGAGGCGGAAAAAGAGCTTGAAGTGGCGAAATTAGAGGCAGAAGCCAATATCGCTCGCGCAGAAGGCGACGCAGAGGCAGTGAGAGTGCGCGCAGAGGCTGAGGCAAACGCATTGAAGGTCAAGTCTATCGAAGTCGCGCGTATGCTTGGCTTTACAATTACTGAAACGGAAGTTGAAGACGGAATTATCTACGCTATCGACTTCACAGGTAAGAGCGCAGAAGAAATTCAGCTCATACAAGATTATCTGAAGTATATCGCATACCTTGAGAAGTGGGACGGCAAGCTTCCCGAAGTCATGGGCGACGGCGCAAATATTTTCATTCCGCTTGGTTAGCCGCTCGCCGCGGTTGCAGCCTCACCGGCTGGGCAACTAGGAATTTTTTACGCCCGTAGGCAAAGTTGCACATTCAAATATTTCTGTAAGTAACCACAATTAGAAAAACTCTTAAAAGGAGAAAAGGGTGAAAGAGTATAAAGTTGTCGGTGCAAAGAACATACAACAAGCCGAAGAAAAGATGAATGAAATGGCGCAGCAAGGTTGGGAAGTAGTGAATACTTCATACTACTATGGTTTGAAAATAGTCATAGTGATTACCTTCTCTCGCGAAAAGTAATCAATTCGGGTATTGGCGCAAAACGGCTTCACTGCGCGTGCAAGCACAGCACGCGTGTTGCAGATTGTTTTGACTGCCCAACACCCTCGCCTTCAGTGTGGGTTGCCTTTAAAATAGTTGAAGGCAAAAGAAAAAGGAAGCAAATTTTTGCTTCCTTTTTAAATGCTTTGTTATTATTCCAGACCGTACTTTTTCTTGAACTTGTCAACGCGTCCGCCTGCATCTACAAGCTTTTGCTTACCTGTAAAATAGGGGTGGCATTTATTGCAGATTTCAACCTTGATAGTATCGGTATCTTTGGTTGTACCTGTCTTAAAAGTTGCGCCACAAGCACATACAACAGTCGCTTCGTGATAATTCGGATGTATACCTTGTTTCATTTCGCAGTACCTCTCTTATAAATTTTGCT
>JAFLVL010000020.1 GCA_022508325.1 Clostridiales bacterium | reverse complement strand
GACCCCATGGTCCCAAACCATGTGCGCTACCAAACTGCGCTACACCCCGATGTAAAACATCAGCTTGTTTATCTTACAATATTTTACGCGCAATGTCAACTTTTTTATAGGTATTTTTTAGAATTTTTTATCAAAGAAGTTGAGTTTACGTGAACAACACTTCGACATTTTGTTGCGATTTATTACAAAACATTGCATAAGCTTGCAACACAGTCACACTATCATTGAAGTCGGAGGCTAACAATGGAAGTTTTTACAGATTACGAAGGTTCGGCATTAGTTTTTAGGCTTGTGGGCGAGCTCGACGAGCACTCTGCCGAATTTGTTAGGCGGAGACTTGACGCGCAAATATCAGAAAGCAATTTCAACTCGGTAATATTCGAGTTGTCGCGACTGTCCTTTATGGATTCAACCGGTATCGGCGTAATTATTGGCAGATACAAGTTAATTCGTAAACAAAATAGGAGTGTTTACGTGCGCAATCCGTCGCCAACGGTAGACAAAATATTCAAGATGTCGGGATTGTACGAAATTATTGGCAAAATTTGAACCAATTAAACAAATATCAAACAGTAAAAATGAGCGAGGATAGATATGACATTTACCAACAGTATGAAGCTAACCATTGAAGCAAAATCGGAAAATGAAAGCTTTGCGCGTAGCGTTGTAGCAGCGTTTTTCATACAACTAAACCCAACCTTGGAGCAAGTCGAGGATATCAAAACTGCCGTTTCGGAAGCCGTGACGAACTGTATCGTGCACGGATACGAGAGCGCGCAGCAAGGGGCTATCGAGATAGCGTGCAGACTAAGTGAAGATACCATGTTCGTCGAAATAACCGATTTCGGTAAAGGAATTGAAAACGTCGAGCAAGCAATGCGCCCCTTTTATACTACCGTATCCACAGGCGAACGCTCGGGAATGGGCTTTACCGTCATGCAGGCATTTTGCGATACCGTAGAAGTTAACTCAAAAGAAGGGCTAACTAACGTTAAACTTACAAAAAAAGTCGGTTAGGTGCGCTATGCTGAGCCACGAAGAAACGATGGCGTTGATTAGCAAAGCGCAAGAAGGTGACGAGTTTGCCACCACGACTCTGCTAACAGAAAACGCCCCACTATTAAAAAGCATAATCAAACGCTTTCTTGGCAAGCATATCGAATACGACGATTTGTATCAAATTGCCAGTATTGGCTTACTGAAATCCATCAAGAATTTCTCGTATGAACACAACGTGAGATTCTCCACGTATGCCGTGCCAATGATATTAGGAGAAATAAAGCGTTACATGCGTGACGACGGCTATCTGAAAGTATCTAGATCTCTCAAAAGTCTTTCAAGTAAAATTACGCGTTATGTAGACGAGCAAATCAAAGAAAATGGTGAAAATCCAACCGTTGAAGAGATTGCGCGACACTTCGACCTCGAACCGACAGAGGTTGTCTTTGCAATGGACGCGACAAAATTGCCTGTGTCGTTATACGAAAAGGCAAATGACAGCGACGGCAAACAAACCGAGCTTATCGAGCATTTGCCAACGGACGACGACAAAAAAATGCTTGATAAAGTTATATTAAAAGACATGCTAAACAAATTGCAACCGCGCGAACAAAAAATCGTTATTTTGCGCTATTTTCGCGATATGACGCAAGGTGAAATTGCTCGCAAACTCGGTGTGTCGCAGGTACAGATTTCACGACTGGAAAACCGTATTCTCAAAAAACTAAAAGAACTATATAACGACGCAGAATAACACACCGTGCAAAACAACATACTTCATAATATATAAAAGGGGTCATTATGGCCCCTTTTATATATTATGTCTAAAATAGTATTCTGCAAATACCTATTTTCTGTAATAGTTAATACATTTGAGCGATTACAACAGCAAGCAAATCAGTCCGCCGCGATTCTCGTTCACAATCTTACCTATCGTGCGAGTAATTTTCTGCTTGATTTCTATAGGCATTGCCGTGCATTTGCCCTCTAAGCCTTCTTTAGCAAGCCCTGCCATAGTTTTACCAAACATATTTGTATTCCAAATAGCTTGCGGGTTTTGTTTGTATTCGGCGAGGAGATATTGACTTTGTTGCTCTGTACCCACCATCGGGCTGACCTCTGTAGCCACATCTACGCGCACTATATGATAGCTGGGCGACGTCGCCTTGAGTCTAACGCCATAGATATTGCCCTGCTTCACCATTTCCGGCTCGTTGAGTTCCATTCTGTCCATCTGCGGATAAACAATTCCGTAACCGTTAGCGTCTGCCTCATCAAGCGCGTCTTTCATAGCCTCAAATCTACTCTTCGCGTATGCGGCATTGGTAACAAAGCTCATAAGTGAATATTCGTCAGTAATATCCATCTTTGCCTCTTCCGAAAGAACTTGGAAGAATAGTTCGGGCTTGGGAGTAAGAGTACAGCTTGCGACTCCATGCCCCATGTCAAGGTTTTCTACCTGCGCCTCGCTAAGATAGGGGCAATCTGCAAATGCCGCAGATAATTTTTCCGCATCTTTCATCTTATTGATTTGCGCGCTGTGAGCTTTGATTTTGTCTAAAATATCAACGATGATTTTGTTATCGGTAGACAACGCGCGCATCCAAGTCGGAAGATTCACCGCTATACGTCTAACAGGAAATTCCTTCAAAATTCCGCGCAATACTTCTTCCATCTGCGCACCGCTAGCGTCAAGAGCATTGAGAGGCAATACAGATACGCCGTATTTTTCTTGTAATGTGGCTGCAAGCTCATGAGACTTAGCGTCGTTGGGTTTCTTACAGTTTAGCACCACTATGAAAGGTTTGCCCGCCAATTTCAACTCTTTGACGACTCGCTCCTCTGCCGCGACGTAGTTTTGACGAGGAATTTCGCCAATACTGCCGTCCGTAGTCACCACAACCGCGATTGTCGAGTGCTCAGCGGCAACCTTTTGAGTACCAATTTCTGCCGCTTTTTCAAATGGAATAGGCTCCGTCGACCAAGGAGTATTGACAAGACGCGCTTTGTCACCCTCCAAATGCCCCTCAGCGCCTTCAATCAAATAACCTACGCAATCTATCAGGCGAACGTTAGCCGTGGATTTGTCGTCGAGAGACAGCCTCACGGCGTTGTTTGGGACAAATTTAGGTTGAGTGGTCATAATAATTTTGCCGTCTGCCGATTGAGGAAGCTCGTCTGTTGTGCGTTTTCGCTCATTTTTATTGGTAATATTCGGCAGAATTAACTTTTCCATGAAGTTTTTGACAAAGGTTGACTTTCCGCTGCGTACAGGCCCCACCACGCCTATATAAATATCTCCATTCGTTCTTTCGGAAATGTCCTGATAAATATTGTTCATATTTTCCTCCCAAATTTGTATGGTAGATTATATGAGGAACGCTCGCGTATTAGTACAGAAAAACAGCTCAACTTTCGCGTTGAGCTGAAACAATTTATACAATGTTATTTTTTAATTGAAATATATTATTTTCTTTCTTGCAACAGGGCAAAAAGGGTTTGTTTGAATTGGTACTTTTGCATCAAATCAGCGATTTTTTCACAATTTTTGTTGTTTTTTGCTTTAGTCTTACGCGCGCGAAGCATTAGGTTTTTGGGAGAATGGGCAAGATCAACAAATTCCATTACGTCAACCGAATAGCCCTCATCTTCAAGGAGCATTGCGCGTACGGTATCGGTCAATAAAGCCGAGACACGCTCTTTAATTATGCCATATTTCAATAACGCGTCAAGCTCTCCGCCGCGCTTAATCGTCTTGTTGACTTCGTGCTGACAACAAGGTACGGAAAAGATATACGGAACGTTGTGGCTAACAGCATAGTGCAGCGCGTAGTCCGTCGCCGTGTCACAAGCATGTAACGATACCACTACGTCGATTTTCTTGTCATAAAGTTTGTCTTTGGACACGTCCGCTACGACAAAATCCAAATTGCTATAACCGTATTTTCTCGCAAGACTATTGCAATGTTCCACGACGTCGGCTTTTAGGTCGTAACCGATGATATGCACGTTTAATTTTTTGACGCTCACTAAATAGTGATAAATAATAAACGTTAAATACGATTTGCCACAACCGAAATCCAACAAGGTAATATCTTTGCCATCAAAATTTTTAATCTCGTCGTCAAGAATTTCCACAAAACGGTTTATCTGCTTAAACTTATCGAACATGCTGTTTACGACTTTACGGTCCTTTGTGAAAATGCCCAAGTCGATAAGCGCAGGAATATCGTCGCCTTCGTTTAAAATGTAATTTTTGCGGCGGTTGTTAGATAGTAGTTCAACGCCTTTGTTAGCCGTTGAACGTTGCATACGCTTGACGCGTCCGTCTTTGGAGAAAAGATAAGTCACGTCACTGTCCGTCAATACGACACATATTTGCCTGTACTTGAACAGGGCGTTAGCTTCCAGCCAGTAAGACAAGTCTGTGCAAGGGATATTTTCGTGAAAAACCTGCGTTTGCGTAAATTTTTCCGCCTGAAAAACTTCAGAATTTTTAATTAACGCGCGTCTGATAGTGATACGCAAATATTGAGTTTCACCCAGCGGCTTACTTATCGTTATTTTATTTATTTGCTTATAATTGCTACATTCTTTAATCGTCATTTGTCACAACCGCTTACTTAACTATTTTGTCAGACTTACCTCTGAGAGCCTTTCTCAAGCCTGTGCGCTTCTCCTTTCCTGTAAAAATACGTAAAATGTTGTGCCTATGCGCAAAAATTACCGTACCGAACATCAACGTGTCCAAGACGCAACAGAAGGTGTCGATATTTATGTAGATTACAGGTTCGTTCACGTTTACTCCCCAAGCCGCCCAGCTCCATACAATCACAAACAGCGAAACCAACAAGCTCATGACCGAAACTCTATCGGAGAGTAGCAAAACTATACAACAGGGCAATACGCAACACAGCGAGAAAAGCGGCTGCAAAACAAACATTGCGCCAATGGCTGTAGCCACGCCTTTACCTCCGCGAAACTTATAAAAAACAGGAAAAACGTGACCCCATATCGCGAAGAGCGCGGCAATATATCCCGCCGTCGTAGTAGCTTCCGCATCGCAAAAGCTACTAAAAATAAGCTTAGAAAGCAAGCAACACACTACGCCTTTAAGTGCGTCACAAGCGAACGTTATCGCGCCCATTCTAAGTCCGTATACACGGAACATATTCGTCGTACCCGCATTGCCACTGCCGTAATCTCGCACGTCACTTTTCTTGAATATGTGAGAAAATATGACGGCGTAATTTATATTACACGCAAAATAGCAACACAGAGCGAGCAACAAATATTGCCACCAAAATTGTTTAAAAATTTCAAACATTACTCGTCCTTGTCACTTCCGTCACGGAAGATCAGTTTAATCGGCGTTCCGTCAAGAGCAAACGCGCGGCGTATATAATTCTCCAAATACCTACGATAAGAGAAATGTATCAGCTTGGCGTCATTTGTAAAAATAACGAAGGTAGGCGGTTGTGTTGACGGTTGCGTCACGTACTTAATCTTTGCCCGTCTACCCTTAGAGGAAGGCGGTTCCACAGCGCGAACAGCATCGGAAACAACGTCGTTGAGAGTACCTGTAGTTGCGCGGAAGGTGGATTTTGCATAAACGTAATTCACATCTTCCATAAGTTTCTGAACACGCTGTCCCGTCAGAGCAGATACGGTAATATAGCGGAAATAATCCATGAAAGCGAGATCGCAGGAAAGATGTTTTTTGAAAGTCTCAACCGTGTGAGTATCCTTTTCTATCAAATCCCACTTATTGATTACCACCACCGACGGCTTGCCTTCTTCGTGTATAAAACCGGCTATTTTTACGTCCTGTTCAGTCAATCCGACGCTTGCGTCCATTACAATTAAGCAAACGTCTGCCCTACGCACTGCATTTAATGAACGCATGACGCTGTATTGTTCAACGCTGTCGCTTTCTATCGCGCGCTTTTTGCGCATACCGGCGGTGTCGATTATGATATACTTTTGCCCTTCGTATGTGAAAGGCGTATCGATTGCGTCGCGAGTTGTTCCCGCAATGTCTGTGACAATTGTGCGGTCGTATCCGAGAATTCTATTGACTAGCGAAGATTTGCCTGCATTTGGCTTGCCCACTACGGCAATTTTTATTACGTTTTCCTCCTCGTCAGTCTCGTCTGAGGACGGAAAATAGGAGATAACCTGGTCTAGCAAGTCGCCAACGCCCTGTTTTTGCTCTGCGGCAATAGGAAAAAAATCGCCGTAACCCAACGAATAAAAATCTGTAAGGTCAGCTTCCGCAAAGTTGTCAACCTTATTTACTACTAAAATTACAGGTTTACTCGTCTTGCGCAAGAGCGCAGAAACGTCGTAGTCTTCGGTAGTCAAACCGGTCTTATAGTCGCAAAAAAACAGTATCACGTCGGCTAAATCCAACGCAATCTGAGCCTGTTCTTTGATATGACGAAACATGATGTCATCGCTCTTGAGCTGAATTCCACCGGTATCGACGAGCGTGAACTTTCTGCCAAGCCACTCGGCGTCGGCATAAACTCTATCGCGAGTGACGCCTGGCATGTCCGAAACTATTGATATGCGGCCGCCGCACACTTTATTAAAAAACGTGGATTTGCCAACGTTCGGCTTTCCCACCACGGCAACTAAAGGTTTAATCATAAATCGCACTCCAACATAGCCTGACAGAAATCGTATCCGTCAGTCGTGATTACTATTTTTTTGCCAACAGTCTTTCTGAGTTCGTCTAGTGTCATTCCGTCAAGAAAAACGTCCTCCGTTTCGCGTAGCATTACGCGAGGAAGCAACAGCACGTCCCCAAGGTCGTCTCTTCCGCGCAAAATGTCAATGATATCACGCCCGACGACCAAACCCGCCACCGTCACCGTTTCGCCAAAGAACTTGTTGATTACTGTGACGACGTTGGCTTTCAATTCGGGAAAGAGATGTTTTGCTTTATCAATGACTTGCTGAACGAACGGAGTTGCGGCGACGCCAGTAACGACGGTAAAACTCTCTTTTTTCGCAGCTGTTGCATCGCGCAGTGCCAAGTCAAACTGATAGCGCATATCGGCAACAAGTCCCACGCCGTTCTCCAATTGCTCAAAGTCTCCGTAATATTCATACGGAGGAATTTCGTGTTGGGCATAGACATACATTTCGTCAGAACAATAAACGAAATGGGCGCCGGTCTTCTTGAAACACTCGGCATCGAACGCCTCCACCATATCAATAGTTTTTGAAGCGACTGACTTGCTAACTTCCTGCAACGGCTGTAAGCCGCAGCGATATTTTGTCAAGCCCACAGGGACTATTGCCAGATTCTGCACGGCAGGATACAACGCGAACAAGTCCTCCATGGTCTGCTTCAACACGTCGCCGTCGTTGAGTTCGGGGCACATTACAACCTGCGTATACATTGTTATGCCGCTTTCCGCAAGCTCACTTAGTAGAGGAATAATAGGACGTGCCGTAGGATTGCCAAGTAATTTTCTTCTCACGTCGTCATCAGTAGCATGAACCGAAACGTACAGTGGCGAGAATTTTTTGTCCTTTATGCGCGAAAGCTCAGCGTCAGACAAGTTCGTCAGCGTGACAAAGTTTCCCGACACGAAAGACAGACGCCAATCGTCGTCCTTGACGTACAACGTTTTGCGCTGTCCCTCAGGTAGTTGATCGACGAAACAAAATATGCATTTATTAGCGCACCAACGTGGTTCTATGTAGCTTTCGTCGCAAAAATTCCAACCCATATCGAGATTGGCGTCTTTTTTGACCGTAAATGTGAGCAATTTTTTGCCGCGCCTCACCGAAACAGTAAAAGATGATTGGGAATCAAAATATGCCACGTCTAACATATCCTTAGCAGGCTCACCGTTGAATGCCACTATCTCGTCGTCGCGTTTCAACCCAATACGTTTGGCAATTGAATTTTTATCTACGCTAGAAATTTTCAACATAATACAAATAATTTAAAAGGCAACCGCGTTGGCTGCCTTATTGTTTCGACATCTAATTACCGAATTATAGGCAATTTCGACCAGTCGTAATCTCCCAAGATTTCCACCGTCACAGTGACTTCATTGGAGGCTATCTTGATAGACGTGGGATTCTCGCCGTGCGCGTCGTAGACAGTACGAGAGGTAGTGCTTGTTAATCTTACCAACTTGTCGGAAAGCTGCGGACGCTTAGAAGTTGTAGGTTGCGTCGTTACTTCGCCATCGGTCAAGATTGTCATAGAGGCGAATTTTGCAAAAACTGCGTAATTTGCAGAATTCAATCCCGAATCTTCGCCCGACAAATCCAAAATAAACGCGCCGTTAGCCGAATTAAATTCCTCGCCTTCGTTCACGTGGTACATAGCAAGAGAATATAGCTCGAATTCAGCGTAGCCACCCTTAGGTGCGCGATAACCGTTTTGCTTAAATTCACCCGCAAAAGTGACGTCGTGTGATCTGAAATCGTAGTATTTCTTCTTGCCATCGGAGTCGTCCTTTTGACCGTATCTACCCATCACTACGTATTTGTAGGTGCTATTGTAAGTGTCAACACGCGTTCCGTCATATCCGCCGTCGTTAGCAATCTGAATGAAACGTGTGACCGCAATGGGAGCCTGGTCCAACAGCAAATCATAAGTAACCTTCATGTCGATAGTCTTGCCATTCGACTCATACGTGAGAGTTAGAACAGCTTGTACACCAGAAAACTCTTTTGACAAAGAATTAACCTGAGATCTGCTCATGAAACTATTTGAGTTCACTCCGCACGCGCATAAGCTAAAGAGCAACACAACCATCAGTAATGCAACTAAAATTTTTTTCATAACAACCTCGTAAAAATTTTACTTCTTATAGTATTGCGTCAAATCGATATTCAAGACGACGCTTTTTCCGTCAAGATACTTCAAAGCCCCCTGCGCAAAGTGAAAAGTTATTTTCGTGCAGCACAGCAGTTGAGTTTTGACTCGGTATCTGCGATTTATTTTATTTATTCCGTATTTGCCATCGCCCAGTATCGGCAGTTTGACATGCGCAAGATGCGCGCGAATCTGATGTGTTCTGCCCGTTATCAGCTTAACTTCCAGTAACGACAACTCGCCAAGATTTTTGACAACGCGATAATGCGTCTCGATGGGAAGATAGCCTTGCTTTTGAGTATCGGAAACATACACCAGACTTTTTTTTGCATCCTTAAACAAATACGCTTTGAGTTTAGCGTTAGGTTGCTTAGGTGCTCCCACTACTACGCAATTGTAGGTTTTGTCTATATCGCGTTCCTTAAAAGACGCCAACAGCTCGTTCTCAGCATTCTTATTGAGGGCGAACACCACCAATCCCATAGTATTGCGATCCAATCTGTGAACGGGGGCGGCAGTTGCATCCGTCAAAATATTGTTGATACGTTCCGTCAGAGAACCTTCGCCTGTGACTTCAATTCCCGCAGCCTTATTAACGACCAAAATGTTGTCATCGCGATAAACGACTTCGATACTGTCCTTTTCTCTATCGGCAAGATATACGTACACAGTGTCACCGACAGAAACGTTCATATCCTGACCCACACGTACGCCATTCACCTTGACGCTCTTAGACCGAATTATTTTCTGTATTCGATAATAGCCAAGGTCTGTATTTTCGCCAATTACGTCGGACAATAATTGCTTATTTTGTACGAGTATTTCTTTAAGCATGTCACAATTATATCAAATAGATACAAAAAAGGCAAATATTTGAGTATAAAATTATATTATAAGTATGTTAAACAAAAGAAAACGCCGCCGAATTAAATTTAGCAGCGTTTTAGTATATTATGTCTAAAATAGTATTCTACATTTGCAGAAATTCTGGAATAGTTTAAGCCCAAATTACAAGTAATCATCGCTATCGCCATGTTCTTGCGACAGATCGCCTAGGTGCATATCTGATGATTTGGTTACATTTGTCAAAGAGCTTACGTCAAGCGATACAAGTATCACGTCGTTGCCAATTTTGGCAATATTACACCACGGAATGAAGATATCTTCGCTTGAACGGAATATTTTGCGCGCTCCCGGCACCACTAGACCAAGAACATTTTTGCCATTGCTATCAATTATCATATCAATAATCTTGCCCATGCGTGCACCGTTTTGCAAATTGACGACTTCTTTTGCGCGCAAATCCGTGTAGCTGATTTCCATACGATACTCCGCTACTACTATAAGCGCGAGACTTGTTAAAAAGCACCAATTTAGACAAATTAGGACAAGCTAAGATATACGTCAAGCCATTTCCTGTCTCAAGTGCGACATAGCGTTCTTTTCCAAACGCGAAACTTGCGCCTGACTCAGTCCAATTTCGCGCGAAACCTCCATCTGCGTTTTCCCTTCAAAATAACGTTTCAGAAGAATATTTTTCTCCTTGTCCTCAAGGGAATTGAGCGCGTCGAAGAGCGTCACTTTTTCCGCCCAAATATGCTCCGAGCACTTAGTGTCGGAAATGTGGTCCATGAGCGACAAACTATCCTCTTCGTCGGAGTAAACTGTCTCAGAAAGTGATATTGGGTCGGAAATTGCGTCCAAACAGTACAAAACTCTGTACACAGGCAGTTTCATTTCTTCGGCAATCTGATCTATTGACGCTTCGTCTACACTTTCGCTTTCCAGTCTCTCTCGCGTCTGCAACGCTTGATAAGCCACGTCGCGAATTCCACGACTCACGCGCATTGAACCTTCACGTAAAAACCTGCGAATTTCGCCGGCAATCATAGGTACAGCATAGGTACTGAAACATACTCCGACGTCAACGCGGAAATTGTCCACTGCTTTAATCAATCCCACACAACCGATTTGAAAAAGGTCGTCGGGGTTATCTACTCGATAGGAATATCGCTGTACTATGGAAAGCACCAAACGTAAGTTGCAATTTATAAAATAATTTCGGGCGGTCATGTCGCCATTACTGATTTTTTCCAGAATCTCCGTCGATTCTTTAGCAGATAGTTTCGGCAGAGATGACGTGTCAACGCCACAAATTACTACCTTTTTGCTCACTTTTTCCTCCTGTACAATCCTAAAATTTCCCTTGCTTTTCTTATTTTGAGCTTAAAAAAATCTAATTATACAAAAGGACTAAGTGTTGACAACATCAAGATAAAGTAATAAAATACTATCAACTGAGGTTTATTATGCTACGAGAATTTATAGAACAACTTGACAAGCTTCCGCAAAAGGCGCTCACTCAATGCGTTGGAATAGATACAGACAAGCCTTTAATCGGTATTATTTCCGCACATAACGACCTTTCTGTCGCGCACAGCCATCTTGACGAGCTCGCTGAACGTGTCAGAGACGGCGTAATTGCCAGCGGCGCAAATGCGAAAATTCAACATATATCATCTGTGGACTGCACGTTGCTACGCGGACAATCTGCTAAATACGACTTACCTTCGCGCGACCTAACCGCAAGCTCGGTAGAATTTATTTGCTCTAACGACTTTTTTGACGGCTTAGTGTTTGTCGCAAGCGAACCAAATGTCGTCGCGGGTATGCTGATTGCAGCCATTCGTTTAAATATTCCGTGCGCATTTGTTTGCGTCGGTACAATGTCGCCAATCGTTATTCAGCGTAAGGAACGCGGTTTTTCCTACTTTTATGAGCAAATTGCCAGTGTAAAGAAGGGAAAAGCCTCTCTTGAAACCCTATCTGCAATAGAGGCGAATTTGCCAATAGCTCCGGGCACGGACTGCGAAAGATACGGCACCAATAGCTTCAACTGCGTCGTAGAAGCCCTAGGCTTGGCTGTAATGGGTAACGGTACTGCTGCAGCAAATAGTGTTGAAAGGAAAAATATTGCATACAAGACAGGTGAACTTATTTGCAAACTAGTCGATGCCAAATGTACGCCGAGACGTTTGCTCACACAAGCCGCCCTCACCAATGTCGTGACGTTCGACCTTGCTTGCGGCGGTAGCTCCACAACTATGCTCAACCTTATCGCCATTGCGAAAGAACTTAGCGTCAAGAACGTCTCATTTAAATCCATAGGCGATTTGTCAAAGGTCACGCCTACACTACTGTGCCAAGAGGACGAGAACGCTTGCATTATGACGCAATTTCATAAGGCAGGCGGCGTCTACGCAATGTTGAAGCAACTGCTTGACGCCAAACTTATCAAGGGTGACGTTGCTGCAGGGGGAGATACGACGTTGCAAGCACTGCTCGAAGACGTAACCGTTCTCAATTCTAACGTTATTCGTTCAGCAGATAACAGTGTAATGCCCTCCTCAAGACTTCGCTTAATTAGCGGAAACGTCGCAGAAAACGGGGCGTTTGCGCAGTACAAGGGAGAGCCAACGTTTAGCGGGACGGCGAAAGTTTACGCAAACGAAGAAATGGCGATTGACGCGATACTTCACCGCGAAGTAAAAGCAGGCAACGTAATTGTAATTCGTGGCGAAGGCCCCAAGAGCGGACCTGGCATGAGAGAAATTTATACAACATTGGCGCTTCTTAAAGGCTTCGGTTTGAGTGAAAAAGTGGCTGTCGTCACTGACGGTCGCATAGCAGACATGTACAACGGCATTGTAATCGGTCACATTACTCCGGAAACAGGCGAACGCAATCTATTTAGTGTGTTGCAAGATGGCGACGAGATTGAAATCAACGTCACGAAAGGCACAATCAAATCAGACGTCAAAGCAAAAGAGCTTGCGAAGCGCTATCGCGACAGCGAGGTCTCAGTCGGAAATTTTGGCAATTTCTACCTCAAAAACTGGGCGAAAACCTGTTCGACCGCACTCGATGGTTGCGTATACAAATCTAAAAGCAAATAAGCAGACTATTAAAAACACCCCGAAGGTTGCGATTAATCTTCAACCTCGGGGTGTTTTCATTTTGTATTATTTTTGTTTATTTACTATTTTTAGATTTTTGAAGTTCTTCTTGCCAACACCAGTAGCACATGCTTTCGTAACTTTCATCGCCGCCGATGAAAACCTGCGGCCCGTCGTCAACACACTTGCCATTGACGAATCGCGCGTTCACGGTTGACTTTCTGCCACAACGACAAACAGACTTGATTTCTTGCAAAGAATCGGCAAGCTCGACAAGACGTTTGCTGCCTTCAAAAAGCTGACAGCGAAAGTCATTCATCAGTCCGTAGCAAAGCACCGATACCTCGCGCGTCAATTGTTTTAATTGGTTTATCTGCTCTGTCGTACAGAACTGCGCCTCGTCAACGATAATACAATCGCAACCGTTGCTTGCCTTGAATTCATTGTACAAATCGACAAAGCTCTCATCGCGTGAGATTGTCTTACATTTTGCAACCAGTCCGATACGCGAACGCACCATTCTTTCTTCTTTATCATCGCGTGTATCCAACTCGGGTTTTACAAGCAAAACCTTCATACCTTTCTGCTCGTAATTGAACTTGCACATCAAAGCTTGCGCAGATTTGCTACTGCCCATTGTTCCATATTTGAAATATAATCTCGGCATAATCTTATCCTTTTTCATTAGTCACCTTAAATGTATAAAACAGTCAAATTCTTTTTCCAATTTTGCGATATGGGTGTAAAAATTTCAAAAATTCTCACCCCATGTCGCAAAATACGTCAATACAGCCCATCAATATTGCCGTCGTCATCAATAGTCATATTGACAGCGTTGGGAGTTTTCGAAAGTCCCGGCATCAATAGCATATTACCTGCTAGCGCGACCAAAAAGCCCGCGCCACCACGGTATTCTACGTCGCGAATGTGCAATACAAAGCCGTTAGGCGCGCCCAAAAGCGTGGGATCATCGGAAAAACCATATTGCGTCTTTGCAATTACCACAGGCAGTTGATCAATGTCTGTGACACGTCGCAATGCAGTTAGACTTTCAATAGCTTTCGTGCCAAATTCTACGTCCTTTGCGCCGTAAATACGAGTGGCAACTTTACGAATCTTATCCTCGACGCTGTCGCTATCGTCGTATGCTAAGCTGAAAGCGCTGTCAGCGCCGCACAATTTCACAACTGCCGTTGCAAGCCCCAATGCTCCCGCCCCACCGAATCTAAATACGTCACAAGGTATAGCCTCAATTCCAAGCCGCTGTACGGCTTTCTTTATTACTGAAATCTCTTGTTCGGTATCAGTGGCAAAGCGATTGATTGCCACTACGCATGGCAATTGATAAACGTCTTTTATATTTCTTACGTGACGAAGCAGATTGGACATACCACGCTCAAGAGCTGACAGGTCCTCGTTCGCCAAGGAATTCTTGTCCGCTCCGC
Organism: Clostridiales bacterium; assembly: GCA_022508325.1. Classification (GTDB taxonomy): domain Bacteria; phylum Bacillota; class Clostridia; order Christensenellales; family CAG-314; genus Fimimonas. Next base: position 7,702 of record JAFLVL010000020.1, on the reverse strand, counting down.
CATGTAGTTTCAATGCGCGCGCCGTTGCCACTATTACAACCGCGTTTGGTTTGAGTCCCGACACGCGACACTTAACGTCAATGAATTTCTCCGCGCCCAGGTCTGCGCCGAACCCCGCCTCTGTAACAGTATAATCAGCGTAGGTCATAGCCAGCTTTGTTGCCTGAACGCTATTACAACCGTGCGCAATGTTGGCGAACGGTCCGCAATGTACGAACGCAGGCGTGCCGCCTATCGTTTGGACGAGATTTGGCTTTAATGCATCTTTCAAAAGTATTGCCATTGCGTTCTCAGCGTGTAAGTCTCTGGCAAATACAGGCTTACCGTCCAACGTGAAAGCAACCAAAATATTACCTAATCGGCGTTTGAGGTCAGCAATATCGTTAGCTAACGACAGCACTGCCATAACTTCACTCGCTGCCGTTATGTTGAATTTTTCTGCATGTTCGACAGTGTCTTTAACGTTGTGATTTACTGCCACACCACGCAAAGCTCTGTCATTCACGTCCAAAGTACGGTTGAAAACAATCCTATTTGGGTCTATATTCAAAGGATTGCCATGGAAAATACTGTTATCAAGCAATGCCGACAACAAATTGTTAGCAGACGTTATCGCATGAAAATCACCTGTAAAATGCAGATTTATATCTTCCATTGGTAATATTTGCGCAAATCCACCGCCCGTTGCGCCACCTTTGATGCCAAAAACAGGTCCAAGAGACGGTTCGCGCAGAGCAAGGCAACTCTTAGAGCCAAGGCGATTCAAAGCGTCAGCCAGTCCAATCGAAACTGTTGTCTTTCCCTCACCCGCCGCCGTCGGATTGATGGCGGTGACGAGTATTAGCTTAGCCTTCTTTTTAACTCGAGGCTTGGCAGACACCTTAGCCTTATAGTTGCCGTAGAACTCCAGGTCACTTTCGGCAATGCCTAACTTTTTCGCAATATTTGATATGTGTTCCAATTTGCACTTGCGCGCTATTTCAATATCTGTCATAGGCAACCTTTAATTCAATTCGACAATTTCGTATTCGCGACTGCCGATACCTAGTTCTGCCGCCCATTCAACGGTGTGAATGGCGTGTCTGCTTTCCATACGTTCTACAAGCGAAGCCTTGCCTTCATCGGACGAGTTGATAATTTGGTCGTAACAGCATTGGTCAATCGCAACAGGGTCAAGAGAGGCGAAGATTCCAATGTCTGCCATTTCAGGTTCATGAGGATTACTATCGCAGTCGCAATCGATAGAAAGGCGGTTGGCAACGTTGATATATACGATGTTTTCCGACCCCATGTAGTCAATTACCGACTTGCAAGCCTCCGCCATGCACTCCAAAAATCCGTCTTGGTCTTTGGTATGAAGCCAGCAAAGTTTGGCATTGTCGGTCTTGCCCACAGAGTGCAGACGGGCTTTGCCCTTCTTAGAGGCTACGCCAATACTCATGTTTTTAAGCGCGCCACCGAAACCGCCCATAACGTGCCCCTTGAAGTGAGAAAGCATCAGCATCGAGTCGTAATTTTGCAAGTGAGCACCAACGACGTTGTAGCCGTCAAGGTGCTTGCCACCGTTGATAGGGATTTGCATATCGGCTTCTTCGTCCATTATGTCGCAAGGAGCAATATCGGCGAAACCGTGGTCGCGTATCGTTTTCCAATGGCTTTTTGCCTTGTCACGTTTGCCACCGTACGCAGTACAGCACTCCACTATCGTACCGTTGAGCTTGTGGACAAGGTCTTTAATCAGTAGCGGATTTAAAAAGTTGTGTCCGCCGGGCTCGCCAGTAGAAATTTTAACCGCGACCTTACCTTTAAGCTCTACGCCCAACGCCTCGTAAATTCTTATCAGACTTTCGGGGGTGATTTCCTTTGTAAAATATACCTTAGATTTCATAATGTCACCTCACTATTTGATAGATATATTTTAATGCTATTTTAGTTAGTCGTCAACAGTTTTGCAGAAAGCTGCCAATCCAAAATAAAATTTTTCAAAAGGTATGCCCATTAGTTGTCAGTGTAATGTTATGGTGATATAATCTCTAATGCTTATAATTAATTACAGTAATTTCATATATAGCATAAACTTATGACTAACACGAAAGTTGACATGACCTCCCAGAAGGGCATGACAGTAAATTTAATAAAATTTGTTGCGCCACTTATGCTGTCGGGCATATTGCAGCTACTATTTACCGCGAGCGACCTCGTTGTGTGCCGCTATTTCGGTTCGGAACACTCAGTGGGTGCAATCCAATCCACCAACGCGCTCATTAACCTTATCGTAAACCTATTTATGGGTTTATCGATCGGCGCAAATATCCTTATGTCACGTTGCTACGGTGCAAATGACCAGGAAAAAGGACAACGCGTAGCCTACACCGCTATTATTTTGTCTGCGATACTCGGCTTAGTTATTGGAGTGTTCGGCGCGACCTGCTCGCGTTTCTTTCTGCGATGGATGAACACCAATAGCGAACTGATTGACCTGTCAACGCAGTATTTGGCAATCTATTTCATTGGAATTCCTTTCAACATGATTTACAACTACTGCACGGCTTTGCTACGCGCTGTCGGAGATACGAAAAAGCCCTTCTATTTCCTCACCATTTCCGGCATATTTAACGTAGCTCTCAATATTTTGCTAGTAATTGTCTTTGACCTTGACGTAAAGGGCGTCGCAATCGCCACTTCAGTATCGCAACTTATGGCTGCGACAATGGCATTTGTGTATATTTGTTTGAAAAAAGACAACTTCTTCACTTTCCGATTCAAACAAGCGCGTCTTTATAAGAAAGAGGCGTTGGAAATCACGAGACTTGGTCTGCCCGCCGGTATTCAAGGCTCACTCTTCTCTATCTCCAACGTAATGATTCAAACGAGCGTCAATGAACTAAGTAACGGGTTGGGCGAAACAATCGGACCGTATTTGGTTGACGGAAATGGCGCGTCGGCTTCCCTCGAGGGCTTCGTCTATACTGCTATGAACTCTTGCGCGCAGGGCGTGGTGACTTTTGGTTCGGCAAACTACGGTGCAAAAAACAAAGCCAATATTCGCAGAGTAATTCTACGCGTAATGCTGTTAGTCGCGGTAGCATGGGCAGTGCCAAGCGTTCTCCTGCTGTCATTCCACAAACAATTGCTCGGATTATACGCTTCAAGCAATGCCGTAGAGTTCGGAATGCAACGCATATTTATAACAATCGGCACTTATTTTTTGTGCGGCTTGATGGATATTTTCGCTTACTCGCTACGTGCAATCGGCTACTCGGTGCTACCGACAGTTATTTCTACCTGCGGTGCATGCGGATTCAGATTAATTTGGATATTCTTTATATTTCCGATTAACTACTTCCACAACCTCACCTGGCTCGCCATCAGCTATCCCATCAGTTGGATTTTGACAGCACTCACTCACGCGATATGTTTCCTCATATTGTTCCGCAAGCTCAAATTTGAAGAACCAATTCAAGCGCCATGTGACCCACCAAACAAACCGAAAAAAACACAACTTCAACAACAGCAAAAGCCTGAATCATATTGATTCAGACTTTGTTTTTTTGCTACAATTTAAAGTATTGCTACTTTCATTGATAGTAAAATATTTCACTTTTATTTAATATTGAAATTTGTTTACTATTCTAGCGTAATCTGTTATAATTATAGATATGGAGGAAAGCTATGAATAAAGTCGTAATTATTACAGGAGCTTCAAGCGGTATAGGACTTGCAACCGCACAAAGACTCGCCAAAAGCGGAAATAAGGTCTACGGACTGGCGCTAAACGAATTCTCCGACGAAGCGTTTGAATGTTTTCGCGCGGACGTGAACGATCTAGATGCGATTGAAAGTATTTTTGAAACAGTAAAGCAAAAGGAAGGAAGAATTGACGTCGTTATAAATAATGCAGGATTTGGAATCGCAGGCGCTATAGAGTATGCTACGCCCGAGATGATTCAGAAAATATTCGACACCAACCTCACAGCAGTTGTCAAAATCTCCTCTGTTGCTATGAAATATCTCAAGGAAACAAATGGCAATCTCATAAATATCAGTTCCGTTGCTGGCGTTCTCCCCATACCTTTTCAAGCGTGTTACTCGGCTACAAAGGCTGCCGTTCTCAACTTTTCCCTTGCACTCGACGGTGAAGTGCGACGTTTTGGTGTAAAAGTGACTGCAATTCTTCCCGGAGATACCAAGACAGGATTTACCGAAGCGCGCGTCGTCGAAGGAGGAGAAGCCGATTACGGCGGACACATCGGCAAATCTATACGTCGTATGGAAAAAGACGAACAAAACGGAAAAAGCCCCGATTCGGTCGCTCGAGTGATTGAAAAGACGCTCAAAAGACGTCGCCCACCACTCAAGGTTACCGTAGGCGCGCAATACAAGGTGTTTGTTTTGCTTGGAAAACTGTTACCGACGCGCTTCGTTAACTACATCTTGCGTAAAATGTATGCATAAAAGGTGACTCATGATAGATATTTTTGCAAAAACAGAAAAAGAACATAACTACGACATTGCACGTAAAAAGGGAATCTACCCTTATTTTCACGAACTAACGTCGGGGCAAGATACTGTAGTCGAGATGGAAGGTCGTCACACAATAATGATTGGCTCCAATAACTATCTCGGACTGACTTCACACCCCGAAGTCATCGAAGCAGGGATTGAAGGTCTCAAAAAGTATGGAACAGGTTGCTCCGGCTCACGTTTTCTAAACGGAACGCTTGACATACACAAGATGCTCGAACGAGAGCTTGCCGAGTTCCTTCACAAAGAGTCGGCAATGACATTTTCTACGGGCTTTCAAAGCAACCTTGGAATTATTAGCGCAGTTGTTGGTCGCTCGGATTATGTTATCTGCGACAAGGAGAATCACGCCTCAATTTACGACGGCTGTCGCCTTAGCTTCGGTAAAATGCTCCGCTACGCTCACAACGACATGCAAGATCTTGAAAACAAACTTGCCAGCGTCCCCGAAAATTGTGGCGCACTTATCGTGACGGACGGCGTATTCAGCATGAGTGGGGAGATTTGCAATTTACCTGAAATCGTTCGACTGGCAAGAAAATACGGCGCTCGCGTGATGGTAGACGATGCGCACGGTTTGGGCGTGCTCGGCGCGCACGGACGAGGCACGGCAGAATATTTCGGTCTCGAAGATGACGTAGATATCTATATGGGAACGTTTTCAAAGTCTCTCGCGAGCCTTGGCGGATATATGGCGTCCACAGCCAAAGTTATCGACTACGTAAAACACACCTCTCGCCCCTATATTTTTAGCGCTAGCCCTACTCCAGCATCTGTCCAAAGCGCCCGTAAAGCTCTTGAAATACTTTCAAACCATCCTGAACGCGTGCAGGCGCTTAACGAAGTTGCCAACTATATGCGAGCCAACCTCGACAGGGCAGGTATAAAATATATTCCCGGCACCACTCCCATTATTTCTATTTATACATACGAGGATGAGATGGCGTTTGCAGCATGCCGCCTCCTTCTCGAAAGAGGTGTGTACGTGAACCCAGTCATATCGCCTGCTACACCGGTAGGAAAAGCGCTCATACGTACGAGCTACTCTGCTACACACAAACACGAAGAACTCGACGAGGCGTGCGAAAAAATCAAAGAAGTATTCCAGATTCTTGGCATCAAATAATTTCTCACAAAAAAAGCACCCAATCGGGTGCTTTTTTAAACTTTCTTGCCGCGATAGAATTTTGCGGTAAATTTTTGCCCATTTGCGAGAGTAACGGTACCCTGTCCGTGTTGCAGGTTGAACTCCAAAGAGCCTTCGTAGGTGTCGCCATCATTCCAATGGCATACACCGTGACCTTGCTTGATATCGTTTACCCATTCGCCGTCATAAACGACCCCTGTTGAATATTCCATCTTTCCACGGCCGCATTTTTTGTCATTTTTTAACTGTCCGACATATGTTCCGTTATCATCGACGAGACTTCCATGACCGTGCATAACGTCACCGTCGCGAAATACATATTGACCTTTGCCGTGCGGTTTGTCGTTTCGGAATTGACCTATATACGTTCCTTCATATGAAGTCAGAACACCATTTCCGTGCATATGGCCATTGACCCAATCGCCATCGCACCAGTCGCCACTTTTTTCGACGTAACGCCACTATCCGTCAGGTTCTCTTGATGAGTTGTAGTCGCCTACGTAAGTACCCTTTTTGTAATTGATTGTACCGTTATATCGCTTACCCATAGTTTATCTCCTTAAAAACCTTTGCTCGGTCCATTAACATCGTCGTCTACAACATCGTTAATTGCTTGCGTAGATTGGGAGCTACTTGCGCCGCTCCAGTTGAAATTTGTAGAAGAAGGAACGCCGTCAAGACCCTTTCACCCATTTTTTTGAATTAGCCAAACCGACCTTTCTGACGTAGATGATGTCTTTCAGTTGGGAGCCTCTTTTGTAAAAACGCACGAATGCGACAATTGCGAAAACAAAGCCAATTGCAGCAATAACAAATTGGTCCGTGACTGCCGTGAATATACCTAAAGCAAGAAATACAAAGGTCAAAATCAAAGCTCTTTTTCTGGATTTTCTCAGTATTTTGCACCCTAATTCTTCCATGTTCCGGTCGTAATCGTATGCCAATTCCAAATTAGATTTCTCACTCATAAGCGCCTTCTCCCGATTCTAAATGGTATTTTTGCATAAATATGTTATATACATATACTTATACACAAATAGCGTATCAAACAAAGCGCTAAAAAAGCGTTAAATATGACACTTTTTCCAAAATATTATTTATAAATAAAAGTAACAAGCCTATAGAACGGAGTAACACCCCCAATCTTGCCTTTGCAAACATTCAGTGATACAATGTTGATGTGAAGATAGGAGGCGCGAATGGAATTTAAGGAAAGATTGAAAACGTTACGGCAACAAAACGGACTTTCACAGGAAGCGCTTGCAAAATCAATTTATGTGAGCAGGAGCGCGATTGCCAAATGGGAGAGTGGACTGGGAATACCTAACGATTCCAACGTAGAAGAACTATGCAAATACTTCAACGTAAAGGAGGAATGGCTTTTGGATAGAATCGACCTGAAAAAACAATTAAAAATTACAAAACAGCAAGTGTTTACGTTAATAACCGGCATTTTGGGTGTCCTAACGCCGTTTATATACGTTTTGCTCGGGTTTACCCTCACGTTCAGAGTAAATCCAGTTATATCATATATGCCTCTAAATCTACCATCATTTTTTGACTTCATCATACAATATGCTGAAACAGAAACGGCTACGTCGTTTTGTATATTATGGTTTTCGGTTGCAGTTTGGGCAAGTACAGTCTTATTTGCTGTGTTATCGCTCACTGTCCCCGAGCTAAAACGGCACACGTGCATTTGTCGTAGCATAAATATAGGCTCGGTAGTATTGTCACTACTAATGTTCCTAATACTATTCATAATAACGGTTAATGTGAACGACACTATCTATTGGTTTTATCCGAAATACTAAACTTATAGCGAGCGGCAAAACCCTCGCTTCTTATTTTGTCATTGGGTCTGCCGCAGCCAAGCGAAGTGACATCACGACCAATAGGAGTATTCCGCCACAACAGAAAAAGGAAGTCCGTTGTGAACTTCCTTAAACTGGTGCTGGTGATCGGACTTGAACCGATACGGATGTTACTCCGAGGGATTTTAAGTCCCTTGCGTCTGCCGATTTCGCCACA
>JAFLVL010000002.1 GCA_022508325.1 Clostridiales bacterium | reverse complement strand
ACTCGCGATTACGAAATTGCCGAACTGAACGCAATTCTGGCTATGGAAGGCGACGAGTACGCAGAAGCCAGACAAAACGCGCTCATCAGAAAGCAACAGATAATCAACGCTATGGAAACGGAACTTCTTCTCGAAACGCTGCTCAAAGCGCAAGGTTTCAACGACGTTCTCGTTACCGTGAATTCCACACTTGACAACATCAGCGTAATTGTCGACGCAGATGAGTTGACACGCGCAGATACCGTACGTATCTACAACATTGTGGCAACAGAAGCCGCTGTTACACCTGATTACGTAAAAATACTCCCCGTGTAGCAGCTCGGGTATTTGTCTGGGAACTTCGAGCTACGCTCGGCGTCCCAGTCAAACACCTTCACCTTTGGTTGAGAATACTATAATAACATTGATTTCATTAGTTGTATTTCTTTTAAACTTGTGATACAATTATACAAAAGATAAGATAGGAGCAATCTATGAAAGTTATAAATAGATTTGATGAAGCAGGACGGCTTGTGTACAGCAGCGAGTTGGTGCCCGATATCGTTGATTGCGCTTTGGCGGAAATCGAGGGCGTGGTGAAATTCCCCGACAAGTCCAAGCAGGCGCGCGAATCCATCAAAGTAGAGCAGGTTGCCGACGAAATGTTTATTGACGTCTACGTGAAGCTCAAGTACAACGTAGAAGTCAGCGATGTTGCAAGCACGATCCAGAACACGGTCAAGAACACCATTGAAAGCATGACCGAGTTCAAGGTTAAGGACGTCAATGTACACGTTATCGACGTAGAATTTGATGAAAATTAACGCTGTGGCTCTTTGTTTTGAAAGGGATTTACTCTTTTAAACAAAGAGTCTTTCGCGTGTTTTGGAGCAAAGATGAGAAGTTACGCAAGAGAAGTGGCATTTTGCAAAATATATACCTATCTAATGACTGGCGTCGACGACGCCAACTTTTCGCAGTTCGATCAAACAAAGTTGGATGAAGATGACGTCAAGTTCGCCACAGAGTTAGTTAGCGGTGTCGTATCGCAAAAGGAAGAGTTGGACAAAATTATAAGTGAATTTTCCCGCTCCTTCAAGCTATCACGTATTTATCGCCCCGACCTTGCGGCGCTTGAAATGGCTCTGTACGAAATGATAAATATGGACACCCCGCGCCCTGTCGTCATTAACGAAGCGGTGAGCATCGTAAAGAAGTATTCTACAGACAAGAGCGTTAGCTACGTCAACGGCATTTTGGCGGCGTATTTAAGGAGTTTGAAATGAGCGCGAAGCTCCTACTTGGAAAGCCTGTCGCCGATAGTATTTCTGAAAAAGTAATAGCCGCACGCGGTTCGCGCCACGGAACACTTTGCACAATCGGTTTCGTTGAGAGTGAAGCTTGGCTACAGTACTCAAATTCTTTAAAGAAGAGCGCGTCGAACTTTGGCTTTGAGTGTAACGAAGTTCTTGTAACCGCCACGCTTATTCCCGAACTATTTTGTGAAACGGTCGAGGATATGTGCAGGCACGCTGATGTGACCGGCGTGATAGTGCAACAGCCGTTATCCAAGGATTACGCTAATGCAGTCAATTTTGTGCCGGTCGATAAAGACGTAGATTGCATCAATCCGTTGTCAATTGCGAAATTATACAAGGGAGGGGACGGACTTTACCCCGCGACACCGTTAGCAGTATTGAGACTGCTTGATTTTTATAATATAGACTTGCAGGGCAAACACGTAGTAATTGTCGGCAGAGGTAACGCCGTAGGCAAGCCTCTCGCGCTAATGGCATTGCAAAGAAACGCTACTGTGACGGTTTGTCACACCAAGACTGTGGATTTACCTGCAATTTGCAGAAACGCAGACGTGCTCATTTCTGCATGCGGTGTCGCAGGACTCATAACCAAAGACTTCGTCACGAGCAATACGGTAGTAATTGACGTTGGACTTAGCTTCGTTAACGGAAAAACCTGCGGGGACGTGGCAAAAGAGGTTTATGACGTAGTGGCGGCGGTTTCCCCTGTTCCCGGTGGCGTGGGACCTGTTACTCGCGCAACTCTTTTTGAAAACCTGTGTAAAGCGTTGAACAACCAAAAATGACAATAACTGTAACCCAACTCAACAACTACATTCACGGCATTTTTGACATTGATTCGGTGCTGAACGACTTGACTGTCTGCGGCGAAATCACCAACGTTAAGCGCGCTCGTGACGGCTGGTACTTTTCATTAAAGGACGACAACGCAGCCGTAAATTGCTTTTGCTACGATAGCGTAGGAGAGCCTACTAGCGGAATGGTGGCAGTCGTCGAAGGACAGCTGAATTACTTCGTCAGAAGCGGTTCTGTGTCGCTGTATGCGCGTAGACTTACGGCAACTACCAATACCGGCGCGGCTTACCTGCGTTTTGTCGAATTGAAAGAAAGACTCGCAAAAGAGGGGCTTTTTGACGAAGAACGCAAAAAGGTAGTGCCGCATTGCGCTAGAAAAATCGGCATTGTCACCAGTGAAACAGGCGCGGTCATACACGACATAACCAACGTCGCTCTGCGTAGACAGCCTTTTTCCGACCTCCTGCTGTACCCTGTCAAGGTTCAGGGCGTCGGCGCTGAGGGCGAGATAACGCGCGGAATTGAATATTTCAATAGCAGTGACGTAGACGTTGTAATCGTCGGTCGCGGTGGCGGGTCTAATGAAGACTTGTCGGTGTTCAATTCCGAAAAGGTCGTTCGAGCTATTGCAAGCTGCGTTAAGCCCATCGTCTCGGCGGTAGGGCACGGAATAGACTTTACTCTGGCTGACTTTGCGGCGGACAGGCGCGCTGTAACCCCTAGCGAGGCGGCAGAATTTGTCACAATCGACGTAACTCGCGAAAGGTTTAGAGTAACAACCGCCATTCAGAAAATCAATAGCGTCGTCAGTTCGCGACTGCAACAGCTCAAAGAGCAAGTTTGCTACGACGTACGGATTATCAACTCGGACATTGGACATAAAATCGTTTCGCAACAAAATCGCGTAAAGTTTTGTCTCAAAAGCATTGAGAGCAGTTGCAAAATGAAGGCAGACAGAAATATAATGCAGCTAGATAAGGCAGTCAATAAATTGTCTAGTCTCAATCCCGTAACTATTTTGAGGCGTGGCTACGGCTATGTGTCAAGCGGTGGGGGTGTGGTACATTCTGTTGCGCAACTAAACGTTGGCGACGAGATTAGGTTGACCCTTCAAGACGGAAGTGTCGCAGCTAAGGTCACGGAAAAGGAGAAGGAAAAATGAGTTTAGAAGAAAAAATTACCAAACTTGACAGCTTGGCAAGTCAAATAGAGGACGAGAACGTCTCCTTAGAGAAATCGCTGGAAATATTCGAACAAACTGTTCAGATTGCCGACGAGTGTATGATCGCGCTTAACGACTGCAAAGGCAAACTTGTTATTCTCCAAGACAAAGTGAGGAAAATAATCGATGAAAACTAATATTACCGTAGATTATATTGATGAAATCTTAAAGCAAAATATGCCTAAAACTCACGACAAAGTGCTATCGGCGATGGAATACAGCCTTAACAGCGGTGGAAAACGCTTTCGCCCGATGCTGTTGCTCTCTACAGCAAAAGCAGTAGGCAATTTCGTCAATGAGGGCGCAAAGAAGCTTGCCGCGGCGTTGGAATTCGTCCATACCTATTCGCTCATTCACGATGATTTACCCTGTATGGATAACGATGATTTCCGTAGAGGAAAACGCTCCTGTCACATGCAATTTGGCGAGGCGTCTGCGGTTCTTGCGGGAGACGCGCTGTTGAATCTTGCTTTTGAGACGGTTCTTGCAGGACCGCTATCTAACAAGCGTTATCAGGCGGCCTGCGTGTTCCTTTTCAAAATGAGTGGTATACATGGGCTTGTGCACGGACAGTCGTTGGACCTTTTCACCGAGACTACGACGGTGGAGCAGGCGACAGAGGTTGCTCTCAACAAGACCGGAACACTCATCAGAGCGGCGCTCGTATGCGGAGCACTTGTTGGCGGGGCGACAGACGAGGAAGTGTCGGTATTTGACAATATTGCGTGTAAAATCGGAATTTGCTATCAGGTAATTGACGACCTACTCGATTCCGAGAAGTGCGAAAAGTCGTTTTTGGACGTTTTTAGCCGACGTGAGCTACGCGAATACGCCGAAAAGTTAAGCGATGAAATCAAGGCTGCGTGCGACCGTCTTCCTTACGACCTCACTTATATCAAGGAATTCTGCGACGCGAACTTGTCAAGGCAAAAGTAATTAGCAGTAACAATTACTCAATATATTTGCATATATTTAAACCGTTTGCATTTTGCGAAGGTTTGTGGTACAATACAAAATGAGCTTTTGGCTCGAAAACTTAATAAAAACTTGGTGGTGCAGTATTCTAGTCAGAAACTGACGTATTGAAGGCGGGCCTAAAAGACCGTCGACGAGCACATCGATGAAGCTTCTTGTGCTTGCTTTCGTTGCCCAAACGGGGGCTTGTGCTGGGAGTTAAGGATATTGGGTAAGGTGTAATGGCATACGCTCTATCCCCAATATTCGTGGAGACTCAACAGGGTAGTTGCCTAATAAATAAGTGATTACTCTCTGAGGTTAAACCTGCTATGCGGTGAATAAAAAGCTGTGTACAGTGTAGCTTGTTTTGAGTGAAATTTTGGGAGTACTGAACGGGTTGTGTTTGTTGGCCTACGACGCAATTCCGATTGCTTTACGAAATGAATTTTGCAAAAGAAACTAAAGTACGACGGTTTCTGTAAAGGAAATCTTCTAGACTGCAATTCAGGCTTGTCAGAGATTATAGTACGGACTAAGTGGCGATTCAGTTATGCGAGTGGTGACACCGCATAGGCGGAATTAAAAGGAAACTGCTTCTTCGGCGACGGGGAGTTTCTGCTTGGGAAATCCTACTGAACCTATGCCGTAAGGTTTATCTGACGAGTCACCACCTTTTTTTATTATAAAATTGAGAAAACTTGCTTGTAGTGGAGAATTATGAAGAATACAGATTCTGTTCCGCGACAGGAAGAAGAAGTGCAATCTTCCGACAGTCAAACTGCGGAACAAGTAGCAAAGGAACAATACAAAAAGAAAGATAAAGAACGTTCTGACAAGAAGAAAAAGAAACGTAATCTGTGGCCGTTGAAAGCTCTATTGATTACTCTCGTTTTGTCGGCGGCAGTTAACGCCGCATCTACGTTGGTATTAGGAGATGCTAGTTGGTGGCTGGCAACGATACTTACTGTCATCATTTTACTGTTGGGCGTCGTATTCGACATTATCGGTACGGCTTCTACAGCGTGTGACATACAGCCGTTTCTGGCAATGGCGTCGAGGAAGGTGCGCGGTGCCAAGCTCGCAGTCAAACTGTCTCAAAAGAGCGATGTCGTTTCGTCAGTATGCTGCGACATAGTGGGAGACGTGTGTGGCATAGTGTCCGGTATCAGCGCTGCGACCTTGGTGTTTTTTGCGACGGAAGCGTCTTTGGATGCAAAGATTAGCTTTGTAATATCTGTTGCAATATATGCAGTGATTTCCACCCTTACAATAACGTTGAAAGCAGCAGGGAAAGGAATCGCTGTCAAACAAGCCAATAAGATTATTTTTGGTGTGGCAAAAGTATTGAGTATTTTCCGCAAAGAAGGATAACGTGCTTGAACAAATAAAAACTATACAAGATTTGAAAAGACTTGACGTCAAACAGTTGCCTGAACTGTGCGCCGACATTCGCGCTAAACTCATTGCCGAGGTCGGGCAGAGCGGCGGACATTTGGCAAGCAATTTGGGGGTTGTCGAACTTACCGTCGCTCTTCATTACGTTTTTGGCGAAGACGACAGAATTGTGTGGGACGTAGGTCATCAATGTTACGCTCACAAAATTCTTACCTCTAGGGGTGAGAATTTTTCTTCATTGAGAAGCAGTGGAGGTATCAGCGGTTTTCCCGATTGCGAAGAGAACGAAGTAGACACCTTTAATACAGGGCATGCAGGTACCGCAATTTCTGCAGCGTTAGGACTGGCTAAGGCGCGCGATACTCTTGGCAAGGATTATAAGGTCGTCGCAGTCGTTGGCGACGGCTCAATGACGTGTGGAATGACCTACGAGGCGTTGAATAACGTGAATGATACGAATATGTTGATAATACTCAACGACAACAATATGTCCATAAGCGACAATGTTGGTTCGGCGACTCTCAATATGTCAAAGCTCCGCGTGGGTAAGTACGACCGCAACAAGGAGCGTTTGAAACGCTTTCTCACGGCAATTCCGCTTGTCGGCAAGCCAATGTACGGTTTCTTGAGGTGGTGTAAGCGTCGCGCAAAGCTTGGTTACGTTCGCAACAGCTATTTTGATACGTTTGATTTGAAATACGTTGGAATTATCGACGGCAATGAGGTCAAGGACCTCGTTTATTACCTCACGAAAATAAAGAACAACGTAAGCAAACCAACCTTACTACATATTGTGACGAAAAAAGGCAAAGGCTATCTCCCTGCCGAGCAAGATCCCGAAACGTACCACGCTGTCAATAGAGCAGGAGTAGACGTCGGGTTGGAATGCGCGCAGGTAGTTAGCGATACGCTGTGTCGACTTGCAGAAGAGCGTTCTGACGTTGTGGCAGTATGCGCCGCAATGGCACGCGCAACAGGACTGGACGCTTTTAAAGATAAATTTGAAGACAGATTCTTCGACGTGGGAATTGCCGAGGAACATGCCGTGACATTTGCTGCCGGTTTGGCCAAAGGCGGCGCAAGACCCTTTGTGGCGATATATTCGACCTTTCTGCAACGTAGTTATGACCAAATATTGCATGACGTGGCATTGCAAAACCTACCTGTGACATTCTTGATTGACAGAGCAGGCTTTGTAGGTGACGACGGTAAGACTCACCAAGGACTTTTTGACTTGTCATATCTAAATCAAATTCCAAATATCAAGATATGGACGCCCTCGACCTATTCCGAATTGTCTCAGATGATTGAAACGAGCCTAAACGAGAAGGGGTCTGTCGCGATTAGGTACTCCAAATGTTTATGCAATGAAGAACGCCATTTTGACGGACGTTGGAAGGTGCTTAGAAAGGTCGAGAATAGCAAATTGACAATATTTGCTGTCGGCGATAATATGATTTGTACAGCTTTGAAGGTTGCTGACGCACTGGACGGCGTAGACGTGGTGGCAGTGACGACCGTCAAACCATTGGACGAACAGCTTTTGAATGGATTACAGACCCGCAACATCTTGACTTTGGAAGAAAATGTTTTGCAGGGCGGTTTTGGGCAAAGCGTTGTTGCGTATTTTGCTAGAAATAACCGAGAAATATCTGTGAAATGTTTGGGCGTTGACGACCAATTTGTCAAACATGCGAAAGTAGCAGAGCAATTGCTTCAAAACGGTCTGGATTTTGACGGCGTATTCAAAGTAGCTAGCGAATTGCTATCAAAGGCTTGAATTGATACAAAAAATAATATATAATTATACAACAGACCTTATTTTAATGGATTTTGGGCTAAAATAGCTATTTTGCCATTGAGAATTGCGGAATTATTCTCGTTTTTAACAAAATATAGAATACTATGATAGACATAATATATTGAAATAAGTGAAAAAGTGGCAAAAAGAGGCATGTATGTCGCGTTCATCTAGACAATCTAAAATTTTAAGCATTATTTCGTCGCGTGATATTGAAACGCAGGACGAGCTTGTCAGCGAACTGCGTTTGGCTGGATTTGACATTACGCAGGCGACTATTTCTCGGGATATTAAAGAGTTAGGACTGATAAAAACTCTCACCGCCGACAATAAGTACAAATACGTTACCAAGCAAACTATAGATGCTAGGGTACCCGACAAATTGATGAACGTCGTGCGTGAGGCTGTGATCTCAGTAGTTACGGCAGGTAATCTCGTGGTCGTTAAAACTATTAGCGACAGTGCCCAAGCTGTGTCGGGAGCAATTGAGCAGATGTCTATAACAGAAGCGGTAGGTATATTGGCAGACAGGAGTTGCGTACTCGTTGTCTGTTCAAATGCCGACGATGCCGAAGCAGTCAAAAGTAGAATTGACGAGGCGTGCAAGTAAAAGCCTACACATTTCACAAGAGATATGATTAGACAATTGACGATTAACAACATAGCGCTCATTGACCATCTTGACATTGAGTTTCAAGAGGGTTTGACAGTATTGTCCGGCGAAACAGGTAGTGGTAAATCTATCATTATCGATTCGCTCGCTTTTGTTTTGGGCGATAGAGCAGACAAAACTCTTATCAAGTACGGTCAGGATTATGCCGAAGTTACGGCGCTTTTTGAGGTCGACCCACATTCAGCTGTGCTCTCTAAGCTCGACGAATACGGCTATGGAAATGACTGCGAGATATTGATTTATCGCAAAATGTCAACGTCGGGCAAGAACGAAATTCGTATACAAGGCAAGACTACCACACAGGCGATACTCAAGGAAGTTTGCGCGGAGCTTGTGGATATCTTTGGGCAAGGTCAGCACTTGGCTCTTTTGAACGAAAAAAATCAGCTTTCGGTTCTCGACGCCTTTTGCGATTTCGGGGGAATCGACATACAGCTGAAAACGGAATTATACCCACAACTCACGGCAATTAACAAAGAATTGAAGAGTTTTGGGGGAAGTGACGCCGAGCGCGAACGACTGCTTGATATACTGAAATACCAAATCGACGAGATTGTTGCTACCGACCTCAGCGAGGAAGAAGAGGACGAGCTGCTTTCTATGCATAAACGCATGGTCAATGTAGAGAAGATCAGTACTGCGCTTAACCAAACAGTCGCATTATTGCAGGGTGAACAGGGTGCTAGTGCGCAAGTTTCGCAAAGTGTCAATTTGTTGCGCTCTATCTCAAACTTGGAGGATGGTGCCGACGAATTATCCGAGCGGTTGCTGTCAGTGCGTTTGGAGATTGACGACGTGGCAGATCAGTTGGATAGCGTTCTTTCGGCTACGGATTTCAGCCCAGCGGAAGTCGACAAAATGGAAGGGCGTCTGGAAAAAATACGCCAACTGAAGCGCAAATACGGCGGCAGTGTTGCCGATGTTTTGAAGTTCCTTGAATCTGCCCAAAAGCAATACGACAACCTCTTGAATTCCAGCGAACGTATCGAGCAGCTCAATGCTGAAAAGCGCAAGGTTGTGACGCAAATGTACAAGCTAGCTCAAAAAAAGTCGGCAATGAGGCGAGATACCGCACAGAAGCTTGCTGCGCAAATAATGCAGGAACTGAATGATCTTGGTATGCGCGGAACGAATTTCACAGTGCAATTTAACGACGAGCCGAGCTATGACGAGTATTCCGCTTCGCCGTCTGCAGACGGTTTTGATAAGGTGGAGTTTTTGATGTCGGCAAACGTAGGCGAACCCTTAAAACCTCTCTCGAAGGTCATTTCCGGTGGCGAAATGTCGCGGTTTATGCTGGCAGTAAAGAATATTACGGCTCTTGCGGAAAAAATCCCAACTATGGTATTTGATGAAATCGATACGGGAATTTCCGGCAATATGGCGCAAATGGTTGCCAATAAGCTGGCAAATGTTTCAACTAATAAAAATGACGGTTATCAATGCGTGGTAATCACTCACCTTCCACAGATTGCAGCTATGGCTGACGTCAATTTGTATATACGAAAGTACGAAAAAGATGGCAGGACTTATACGGCAGTAGATGTATTGACGGACTACGAGCAGCGCGCAAGAGAAGTTTCGCGCCTAATGGGTAGCGTTGGCGAACACGCAATTGTCAATGCAAAGGAGCTACTTGATTGGTCTGCCAATTACAAAAATAATCTGAAAAAATAGCTAATCTCATCAATAATATAGCCTGAACACGCTGTGCTAGTTATACAAATGCAACACTTTTACCGCAAAATACAGTTTTGGAGATGAATATGGCTGAACATCAGAAGAAAATCTTGAACATTGGGTTGGACAGGAATTGGGTGTTGAAGCATCAATTCGATGCGCAGTTGCCTACCGACATTATAAAGGCAGAAGTGGCCAAATTCGAGAATTTGACTTTATATTATAGCTCTTTTACGTCAGTATCGGTACTTTTTGACACGACTGTTGGGAATTGTGGCGAACTAGTAAGCTCTATTATGGATTTGTTTGCCGTCCGCTATCCAGAAGTATCAGCCTATGACGTATTGGTATTTCAAGAAGTGGATTTCAAAGGCGGCGACGTTTCAACCACAGCAAACCCGCCCGAAAAGTCCGATGACGACCTTGACGAATTTGAAAAGTTTGCTCGCAGAGTAAGCGGCTCAGACGGATGCGCTCCCTCAACGGCAACTACTTCGGAAAAAACTCCTACGGTCCTTGATAAAATCAGCGGACTTGTTGGGGCGACTGAATTCAAGGCGCTCTGCAAGGAAATCGCCAGCATTTCAGATGAAATCAAGCGCACTAAGACCTACGAAGTATTGATGAATCAGTGTTATCTGTTCTCAATTGGCGACGGTTGCGGACTTTCTACATATTTGAATCTACTGGCTGAGTTGCTAGGCGAGCTTCATCTCTGCGAAATGTCATCACGTCCGGTACGCGAGGCGCGCCTGGACGTATATCGCGAAAGCGCCGAGCCCTTTGAAGATGCTCGTCACGCTGTCGAAAGCGGCGCTCCCGATAGCGTAAAGGTTGTTTGTGTCGATATCAGTGAATGGATGGACAAGACCAATAGCCGCTTCTTCAAGCAGTTTTTACGCACGGTTGAGAAGTGTGCTAACGATCACATTTTAGCGTTTAGAGTGCCATTTGTTGACAAAGACGTTCTCGCAAGAATCAAGTATTCACTTTCCGACTTGGTGAGCGTCAAGACGGTATCCTTCCCGCCGCTCAGCCAAGACGAGGTTAAAGCGTGCGCAGAAGCAGAGTTGAAACATTACAATTTCGCCATGACGAACTCTGCCTGGAAATTTTTCTTCGATCGTATCTCTGAAGAAAAGAGCGACGGCAAGTTTTACGGTATCAAAACTGTAAAAAAAGTCGTGCGTGAGCTAGTGTACCAAAAGCATATCGCCAATTCGCATAAAACGGAAAAAAGCAATCAGATTGGCGTAAATGATGCAAAATTACTTTGCAGCGACATAAGCGATGCCAATTTATCCGGCGCAGAGCAACTCAACAAGCTAGTTGGCGTGGACGGTATCAAGCAGAGAGTAGAGGAGATAATCGCTCAAATAGAACTCTCAGTCAAAAGCGGTTCGGCTGACCGTCCATGCATTCACATGCGTTTTGTGGGTAACCCCGGCACAGGCAAAACGACCGTTGCGCGTATTATCGGCAAGATTTTGAAGGAAAAGGGAATACTGCGTGTCGGCGCATTCTTCGAGTATGCAGGCAGAGATTTCTGCGGAAGATATATCGGCGAAACTGCTCCCAAAACCTCAAGCATTTGTCGCGACGCTTATGGCTCGGTGCTGTTCATTGACGAAGCTTATACTCTCTATCGCAGTAATGACCCCGACAATAAGGACTACGGCAGAGAAGCGTTAGATACCTTGATTGCAGAAATGGAAAATCATCGCAACGACTTTGTAGTCATTTTGGCGGGCTATACCGACGAAATGAACAAGCTGATGAACGGCAATCTAGGACTTGCGAGTAGAATGCCCTATACGATTGAATTCCCCAATTTCACGCGCGAACAGCTTTATGAAATTTTCGTATCTATGGTCAAAGACAAATTCAAATGTGACGAAGGACTCTTTGAATCGGCGCGTAAATTTTTTATGGATTTGCCAGACTCGACACTCTCCTCAAAGGATTTCTCAAACGCCCGTTACGTGCGCAATTTGTTCGAACGTACGTGGGCAAAGGCGGCAATGCGTTGTCAACTTGGCGGAAAGAGCGACATTGTACTTACTCGCGATGATTTTGAACACGCAAGCGCAGACAAGGAGTTTGTCGTAAATAGCGTTCCGAAACGCGCCAGAATCGGTTTTTAACATATAACTTGATAGTATTTACAAATTATAATTTATCCGCAGACAATCTCTGCGGATTTTTATTGCTTCTGACTATTTTTTTATTGATAATTAGCGAATAATAGCAGTTCAAATTCACAAACTATGCTTAGTGTTTTGAGGTGTCTATGAAGAAATTCCTGCTATTTTTATTGAGTTTTATATTCATGTTACAATTTGGACTACTTGTAGCCCATGCTGAGACTAATATAGTTGCGCAAGACGTGGTCGCTATGCAAACCGCCGCTGACGGCAGCTTTTTTGACGAGGTTGGTAATCTTTTTACGGGCAATAGACCGACGAAAATCGATGAAGAGGTCTATCTTGGCGGTTATCCTCTTGGCATAACTCTCGACGGCGATGGGGTCACGGTAATTGGACTCAATGAATTCGTCAATCAAGACGGCAAGTTGTGTTGTCCGGCATTAACGGCGGGAATCGCAATTAATGACGTGATAGTGGAGCTAAACGGTCGCAAGATTTACGGTTCGAGTAAGTTGACGGAGATAGCAAATGCATCAAAAGGCAACCCTTTGCCTGTCAAGTTCCTTCGCGATGGCAAAATACAGGAATCAACTATAACTCCGCAGAAAGATCTCACGGCGGGGCAATACCGTCTGGGTCTGTGGACGCGCGATTCTAGCAGCGGTATCGGAACGTTGACTTATGTACGTAAAAATTTGAATTTTGGCAGTCTTGGACATCCGATATGCGATCCACAGGGCAACACGGTTAATTGTAGCAACGGGGGTGTGTTCAATTGCTCGATTGATGGGATTGAGAAGGGCAAAAAGGGCGCAGCAGGCGAACTCAAAGGAAGCTTTTGCTTTGATGAACGCACAGGCAATATCTACACTAATAATAAGTTCGGAGCCTTTGGCACTTTCAACAGTTTGCCGCAGTTCTGCGCCAAAACTATTGCCGTAGCAGATGTTTCAGAAGTGAGACCGGGCAAGGCGCTGATTTACTGTACATTGGACGACAACGTGCGCAAAAGTTACGAGATTGAGATTGTTAAGGCAACGCCACAGTCCTCCCGCGATGACAAGGGAATGGTCATTCACGTAACCGACAAGGAGCTTTTGGAGAAAACAGGCGGAATAGTGCAAGGCATGAGCGGTAGCCCCATCGTTCAGAATGGTAAGCTCGTAGGCGCAGTCACCCACGTATTCGTTAACGACCCTACGCGCGGCTACGGCATCTACGCCAAGTGGATGCTGACTAATTAGATATTACTATACATTGTATTTTGCTAACGTTTAATGACCTCCTTTTCTTTTACGTTAGCGATGCATGATTATCAAATAATAAAGTACAAACGTGAAAAATATAACAAATAACTATTATTAAATCCAAACGGTCAAATTGAGTGTCAAACTTGATTTGACCGTTTGTTTGTCCATATTATAGCAGGCTTCAAAATAAAAAGCATCCGCATTTTTCTGCCAACTTTGTGCCCAAATTGTGCCAAATAATTTTCAGTCAATAAATTTCAAAATATTATCACAACTTATTTCTATAATTTTTTTTAAAACTTGTTTTTTACGGTTTGTACTAACTTCTGTATAAATTTGAGTGGTTGCTACGCTAGTTTGAGCAAGTATTGCTTGAACAGAACGTAGATCCGCACCTTTATTTAGCTAATTCGTAGAAACAAAATGGTGCAGTGATTAGTTTTAATAAAAATTTTTCTTAATTTTTAAATAAACTTAACTTTTTTATACTATACCAGGTATATTAAATAAATAACAAAAAAAGACAATCCATTGAATCTCATTGTCAGCTATATCTAATTGAGATTGGTGCGAGAAATGTCTTAACAAAATGTTAATTTGTGTCTGGTGCAGATCATTAAATATAGAGTTGCTATGTCTGCATGAGAAAAGCTAGAGGGTGAAGTTTAATGCATAAGTATACATCAAATAAATGTCATCGAAGACTAAGTATTGTTATTATTACAATACTATCAATGATTCTTAATTTGGTTTTAACCCCGTTGTGTGATTTTATTGTAAGAAGGCTGTCAGATAATCTTGGATCACCTTTTATAACTTTTATTTTGATTATCGGATTTGGTTTTTCATCTATATTTGCAGCATTGTATTTTATATTCGACAGATGGTTATGGCAAATAATACCCGGCATAAAAAGTAAAAAAATAAGTGGTCAATATTTGTGTGACGGCAAATCAAACTTCAAAACTTCAGACTGGAAAGGAACTGTAACGATTAAACAAACATGGTCTAAAATACTGATTTCATTAAAAACAGATAATTCATATTCGCAGAGTTATATGGCGCATATCGATGTATCAGACGATGGGAGTATCTATTTGTATTATTGTTATATGAATGCCCCAAATGGAAATTTAAAAGCTTTACATAAACATGATGGTACAGCTTCAATCACGTTTGATAACAATTCTATTAATGGCAAGTATTACAACTATCCAGTAGATAGGCCAAGATATGGTACGATTAAATTAATAAAACAGGAGAAATAAAATGAATTTTGATTATGATAAATTACTAAAAGAAATGGATTTTCGAAAGTTCGGTTCAGCGCAAAGAATTTTACTTGAGGAACAAGAATTACGGCATAATGCTGCAGCGTATGAGAGTTTTAATCAAGCAAGGCAGTACCAGTGGGTGCAAGAAAGTTCGCTCATTAGGTATATAGTCGGCGGCATGCTACCTGTAGCACAAAATTATACACAACAAATTATTAGCTGTAGAAAGAGTGTCGAAAATGTTCTAAAACAGATGAATGATAACATTTATTATTCTGCTCCTCTCGAGTTCAAATACCAAGGATCAGTATCCAATAATACTCACATTAGACATAATAGTGATGTTGATTTGCTGACAATTATTGGTTTATATGAAACTCTTGAACATCCCCAGAGGCCACAGTATCCTTACAAAGGAGTGCCTGAAAATGATTTGGCAGAATTACGGAATAACTGCGTGGGACAAATAAAAAAAGTGATGTCTTCTGTACATGTTGATAATAGTGGAGCAAAAAGTATTGCATTATCAGGAGGTTCTTTAATTGTAAAAGTTGACGTGGTGCCAGCGAATTGGTTTAACAGTAATAGATATGCCGAAACAAACAATGCAATATATAGAGGAATTCAAATTTATAACAAGAGGAATAACGAGAGAATATTAAACTACCCTTTCTGGTTTAATGATTTGTTAAAGAACAAAGATTCTTTTACAGGGGGTGTATTTAAACGAGCGATACGACTTTTGAAAACAATTAAAACAGATGCTGAAAGAGAACTAGGTGCAAAAATTAATTTTAGCAGTTATGCAATAAGTTCGCTTTTATATACTATTCCTACTAATAAATATTGGATTGGAGAAAGCCCTCTGACGCTTTTAAAGGTAATAAATGAAACACTTGAATTTTATGGACATGAAAAGAATTTTAGTAAACTTTTAGATCCGCTAGGCGATCAACTAAGTAGTTCTGAAAGCATAGAAGGGGTTAGGCAGTTACAATCAGTGACTTCTATGATGTTGGGAGACATAGGAGATGACATTAATAGAGTAATTAAAATTGCATAGCAATGACAAACGAAAAAAAATTCGTTTGTAAATCTACCAGTTATTGATGAAATTGTTGTTTATGGCTCGGTAAGAAATAAGTATATATAAATAAATTCCAGCAAGAATTGACTATTCGTAGTTTATAACATATTAGTTTAGGAAATAAAAAATGGATAAAGATAACAAATATTATTCAGTCGGTTGGCATAGATTTGTAATTATTTTAAAATCATTTCTGATATTTGCATTATGCTTGTGTATTGCACCGATTTTAATAAAATTATTGATGCAAATGTTTTTGAAACTTAAGTTTCTTGCCTTGAAAGATGACTATGTAATTAATGTTTTATCGAGTTTCGTTGGAAGTTTTGCAGGTGTCTGTATTGGCTTTATATTTGAAGCTACCTACATTCATCAATGGAAAACATTGGATAAGTATCAATCGCTCGTCTGCGTGATTAATGAGGAGTTAGATGTCTTAATTAAAAAAATGTTTGGTAAGACTATACCTAATTTTAAAATAATTCCGCAACTTGATGATGAACAATATAAAGTTATTTACAATAACATTAAAAACGGGTTAGGTATAGAAAGCATACGTAACGTTTGTTGTTCGGTTGAAAGTGATAGTATATTTTATAATATTCCTAGGTACATTGTTTTTCAGAACTGGATGAGAAAAAAACAAAAGAAAGGTCAAATTTCGGTTACGCTACATAAGGTGGAATCCTATATTGAAGAATTTAACGAGAGAATAGACAATAGCAGTGATAATTATACAGCACTTAAGGTCTATATCAAGGGTATGGTGGAAAACATTTTTATTTTAAAGCAATTAATAAGCAGGAAATAAACTTGACTTTACTGAGGATGAGCAACTATGGGTAAAAAAAGATTTAGACCTCTTGATGAATTGGACGAACAAGTAGTTAGACCAAACAAGTCAGAAGTAATTTCAAAAAAAATAAAGTACTATTGCATGTTGAAGTATTTTAACAGTTTGACTAAAGATGGCATAGATACGCTAAACGCTGATTTGGCTGATGATACTTGTGTGGAATTGCAAAGGATTGTATATCAAGAGGTTCTTAGGGTTTGTGTAGATAATAAAGGCATGTGTGGAGCCAAACTTCTAGAGGGTATTTTGGGCAGTAGTTATAAAACCTTTTTTTATGGAGGGCGATATATTGGAAAATCACCATTTTTGGAATTATTAAGAGAAAGACTTAACAATTTTTGTGTGAATGGTGAATCTGTTCAATTAGTTGATGCAAATGAAAAATTTGGAAATGTCTGTTTTTCGTCGGAAATGATAAATGATGGAAATATCATTGGTGCGTTTTTAAGAAAAATGTTTCCGACTACAAACCAAAAGACTATTTATTTGGTTGATAATTTCGATAGTTTTTGTCGAAATAAATTAAGGAGCAAATATAGTTGTGAACAAGTTACAAGATTTAGAAAAGTATGTTTTGAATTCTTTTTAAAATCCCGAAATCCAATATTTATCATTGCAGTTGAAACAAGCTTATTTGAATGTTTCGATAATGGCAGTGGAAAGTTGCCTGTAGAATATCGAAGCAAGATTCAAGACTTAAACTATGCTTGGCCTCAATTAAGCGAAGACGAAGTCTTAGATATAATGCTTCGTTCTATCAGAACATATACTAGAAAGCATAAAAACGGCAAAGGATGCGCTAATCAAATTTATCGATGCAAAAAAATGAAAGAGGAGTGTAAGTGTTCATTATATTTTAATGGAAAAAAAGCACATCTAACAAATAATGAATTTTTAAAACAAGTTATTGACAACAGTGGCAATAATCCATATTGGATTTTTCTACCATTATCTCATTCATTAAACACATCTAATAATTTTTGTGGAATAGAAAATAAATATTGTTACGATGAAATGACTCTAAAAAAATATTATCGCAATGAAGAATTCTCTAATGCTAAATCTAGAGAGCGTGATATTATTGATGACTATTTTGAGACACTTTCTCTATACACAGATTGTCATCGCAACAAAGATACTATCGCAGATATAAAAAAATATATCATTAGCGTTAGTAGCAAGATGAGTGAGAAAGAATTCGATGATTCGTTATTAAGGATACGTACAAGGGCTGGTGGCGTTGGAACGTCAGCTTTCAAACGAAAAACATTAAAACAGTTTTTATTGGATTCGACTATCATTTTGAAAACAAGGATTATTGATAAAGATATATATGAGGTGCATCCATTCATAAAATTTATATATAGCGAGGTGAAAACGCATGAATGACAAGAATAAACAAAAACTAATTAAATTGTACGATAAATATAAAAGGTTGTTGTCGCAGACCATTACGGATTATGATGCGTTTATTTTTTATTACTCTGATAGCGATGCCGATTACTCTGATTATTCACAGTATTCTGAGTACTCCGAATATTCAGAGTTACCAGTATATTAAAGGTAAAATAAAATGATGAATTTCAGCAAAGATATACTCGTATTATTAGAACCCACTAACGCCTGCAATTTAAGATGTTTGCATTGTTACCATGCAGATACGGGATATGATACAAAAATAATGGAAATAGGTACTCTTGAGAGATTTTTGAGTATTCTTGCGCCCAATTATAGTACAATAAAAATAATATGGCATGGAGGAGAACCACTGTTAGCCGGATTTGAGTTTTTCGAAAAGGCATACAAAATGTTTGACACTTTTTCGAATAAATTTGATTGCAAGTTTAGGTTTAATTTGCAGACAAATGGGACACTTCTAACTGACGAGTTTATAGTCTTATTTCAAGCAAACAAAACATCCATATCTATATCCTATGACGGACCATATAATTCATATATGCGACAACAAACGGAGAAAGTAGAGAAAGTAATTGCAAAATTGCAAGAACAGGGGGTGCCATTTAGTTGCTTAGCTACAGTTTCATCTAAGTCGATAAATCATTTATTGGATATGTATGAGTGTTTCAAGCAAAGAAATATTCCTGTAAAATTTAACCATATTTTCCCTGATGGTGCGGCCAAACAACATGAAGATTTTTCTCTTAGTAAAGAAGAATGGACAAATAATTTTATCGAATTGTTTAATTACTGGCTATATGATAAAAAATGTAACATTCGAGTCGCGTCTTGTGTAGATTTGTTACACCAGTATTTTGGCGTTAAATCGGGATGTCTAAACCATGGATGTTTGTTTAGATATATTGCTATAGATGCATATGGCGATATTTATCCTTGTGGACGATTAATAAAGGATGGATTTAAATTAGCTAATGTTTTTGAGATTTCAGATGTACGAGAAGCTTTTTTAAGTAAGCCATTCCTTAATATCTTAAAAGACAATGAAATCCGAATAACTAGTTGTAAAAAATGCAAGTGGATAACTAAATGTAACAGTGGCTGTAATGCGTCGTGTTTATTAGATGGAAGTTTACAAAGAAAAAGTTCTTTTGAGTGTTATGTTACGAATATGGTTTATGATAACATTGAAGTGCGCTTATCTGAAATTGATTTATGTAATATAAATCCTTACGCTCAAAAGATAATAAAAGAAAATTTAACAAAATAGAATTTATCTCAAAATATGAGTGCTACGCTTACAGAGTGGAACTCTTTTTTGTGCTATTAAAGTACGTAATAACAGAGATACAATAGTTTTATAGTTGAAAGCGCGTAATCTGTACATGTAATTCATAAAAAACAACAGTTAATATTAGTTTTAAAATATGATAGACTAAATATGAGGATTTTCATCTGATGAAAGATGTTTTAATACATAAGAATATATCAGGTGCTTTGAATGAGATTGACGAGGATACTGGATTTATTCAAGATATACATTTTCGCATATTGATGTCAATATGTAATATCGGATAAAATCAAAAATATTTTATTTGCTTAACCATTTTGTACTGATTTTAGTATATGAAATTATAACGATGAATCTCAGCAGAAAACTCTGTTTACATTTTATATTTCATAATAAAGTATATTGAATTATAAGTTTGAAAGATAGTATTGGTTTGTGTAAACTGTAATTAGTTAATTAATAAACTCTTTTACACTATAAATTTATTTTACTTTAAAAATAATAATTCGACAAAATAAGTAAAAGTTAATCATTGATTAGTAGATGAAGCTGTGATATAATTTACTTGTAAAGTTTCTAAGTCCTTTTGCGACCAAAGTATCAGAGTTAAAAAGTATCCGGGAGATGTTTTCGGATACTTTTTTGTAGTCAGTTTAAAACAAGTGTTTCAGGGAATAATAAAAATAAATATTTTTCGTGCAAAAATATTGCACAAAAAATATTTTAGTGGTATACTATAAATATAAATATAAAGCGAGGTTTAAAATGATTTTAAGTATAAGAGTTAATAATTTTCTTGTTTATGCAAATAAAACAGAAATGTCATTAATTGCAGATATGAGAATTAAAAAATTTTATTCTAATGTATATCAGCAGAATAATTTTAATGTAGTAAAAGCAGCTTGTATATATGGTGGTAATAATGTTGGTAAAACATGTGTTATAAGAGCAATAAATTCTATTCGCAATGTTTTATTGGGCATTGTAGCAGAAGTTCCTCCCAATCTATTTACTAATAATAATTTGTGCCTTCTTGGAATTTCTTTCTTATTTGATGGGAAGGCATATAGTTATGATTTTGGATATGATTCAACCATAACAAATCAGTATAAAAGAGGATTTGTATACGAGAGACTTGCCGAAATTACTGTTGATAAATATGGAACTGAAAGTGAAAAAGAAATTTATATCAGAGACATGGTAAATAATGTTTATAAGTTTGCTGATAATGAAGAATTAAATGTATTGCTTAAAGCTGTATCACCTGACAATATTTTGATATATACAATTAATAGTGAAAAATTTCCTATTATTGAATATTACAAAAATATTTTAAGAAGTTTTGCTTTTAAGATAGAAGTGTTGGACGCAAATAATATTCCGCTTGGCAAAACTATACAGACTTTAAAAGAGAATAAAGAAATAGGTAATAGAATAGTCGAGCTAATAAAACTAGCGGATTTAGATATAGAAGATTATAAGTATGTAAAAAGCGATAATGAAAGTGTAAAAAGAAATCCCAATATTTATCAGTATTCGGCTCCACAGGAACAGGTTTTGCAGCTTACAGTTGCATTTGAAGATATGTTAAGGCTGACGTCAATTCATAAAGGCAAGCCTGTACAGAGTCTTATCTATGATTCTACTGGAACGAAAAAAATGGTTTCTTTGGCGAGCTTTATAATTGAAGCTCTTGAAGAAGGGAAAATTCTTATTGTTGACGAACTAGATAGCAGTCTTCATTTTAAATTAACTCGTGCAATAATATCTTTATTTAATAACGAATTAAATACTAAAGCGCAGATAATTTTTTCAGCACATGATGGCACTTTATTGGACTGCAAAAAATTATTCAGAAAAGATCAGATTTGGTTTGCTGCAAAGAATGATGAAGGTGCATATATTTATTCGCTAAAAGACTATACTGCACATAAAGATAATATTCGTTCAGAGTCTGATTTATTAGAAAAGTATAAATTAGGTGCTCTTGGAGCATTACCTGAGCCCGACTTAATTTCAATTTTGTTGGGGGACAGTGCAGATGAGTAATAAATTTTCACAAAAGAAGATATGTATAATTTGTGAAGGCTATGAAGAGTACGATTATTTTTCTAAATTAATAGAATGTAAAGTATTTCACTCAAATTATACAATCAAACTGAAAAACGCTAGGTCGATTGACAACATTACTGCAGTTTATCAAAATGAATTCCAAAATGACAATTCAGATTTGATTATGATTTTCTGCGATACTGAAATTGAGCCGTATGGTCAATTCAAAAACTTAATTAAAAAGATAGATAAATATCACAATAAGAAAGTGGCAAAGGACATTGTGTTTTTTGCAAATCCTTGTACGATGCAAATAATTTTGTCGCATTTTAATTCGGTTCGATTATCGTCAAATAGTAAAGTAAAAAATGCACCAGTTATAAAAAGGTTGACAGGAGTAGAGGAATATCAAGCCAAAGCAAATCAACGAGAGACAATAATGAAGCAAGTAAATTCTTCTAATTATTCTGTTATGAAAGCCAATTTGTCTGCTATCTCATGTGAATGGCAAGAAGTGCCAAGTTCAAATTTTATAGAATTGTTAGATAAACTTGAACAAGCTGATACCTCTTGGGTTACTAAAATTGAAAAGAAATTTAATTAAAATAATATGGCGGTAAATTTACTGCCATATTATTTTTAATTTAAAAAAATTATCATTGAATTAAATCCGACGTTCTAATATATAAAATGTTTACTCACAGGATTTTTGCCTATAAGTATAGATAAATATAAGCAGTATGCTATAATTATCATAGGTAATAACATAAGGGGAAAATTGCATGAGTGAAAAAAACAAAGAGAATTTGTCAAAACAATTGGAATGCCTTAAGTCTTTGGATATTGGTGATGTAAAGCTGGAAGATTTGGTAGACATAAGAACCGTACATATAGACACTTCGAAACCGGTACTTGAGCGTATACTGTCTTTCATGGCACAAATTAAAAATCCGTATTTATTCAAAGTCGGAGATACGCCTGTAAAGGTCGAATTTAATGATGACGGTCCATCCCTACAAGAAGCCTTAGAACAATTTATTCTTAATCAGCTAAAGTAAAACGCAGAGCAAGATATTATTAACGAAATTTTTGATGTTTTTTGTTTTAAATTCAATTCAATCATTAAGAAGCTTAAGTACAATGCCTATTCACTGATTGAATTTTCCGCTTTTATATGATACAATATTAAAAAATGTTTCGATGGAAACTATACTGTATTTTTCATTGCGGAAGGGCTGGTAAACAATGATATTCGAATTAAGAGAATACGACAATATCCTTCTAAAGTTTAGTTTGCAAAGAGCTAAATTGGGAGAAATTGTCTATCATATCGAATATGTGAATGACGAATTGAAATATTTATTACCCATTGGAATGACTCCCGATTCGGAAGGACTTGTCCGATGGTTGTCATCTCGCGTAATACCGAAAAATAGGGAGTTTGTTGATCAAATTCTGTCGCGAAGTGGACTTTCGCATAATGATACAATCGGAATTATACAGTTGAGTAAAGGTCTTTCACTTAACGACAGCTATTGGATTGTCGAAGAGGGATTCAGGGGAAAATTTGCAAGCTACAATCTTTACGAAAACAGCTTTAGTCGAACTTTGGCTTTGATAGCCTATACCGGTTACGGTAGCACAACGCACAATGGGTTTACTTCATCGCCGGAATATACCACGAATGGTATGCTCAGAAAATGCTGGCGCAGAATTAACAAGAAAATTTATCTAAGCAAGGGCGGTACTTCGGGTGCAGCCAACGCAGGAAAAGAACCTTATTCCGAATTCTATGCGGCGCAAATAGCCGAAAGGATGGGGCTTAAACATGTTAATTATGGCTTGTCCAAATGGAAAGATATTGTATGTTCGACATGCGAGCTTTTTACAGACATTAATACATCGTATGTTCCAATCCATAAATTTTTGCCTAATTG
This sequence comes from Clostridiales bacterium, assembly GCA_022508325.1. Taxonomy (GTDB): domain Bacteria; phylum Bacillota; class Clostridia; order Christensenellales; family CAG-314; genus Fimimonas. The sequence continues at coordinate 38,816 of JAFLVL010000002.1, read as the reverse complement.
CACATTAACAAAGGCAGTAAAGTACCTGAAATCTCTTGGCGACAGTTATTATGATGAGTTTGCCGACATGATGATATTTGATGCTCTTGTATGCAATACCGATAGGCATTTCGGAAATTTCGGGCTACTTGTTGACAACAGTACAAATAAGCCAATTGCATTAGCACCGATTTTTGATAACGGTCTTTCGCTCTTCAACTATGCGATGGAAGACGATTTGCGAGAGATTGAAAAGTATGCAAAAACCCGAACACCTGCATTTGAAGGAGTTTCTTATGACGCATTAGTCCAAGAATTTTTGTCGGATAGACAGAGAGTAGAGTTGCGTAAGTTGATTAACTTTAAGTTCAAAAAGCATCCCAAGTACAATTTGCCAAATGATCGACTTAAGATTATCGAAGCATTTATACAAACAAGAGTGAATGAAATGCTTGACATGAAGAAATAATACGCATTGGTCGAAATGTGTCGTGCAATACCTGTCGAAAGATTTCGCTTTATAGCGAAACTACACGAATTATGGAAGAAAATTTCTTATAACTTCTTGACAGTTACCCACGTCTTCGTTAACGACCCAACGCGTGGCTACGGAATATACGCAAAATGGATGTTGACTAATTAGCATAAACTGAAAGAATTGCTCATATCAAATGATATGGGCATTTTTTGTAGAATAAAACGGTATTTTGAAGATTTATGGGCAAAAATATGCGAATGCAAGTGGAGGGCGCTTGCTTGCGCATTGATTGCTGCCGCAGGCATTGCGCTTGGAGTAGCGTTATTTAAGGCATTCGCTTACAGTTGGTGGTATTTTAATAGGAGCGCCTTTGCAGAGACACTTTTTACAGGAGGATTTTCGCTGTTTTTTTTCTTCCTGATTGGCTCTTTCGCTTACTTTTTCTGCATCGTTCTATGCAATCTCATGCCGCAAACGCGTTTTTTGAATTACTTTCTGCTGTTTGTTGCTGGCTTTTACTGCGGTGCAAATACAGCGGCGACAATTGAGTGTTGGTCGGTTTGGGGAGTATTTTACACCATATTGGTAGCATTGCCAGAGATTGTAACTTATATGTTGGCGACTTTTCTCGCCTCTTGCGAATACCCTACGTGCCGCAGATTTCGGGAATCGTGGCGCGATTTTCTGCCTTGTCTGATGATACTCGCAATCGGTTTTGTAGTCAAAATTTTGACTTTTTTCGTAATATTGAAAATAATAACTGCCGTCATTTGATTGAAAAAATACAAAAAGTATGTTAGAATTTAATCAAAGGAAGGTATTGAATATGAGAGCATTCATACTTGTAATTGACGGTTTCGGTATAGGCGCTATGCCCGATTGCAAAAAATTTAACGACTATGGTGCAAACACTTTGAAAAACGTTCGCGCAGCGTATGACCTTAATTTGCCTACGCTTGCTGACATGGGATTGTACAATATTGACGGAACTTACAATGACGACCGCCAGCCTAATGGCGCGTACGCTCGCCTTGAAGAGCTGTCCAAGGGCAAAGATACTACTGTAGGTCACTGGGAAATGGCAGGAGTAATAACCAACGAACCGATGCCGACATTTCCTAACGGTTTCCCTCAAAGCTTTATAACCAAACTGGAAAAGGAGCTTGGCACAAAAGTTTTATGCAATAAGCCTTATAGCGGCACGGAAGTCATTAAGGACTACGGTGAGGAGCATCTGAAGACCGGCTTCCCAATAGTTTATACCTCTGCAGACAGCGTCTTGCAAATTGCCGTCCACATGGATAAATACACGATAGAGCAGTTGTACGATATGTGCGAGAAGGCTCGCAAGCTTTGTACCGGCAAGTACGCTGTAGGAAGAATTATCGCAAGACCTTTCACAGGCGCGTATCCCTTTACCCGTACGGCTGAGCGCAAAGACTTCTCACTCAATCCTCCGGCTAAAACAATTCTCGACAATGTCAAGGACGCCGGGCTGCAAAGTGTCGCTGTCGGAAAAATCGAATATATCTTCAACGGTCAGGGTATAACCAGAAGCACGCATACCGCAAGCAACCTTGACGGTCTGAATCAGACGATAGAAATTGCCAAAGAACGTTTTGACGGACTCGTATTTGTAAATTTGGTGGATACCGATATGAAGTACGGTCACAGACGCGACGTGTTTGGATATGCTGCTGCGCTGGAAGAAATTGACGCGAAAGTTGCTGAACTAATCAAAGTCATCCATCACGATGACGTAATCTATATCACTGGCGACCACGGTTGCGACCCAACGCACAAAGCACACACCGACCATACGCGTGAGTATACGCCCCTCTTGATTTACGGACGCGAAGTAGTGCCGACAAATTTGGGCACGCTCAAGGGCTTTGACGTAATTGCCGATACAATCAGAGAACAGCTTGGAATAGGTGGTGGACCGAAATCTGTCTGGGAAAAGGTCACTAGATAATTTCAAATTAAAAATGAACAAGTTATTTGAAGGCTTCCGATAGGAGACTGTCGGAAGCCTTATATTTTCTGCGAAATACGCATTAAAAGTTGGGAAGCAATAGAGCACGCAACAGCTTTTTACTAATAAGGATAAAGTAGGCGAGATAAATGAGATAGTATAAATTAATACGTCTATGTCAACACTTTGAAAAAATAATATTAAGGAGCAGAGAATGAAGAAAGGTGAATTTATTGACAGTGTAGTAGACAAGACGGGCGAGACGTCCAAGCAAGCGGAAATATTTTACGATGCATTCTGGGAAAGTATTGAAGAACAGCTGAAAAAAGGTCATGACGTAGTGTTGACAGGAATTGGCAGTTTCAAAATCAAAAAGCGTGCCGCGCGTAAGGGCATCAACCCTGCAACGCATAAGAAGATAAACATTCCTGCCAAAAAGGTGATAGTTTTCAAACCCTCTAAAGCACTTTCTGAGAGACTGAACGGATAATTTGTTCTAATATTTGTCGAAGTAGTGGTATCCTGTTAAAGACAAGTTGATATGCTGCTTGCACGAGGTTTTCTCACCCCATGTCGCGTTTTGGACTGAAACGGCACACAAGTTCTAGTGAGTTCAGATGCCTTTTCTCCGTTGTATAGTTAAGCGATATTTGCAAATACTAAGGAAAATACAATAAGGAGAATAATATGAAAAGGCTACTAACATTTGTCATCGGCATTATGCTACTTGCTGCGGCAATCGCGCCCGCAACTGCTTACGCTGATACCGCTTCGATTAACATTACTTCGAAGGAAGCGATACTAATGTCAGAAGACGGTCAAGTTCTGTTTGAAAGCAACGCGACTGAAAAGCGTCCCATTGCAAGTATGACGAAAATTATGACGTTATTGTGTGTCTACGATGCAATTGACAACGGTAAAGTCTCTCTTAATGACGACGTAATCGCTAGCTCACGCGCCGCTTCCATGGGCGGTTCTCAAGTCTTTTTAGATGCTAACGCGACTTATAAACTGGAGAATCTGATTAAGTCAATCGTCGTTTGCTCGGCTAACGACAGTTGTGTGGCTGTCGCTGAGCATCTCGAAGGCAGTGTCGAAAACTTTGTTTCAAAAATGAACGCTAAGGCTAAAGAGCTCGGTTTGGTCGCAACTCATTTCGAGAACTGCACGGGTCTCCCCGCTGTCAGTCAATATTCTTGCGCAAAAGACGTGGGTATAATGCTTTCTAAGTTAATTGAACATCCGCATTACTTTACTTGCGCTAATATTTGGATGGAGGACTTTGTTCATCCGTCCGGGCGAGTTACAGGAATGACTAATACGAACAAGCTGGTTCGTTTCTATGACGGATGTGACGGCGGCAAGACCGGTTATACCAGCGAAGCGCAACACTGTCTAGCCGCAACTGCAAAACGTGGAGACACTCGCGTAATTGCAGTCGTGGTCGGCGCTCCTGACAGCAAAACTCGTTTTAAGGAAGTTAGCGATATGTTTAACTACGCTTTCGCAAACTACGAGAGTAAGATTTATTTGCAAGAACAAGCTAGTGTGGAGAGCGTTACTGTACAAGGCGGCAAGGAGGACGTAGTTGAAGTAGTTGCTGATGGCAAGCTACTTGCGTTTGGGAAGAAGGGCAACTCAGATTGTCAGGTCTCGATTGAGCTTCAAAAGAGTGTAAAGGCGCCTGTTGCGCGCGGAGACGTACTTGGAACGGCTACGCTTACAGATAGCAATGGCAAGGTGGTTGGTCAAGTAAACTTGGTTGCAAAAACCGATGTTGCCGCTAAGTCCTACTGGGATTACGTCAAAGAATTACTAACCGACTAAGTATAGACAAATTGCGGAGAAGATTAGAAGTGGTTTTCTTTCAAATTAACGTGAATTTACGAGGGGCGTCTACAGCGCTCCTCGTAAATTTAATATTGTTTTGAAGTGTAACCTTACGCTTAAATAGATAATATATATTTATTTGACTTTATTTTAATAGTTTGTTACAATATTTTCATGACATTATACGAGTTATTTGTTGACGCTCCCAACGGAAGATGCGGACTGTTGAACGTCCTGGCTTTTGTCGTGGCGTTGCTTGCCGCGCTGGTTTTACACGAATTGGCGCATGGACTAGTTGCGCTTTGGAACGGCGACAACACCGCTAAGATATACGGCAGGCTGACTCTGAATCCTATCAAACACTTTGACTGGGTGGGACTTGTTTTGATGTTCCTTGTTGGCTTCGGCTGGGCAAAGCCTGTTCCTGTCAATCCCAACAATTTCAAAGACAAAAGGATAGGCGCGATTACCGTGTCGATAGCGGGAATATCGACGAATATAATATTGGCTTTTTTTGCTGCGATGTTCTATGTAATATTTTGGAATATCTCACCGCAAACGGAAAGTGCGGCATACGCAGTGTATTTCTTTCGCGAATTGTCCTATTTGATACTTAGTTTGAATGTCGCATTTGCGCTATTTAATCTGTTGCCGTTGTATCCTCTCGACGGTTATCGATTGCTTAGCTGCTTTATTGACGAACGCAATGGAGCAATGATGTTTCTTCGCAGATACAGCTTGTATATTATGTTGGGATTTATAGTGTTTAATTCCCTTTCCAATTACATTCCGATGCTCTCTCTCTTTTCGCCTTTGAATTGGTATTTAGCTAGATTTGGCGGGTTGATACAGGGCGGTTTTTACAACTTTTGGAGGTTGATATTCAATGGCTGAGGAAGTAAAACAAGAATATATGTTTGATGAAGAGAAGTCGGTTCTCGAGCTGAACCTGGCAAACTTCAACGGTCCTCTCGATTTGCTTTTGGCCTTGGTCAAAGAAAATAAGATCGAAATAAAAGATATATTCGTATCGCAGGTAACTGAACAGTTCTTGCAATATATGTCTCAGCTGTCCGAATTGGACGTGGATCAAGCCAGCGAATATATGGCAATGGCTGCGACGCTTATAGAAATCAAATCGCGCGCGTTGCTCCCCATATTGCCCGAGTTGAACGAAGGTGAAGAGACGCCGGAAGCGGTGCTTATTCGCCAACTTGAAGAGTACAAGCTGTTCAAAGAAATCGTAACGGACCTTAAAAAACAAGAGAATGTCAATCGGTTTTACCGTGAACCTGACAAAAATGTCGGAAAAGAAGTCTCTGTAATCAAGGAAAACCTGAGCGTGGAAGGCTTTATCAAGGCTTTTGGCAAGTTTTTGATGCGCATGCAGGTCAAGAACGCAGCAGAAAACGTCTCTCGCGCAATCACGCGCGAAAGTTTTTCCGTGCCGCAAAAAATGGCGTATATTCGCGAAATTTTGCAGACTGAGACCAAGTTTTCCCTTAAGGAATTGTTTGACGAGAATACAACTAAAAACGAGATTGTGACAACATTTCTTGCAGTGCTGGAGCTGTTGAAACTACAAATTATAAACGTCTCGCAAAGTGGTCTGTTTGAAGATATAGTCATTACAAAGCGCGCCGACAGCGACGATATTGAGATAAGGATGGATGACGATTATGACTCTTTTGAGTAATAAAATAGAGGCAGTTTTGTTCGTTTCGGGCAAAGCAGTAGAGGAGAGTTACCTCAAAGAAAAGCTAGGCGCAACGGATAAGGACTTCAAAGAAGCTGTATCTGAGCTTATGACAAAGTTTAGCGGTGAGAGTGGCATACACATTCTGCGCTTCAACAAAAAATTGCAATTCGCCACAAACCCCGACTATTCAAAAGACGTTGAGGCAGTTCTCAATCCTATAAAAGAGAAAGAGTTAACCAACGCAATGCTTGAAACACTTGCAATAATCGCCTACAAACAACCGGTGACGCGTATAGAAATAGAGGAGATTCGTAGTGTTGACTGCACGTACTCGGTGCAAAACTTGATGCGTTTGGGTCTAATCGAGGTTGTCGGACGTAAAGAAACTATCGGTAAACCGTTGCTATTCGCAACAACCGACGACTTCTTGAAACGCTTTTCTATTAGCGATATTTCCGATCTGCCTGACTACGAAACCTTGCTTCAGAAGTTACAGGAAATCACCACCTCAACGCCCAACGTCCAAGTGGTGGAAAAGCCCATGTTCGACACAGTCGAAGAAGTGCCCGATTTTCTCGTTGACGAGAATGTGACTAAGGTAGAGTAGTTTCCATCAGTTCTTCCACAAAAAAGTAATATTCACTTTTAACTTCAGATATAAATATTTAATAGAACGCTTAGTGCGTTCTTTATTTTTATCTTATGACGCAAAAAAGCTCATTTAAGATTTAACTATTCCAAAATTTGACCATTTGTATAATACTATTTCAGACATAGCATTGCGGCATTATTGCATTTTTGAGCTTTTTGCCTCAATATGGCGGTTACTTTGCATATCTTGAATAAAAACCGTTTCAATTGGCTAGAATCTTGTTATGAAATTTCCAAACAGCAGAAAATACGGTAGCAATACCGACGAAAAGGAGACATTCTTGCCTGATCAGTACGATTTAGAAAACAGACAAGAAGAACAAACCGTAAAAAAGTAGGTGTTAATATGGCAAATTATGAAATAACAAAGGACAATTATAAATCTTACGTCTTTGAGAAAATGCCCAAGAGCTCTCACTGGAAAAATATGTTCTGGGCATTCTTGATAGGTGGAATCATTTGCGTTATTGGACAGGCGTTTATAGAAATGTATTCACTTTGGTTCAACGATCAGGACGCGTCCGTTTTGGCATCCGGTACGTTAGTACTAATCGCCGCTTTACTAACCGGTTTTGGCGTCTACGACAACATTGGCAGATTTGCCGGAGCAGGATCAACGATACCTATTACCGGATTTTCTAATGCCGTAGTGTCGCCCGCTCTGGAATTTCGCGCAGAGGGTTATATCTACGGCGTTGGGGCTAAAATGTTCCTTGTTGCGGGGCCTGTAATCGTAAATGGGGTGACAATATCTGTGATTGTGGCGCTTTTGACGTTAATTTTCGGAGGCTAGTATGAACTATTACAAAAAGCGTACCTTGAGCTTTGATAATGCTCATATTATAGACGGCTATACTGTTGCGGGACCTAAAGAAAACGACGGCAGATACAAGGGCTTTTTTGATGTTGCATTAGAGGACGATATGTTCGGTCAAAACACCTTTGAACGCGCCGAACGTAAAATGTTCGAACATGCAATAGACGGAGCCATTGCAAAAGCCAATCTAACTAACGCCGATATAGACGCGGTTGTCGGCGGAGATTTGCTCAATCAGATAGTATCAGTTTCTTATGCTGCGCGCAAGCAACACGCGGGCTTTTTGGGGCTGTACAACGCCTGTGCAACATTCGTAGAAAGCTTAATTATCGGTGCAAACGTACTAAGTAACGGATTCGAGAACGTAGTTTGCATGGCGGGCAGTCACTTTTCTACCGCAGAAAGACAGTACCGTTATCCGTTGGAACTCGGAGTACTCCGTTCTCCCGTCACGCAATGGACTGCGACAGGTGTAGGCGCAACGGTGCTTTCCAGCAAAAGCGAAGAGCGTGTGCCGCGAGTTACAAGGGCTACCATAGGTAGAGTTGTAGACTATGGCATTATGGATGCAAACAACATGGGCGCGGCTATGGCACCTTCCGCGTGCGACACACTTGTGACATTCTTCAAGGATACCGACACTCAGCCGTCCGACTATGATGTAATTTACACCGGCGACTTGGGTAAGCTTGGTTCGGACATTCTCCTAGACTTAACGCGTCAGGAAGGGTACGACATTTCTGAACAGCTTCACGATTGTGGCGCGTCGCTCTATTGGGATGAGCAACAGACTTATCAGGGTGGCAGCGGAGCGGCGTGTTCGGCGTTAGTGTTCAACAGCGTTCTTTTGGGCAGACTGCGCCGTGGCGAATATAAGCGCATTTTGTTGGCTGGCACCGGCGCACTAATGAGTCCTACGACGTCATTTCAAGGGGACACTATACCTGCAATTACTCATCTTGTGGAGGTTACGATATAATGGATACGTTTTTGATGTTTCTAAAAGCATTTTTGGTGGGCGGTGGTATTTGCCTGATTGGTCAAATAATAATCAACTGGACTCACCTGACTAATGGCAAAATTTTGGTGCTATTTCTTGTTGCAGGAGCAATTTTAGAAGGTTTTGGGTTGTATAGCAAGTTGATTGAATTTGCAGGAGCAGGCGCAAGCGTACCTATTTCGGGATTTGGGTGCGCGTTAGTCAAGGGCGCGGTCAAAGCCGCCAAGCAGGACGGAGTTTACGGCGCGCTGACAGGAGGGCTTGCTGCTTGCGCGACAGGTATAAGCATTGCCATTGTGTCGGGTTATCTTGTGTCTGTCATCTTCCGTCCGCGTACAAAAAAGAAATAAAGTGTAACTATTGATCCCACAAGCGAATATAATGTGGCAAAGGTGGGGTTATGCGTTACACGGTAGTGAGCACAAGCGCAAAACAGAATAAACGTCGCAAATTGATTGCAAGACTTACCGGCGCGCTCGTCGTGATAGTAGTGTTGGCAATTATACTTGCGCTATGGATTTATTGGCGCTCTATGACGCCGACGATTTTGTCTATTGCTCAAACGCGACTGATATCCGAGACGACGATGGCTGTCAATGACGCTGTTTGCGTGGCACTTGCCGACAGTGGGGACTTCAAAAATTTTGTAAGCATCGAGCGCAACGACAACAACGATATAACGATGATTACCGCCAATAGCGCGCTGGTGAATTTGCTGGCGCGCAACACGGCTATAATGTCACAGAGCAAGATTAACGCAATTAACGCTTTTGAGGTCAACATTCCTCTCGGCACGCTCTCGGGTATTCCGCTGTTGTCGGAGAAAGGCCCCACAGTCACCGTTACCGTTTCGCCCATTGGCGCGGTTAATTGTACTTTTACGTCGACCTTTGAGACCGCAGGAATAAACCAAACCTTGCACAGAATTTACATTTACGTAGAGAGCAAAGTGGATCTTATTATGCCGACATCGCATTTGGAGGTCGAGACGACTACTCCCGTACTCATCTGCGAAAGTGTAATTATCGGCACTGTTCCGGACGTATTTCTTCAAGGCGGATTGCTGCTTGGCACGGCGTAAAATCTTATATAAATTCTTGACTTTTTCTTAGTTATTATATATAATTCAAGAAAGCGTTGACGAAGCATAAGAGTTTACGACCAACAAAGCTTCAGCGAGTGGGGGATGGTGTGAGCCTCGCCTTTGCGTAAAAAGATATTCCCTTCCGAGTTCGAAAGATGAACTGACAGTAGTTTTTCGCGAGTTGTTTCCGTTAAAAAACAGTAGAGATAAGGTTTTCCTTAAAATTAGGTGGTACCGCGGTAAATTTTAATCGCCCTAAGTTGCTATTTGGCATCTTAGGGCGTTTTTAGGAGAAAAATATGGACAAAATCGAACAAATCAAGTCAGTCTTTCATGACGAATTGGCAGCTTGCTCGACGATTGCGGCAGTGCAAGAGCTCAAAGTCAAGTATCTAGGTAAAACCGGCGAATTGACAGGTTTGCTTAAAAGTATCAAAGACCTTTCTGCAGAGGAGCGTCCGAGCTTTGGCGCAAAAGTAAACGAATTGCGCAATCTAATGGAGGCTGTTCTTGCCGAGAAGCTGGACGAGCTTAAGGTGGCGGAATTGCAGCGTCGTTTGCAAGAGGAACGTATTGACGTGAGTCTCACAGCAACCAAGCCATGGGGCGCGTTGCACCCTGTTACACTTATCCAAAACGAAATAACCGAGCTCATGGTTGCGATGGGCTTTGAGGTGTTGTCAGGTCCCGAGATTGAAACAGATTACTACAATTTCCAAGCGTTGAACATTCCCGAGGATCACCCCGCACGTGATATGCAAGACACGTTCTACATTACGGACAGTATTTTGCTACGCACACAGACTTCTGCTATGCAGGCTAGACTTATGGAGAAGAAGAAGCCGCCTATCAAGGTCATTTGTCCCGGAAAGGTGTTCCGTTCCGACAGCGACGCGTCACACTCGCCTGTTTTCCATCAAATAGAGGGACTTGTCGTGGACAAAAACATAACCTTGTGCGACCTCAAAGGTACTTTGGAATACATTGCCGCGCGCATGTTTGGCGAAAACACAAAAGTGCGTTTCCGTCCGTCATTTTTTCCATTTACGGAGCCTAGCGTAGAGGTGGACGTAACTTGCAGTAACTGTGGCGGAAAAGGCTGTTCTCTATGTAAAGGCACAGGTTGGATAGAACTGCTTGGCGCCGGTATGGTCAATCCCTGCGTGTTGGAGAACTGCGGCATCGACAGCAAAAAATACAACGGCTTTGCCTTCGGCATTGGCATGGATCGCTTTGCAATGATAAAATACGGCATTCCCGATATTCGTTTGTTGTTTGAGAACGATCAACGCTTTTTGAAGCAATTTGGTAAATAGGAGGATAAGACGATGAAATTGCCTCTTTCTTGGTTAAAAGAATACGTTGATGTCAACGTTGACATTGATACGCTTTGCAAAAAAATGGTCGATATCGGCTGGGAGATTGAAGAAGTGGTCTATCTTGGTGAAAAGGTCACTAACGTAAAAGTTTGCCAAATCGTAGGCATTGCCCAGCACCCCAACGCGGAGCGTCTTTTGTGCTGTAAGGTCGATATTGGCGACGAAATTATTCCCATTGTTACCAACGACCACCACGTAAAGGTGGGAGATAAGGTTCCTGTTGCGCTACATAATGCAAATTTGGCTAACGGATTGCATATCACCAAAGGCAAAATGCGCGGTGAGGAATCTTGGGGTATGTTCTGCGGAGCAGAAGAGCTTGGCATAAACGCAGATATGTACCCGAATGCAGACGTTGACGGCGTGTTGGTGTTGCAAAATTCGGCGACTGTCGGCGAGGATATTCGCAAAGAAGTCGGTATAGATGATTACATTTTGGACGTTGCAGTAACGGCAAACAGACAGGACTGCAATAGTGTACTGGGACTTGCGCGAGAGGTTGCAGTGGCGCTAGGGACGACTTATCGTGAACCTGCAATCGATTACGTTGAGGAAAGTGTCGCTACAACCGACCTTGTGAAGGTGGAAGTTTTGGCTACCGATATATGCAAAGGATACTTTATGCAAGGTGTTACCGACGTCAAGATTGAAAAGTCACCTTTATGGCTGACGAGTAGACTTGCTAAAGTAGGACTGCGCGGAATAAACAGTCTTGTCGACATTACCAACTACGTTTTGTACGAGATAGGTCAACCCATGCACGCTTTTGATTACAAAGATATTAGCGAAAAGCAAATTTTGGTGCGGAGAGCTACAGATGGCGAAAAAATAATTCCTCTTGACGGCAAGGAGTACGACTTGAATAGTAACGATTTGGTGATTGCGGACAAAGAGCGCGCCGTAGGTCTAGCGGGAATTATGGGTGGTGCAAATTCCGGAATTAAAGACGATACAACTTGCGTGTTGCTCGAATCTGCAACCTTTGCCAGAATGAACGTAAGACGTACCGCTCGTCGATTGGTGTTGCGTTCCGACTCGTCGGCGAGATTCGAAAAGGGAATTGAAACTTACACGAACAATCTCGGGTTGTCGCGCGCTTTACACCTAATTCAGCAACTTGGGTGCGGAAAAATTACTCGCGGAAGAATTTCGGTCGGTGAAGTGGCGCAGAACAGGACTATCAAGTTCGACAAAAAACGGATTGCAAGTTTGCTGGGGATTAAAATTCCCGATGAACAAATTATATCAATCTTAAATTCGCTGAATATTCGGACATCGGTCGACAACAATTCTGTCAATTGCATTGTCCCGCCGTACCGTGACGACATATCGCGTGACTGCGATATAATTGAAGAACTCATTCGTGTGTACGGTTACGACAATATCAAGGGCACACTGATGCCAAAGTCGCGCATAACAACCGGCGGTAAAACAGAGGCGGACAAGTTGCGTGACAAAATTAAGAATGTTCTTGTCGGACTTAGATATAACGAGTGTATTTTCTATCCGTTTGCTGGCAAAGCTCTCTTCGAAAAGGCAAGTAGTGTCGCCGTTAATGAAGGACAGTATATTCGAGTAAAAAATCCAATAGGCGAAGAATTATCATTAATGAATATCAGCTTGACTCCCAATATGCTACAGTGTGTAGGTTTAAACCTATCACGAAATAACCGAGATTTGCGACTTTTCGAGATTGGAAAGGTTTATCTTGCGGATAAATTGCCTCTTGAGAGTCTGCCAATAGAGCAAAATCGTCTCTCAATTTGCGCAACAGATGTAAGTTTTGACGATTTCCGTAGAGACGTGTTGCAAGTTGTGCGCAGTATTACAGACGCTAATATCAAACTCAATCGTTCGAGTTCGGCCACTCTTCATCCCGGTATCTCAGCCAATATATTCCTTGAAGGATTAGATGTTGGATCATTCGGCAAAATTCATCCACAGGTAGCATCCAATTTTGATATTGACGTAGACTGCTGGTTTGCCGAGTTGAATCTAGACGCGCTGTTCACATTGACTCGAAAAGAAATTAAATATCGACCTTTCGCAAAGTTCCCATCTGTTAGCCGTGACTTCGCTTTCCTATGTGACGAGGATGTAGCGGCGCAAGACGTTTTGGATGAATTTTTGAACTTACCACTTGTAGAAAGTGCGGATTTATTTGACGTCTACCGTGGCGAGAAACTTGGCGCAGGCAAAAAGAGCTTGGCTATAACTGTTGTATTCAGAGACAGAAACAGAACATTGCAAGATTCTGACATTGAAAAACAAAGCGGCAAAGCGCTACGCGTGCTTAAAGAAAAATACAACTTAGTATTGCGCGAGCAGTAAGCAAAATCTTGGATTTTCTCACCCCATGTCGCGAAAATCTGTAGAAAGATAGGTCGTAATCCTTACAATAGAGGTGTATTTTGACAGCAACTAAACACAAGGTAGAAATACTTGCTCCCGCAGGTAGCGTCGAGCAACTGATTGCAGCCGTTAATAACGGTTGCGATTCTGTCTACCTTGGTTTAGACATGTTCAACGCCCGCATGAAAGCGCAAAACTTTACTCTGAACAACGTTCGTGAATGGATTGACTATTGCCATCTTTATGGTGTTAAGGTTTACGTCGCAATTAATACCTCACTCAAAAACGAAGAGTTTTGTGCGGCTGTAAAACTTTTATATGAAGTGTATAAGCGCTATGCTGATGGTGTAATTGTGACCGATCTTGCGCTTATGCGTATTGCCGCAACCCTGCCCAAACCGTTCGACGTAGTTGCCAGCACTCAACTCAACGTTCACGATGCATTTGGCGCTGAATTTTTGAAAAAGTGCGGAGCTGACACTGTTGTGTGCGCTCGCGAAAGCAGCATCGACGAAATTAAGTCCATCGCTTCGACAGGGGTTAAGACGGAATGTTTTATACACGGAGCAACATGCGTTTGTCAGTCCGGCCAATGCCTGTTTTCTGGAATGGTTGGTGGGAATAGTGGCAATAGAGGTTTGTGCGCCCAACCATGTCGCAAGCTTTATTCGCCCAACGGCTCCTCCAGCCCCATTTATCTATTGTCAGCCAGGGATCTCTGCGGACTTGAGAACGCCAAAAGGCTGCAGGAGGTGGGCGTTTCGGTTTATAAAATCGAAGGGCGTAACCGCCGCGCAGAATATGCCGGAATTTCTAGCAGAATTTATAAAAAGTTGTTCGCAAATAATTTTTCGTATAGTCGAGAAGATGAACTTGAGCTTGCGGAAATGTATAACCGTGCAATGACTAAATTGGGTTACTTGGAGGGCGAAAATTTTGGTATTATCTATCCCCACGTACAAAATCACATTGGTGTGCCTGTTGGAAAGGTAAAAGGTGATGGAATTCTCGCAGAGAAAGAAATAGCCAAAGGCGATGGACTCAAGGTTTTCAAGGACTCGGTGGAATATTGTGGCGGAGTAGCCATAGAGTCAGGAATAGGCTTAATACGTGCCGAATTTGACAAAAAGGTCAGAGACGGCATGGAAGTGCGGCGAACGACGTCAACTAAACTGTCAAAAGACGTTCTGTCCGCTCGTAAAACATTGCCTATTAGACTAGAATTTTCCGCACATTCTAATCAACTCGCGACGATTTCTGCAAAATACAATGAGATTTGCGTAAAATACGTATCAGATTTCCTTGTAGAACAGGCTCTGACAAAGCCAACAACAGTTGACGAAGTGCTTGAGCAATTACGAAAAAGCGGGGAATCGTGCTATACTATTTCAGACATAGCAGTTGATATTCATGAGGTATTCCTAGCTAAGTCGCAGATTAATTTAATGCGAAGAAACGTGTTACATAAGCTGACGGAGGAAATCGTTGCGCATTACGAAAAACAATTCGATGACAGATTATCAGTTGACATTGATAGCGTAGATGTTGATAACTTTAAGGCAGACAAACGCGACCACTTCGACTTAGAGGACAGATTTCTGGCAGTAACTTGCTATACTCAGGAACAACTGAAACAGGCTAAAAACAGCGCAAAATATCTAATTTTTAAACCCCAGGTCATTAATTCATCAGTTTTGGACGACATTTCTGACATCCATTGCTTTATTGATTTGCCGTCATTTTCCGACAATGAATACCTTTCGGAATTGTTGAAAAATCGCAAGTTCGGCATAGTCTGTCACAACGTCGGACACGTCGAGTTGGCGCGTCGTCTAAACTTACCTTACATCGCTGGTAGCGGGTTGAATATATACAACGACGCGATGGTAAGAGAATTTGCCGACGCCGAAGCTTTCGTCTACTCCCTTGAGTTGACGTTAAATGAAATTGCCAAGTTTGCTAATCATAGCGGTCTGATATTTGTAGACGGCAAGTTAACGCTTATGAAATTAGTTCTTTGCCCCTACAAAGTTGTATACAACTGCTCCTGTAAAAACTGTGCTGCAAACATGCCCTTAGCCTACACCGACGAATTAGGCAACAAATTTGAATTTTACCGCAGAAGAGATACACGCTGCACGTTTGAACTATTAAATGGCAAGAAACTATCCGTCGTCAACAAACTACGCGCAAGCGGAAGATATTTGATAGATTACGATGAGCTAGTTCTCGCGCATTATGCAAAAATTAACTCTGGTGTTATTGATGACTATGTTGAAAACGCGCCCTATACAAAAGGCAGACTATTCTCAAAAGTAAATTAACAACGTAACTAAAAAAATATGATAAACGAAAAAACATTAAATAAACTACAATATTTCGATATCTTGAACGCTGTCAGCGCTCATTGCATTAGTAGTATTGCACAACAGAAGGTTAGAAACCTCAAACCTGCAAACAGCTACTTGGACGCGACACAGTTGCTCAATGAAACAAAACAGGCGTACGATTTGTTCAAATTCGAATCTTCTTTCGATTTGTCAGTAGACGACGTGTCGGAAGCTTGCGCCCTTGCGCGGGTTGGATCCTGCCTATCCATGGGACAGCTTCTTCAAATAATGCGCGTTTTACGTACTGCGCGCCATTTGCAAGCGTCTCTTTTTGTGGAATACGATGTGGATACAAGTTTGCTTAAAGCCAAGGCATACACGCTCTACAATGACAAACTGCTCGAGGACGACATAGACTTCGCTATTTTGTCCGAAGATGAAATGAACGACAAGGCCTCGGACGAATTATACGCCATTCGCAAACGTATAAAAGCCATCAATGCCGATATAAAACAGAAGCTACAAAGCTACACGAAGAGTAGCGAGCTTTCCAAATACTTGCAGGACGCAATAGTGACATTGCGCGGCGACAGATACGTAATACCCGTCAAGCAGGAATACAGGTCATTTGTTTCAGGAATAGTGCACGATCAGTCCTCTACCGGCGCGACTTTGTTTATTGAGCCGATGGCAATCGTCCAATTGAACAACGCTTTGCGCGAAGCAACTTTGGACGAAAAGGCGGAGATTCAGCGAATACTCCAGGCATTCACAGACCGAATTTCACCATTTGCAGAGCGAATATCCGCGACCGTCGATGCAATTAGCGACATTGATGTCATTTTCAGTAAGGTCAAATACGCACTCGAGAATAGAGGCACGCTGCCGATATTGAATGATAGTGGCGTCCTGAAACTGAAAAAGGCGCGGCATCCTCTACTCGATAAGAGGAAGGTTGTGCCAATTTCCGTTCAATTAGGCGAAGATTACGACATTATAGTCATAACCGGCCCCAATACCGGCGGCAAAACTGTCACGTTGAAAACGGTAGGGTTGACGTGCGCTATGGCAATGAGTGGTCTATTTGTGCCATGCGAAGAGGATAGTGTGGTTTCATACTTTGACGATGTGCTGTGTGACATCGGTGACGAGCAGAGCATTGAGCAAAATCTTTCTACATTCTCGGGGCATATCACTAATTTGCGAGATATTCTGAACGTGAGTTCGCAAGGACATTTAGTACTAATAGACGAGGTGGGCGCGGGTACTGAACCCAACGAAGGCGCCGCATTGGCACTGGCAATTACCGACTTTCTACGCAGAAGTGGCGCAAAAGGCGTGATAACCACCCACTACGGACGATTGAAGGAGTATTCGTTAACAACACCGCGCGTGGAAAACGCTTCAATGGAATTTGACTTGCAAACTCTTGCTCCGACTTATCGGCTGATTATGGGTGTGCCTGGAAGCTCCAATGCAATAGCTATTGCTTCGAAGCTCGGCCTTCGCAATGACGTGATTGAATTCGCGAAAAACAACGTTTCCGACGAAAAACTGGCATTTGAAAGAGTTCTGCAAAATGCCGATGAAATTCGTCGTGATTATGAGCAGAAGCTGGAAGCATTAGCTGAAGAGCAGCGCCTTTTGCAGGAAGAAAAACGACGCACTGAAAAGTTGAACGGTAGTCTGCAAAACGAGCGTGACAAACTGCTGGCAAGCTCTCGTGAGGAAGCTAAGAAAATTCTTTCAAAGGCAAAGGAAGAAGCGGCAGAGCTGGTAACTGAGATAAAAGAAATACTGAATAAAGATGTGCTTTCGGACAAAGATCTATTTGCCGCGCGCAATCTGGCAAAAAAGATAAGCAATATTGAGGTCAAACAAGAAGAAGACGGCGACGAAATTATCTTTACCGGAGACCAAGTGGATTTTACAAAACTGAAAGTTGGAGACATCGTATACTCCAAGAAAATGAATGTGCAAGTCAAGGTCTTGGAAATAAGGTCAAAGTCCCGTATCAAGGTCCGCTCGGGAAACCTCACAACAGAAGTTGGCAGTAATGACTTGTATAACAGTGTGTCCGAAGTTAACCAAAAAGCTGCGCGCAATTATGGTGGAGCACACAATACAAAAACGCAAATCAATACCCGAAGTTTCAATAACGAAATAAACGTAATTGGCAAAACGGTTGACGATGCAATAATGATAGTGGACGAATTTATCGATGCGGCAGTAGTGGCGGGCATCTCTCAAGTTTGGGTAATTCACGGAATGGGTACCGGTAGACTTCGCGCGGGGCTACACGAACATTTTCGCCATCATAGAAACGTTGCTGAGTTCAGGCTGGGCGTATACGGCGAGGGCGAAAGCGGCGTAACCGTACTCACGCTGAAATAGTATTCCAATATTTCGTAATTTGCAGAATACTATTTTAGACATAATATCAAAAAAATGGCATAGAAATCAAATTTTTTATAGATCAAAGTGCTATTCGAGAAAGGAAAAATATAAAAATGATAAGATACTTTGACAACTGCGCAACTACAAAGGTAGATGAGGACGTTTTGGATATACTCAATCGGTACCACACAGAGAAATATTACAACCCGTCGGCTCGTAGCACATTCAGTTTGGAGGTAGCTAACGATATTGCAACGGCTCGCGAAAAAATTGCTAAATCTCTCGGCGCAGGCTCTGCTAGCGAAATACTTATAACATCCGGCGGTACTGAAGCAAACAATCTTGCGATAGATGGTTCATTACGCTCAAAACATGGCAACATAGTGGTGACGGCGGCAGAACATTCGGCTGTTTTCAATACTGTGTCTGAGCTATCCAACCGCGGTTACGAATTGCGTCAGAGTAAGGTTTTGTCTGACGGACGTATAGACGTTGACGATTTTTTATCTAAAATCGATAATGACACTTTGCTTGCATGCTTTATGCACGTCAATAACGAAACAGGCGCAATAAACGACGTTCGAATTATTAATTCGTTAGTAAAATCAAAGAATCCTAATACAGCGACTTTTTCCGACGGTGTTCAGGCTGTAGGAAAAATACCGGTCAATTTACGCTACCTTGGGGTAGATTTATACTCCTTCGCAGGTCACAAGATACATTGTACGAAAGGCATTGGCGGACTGTACGTAAAAAGTGGTTCAAAACTCTCTCCCATTCTTTTTGGTGGTGGGCAGGAGCGCGGATTGCGTTCCGGCACGGAATATGTCGGCGGTATCGTGGCATTGGCGCATTCCGTATCAAAAGCGGTCGCTGCAGTCAACGATAACGCAACCGAATTTTTAGAATACAAAGATACAATCCGTCAATCTCTTATTACTGTGCCGCAGTGGCGCGAGAATTGCACTGAAAACTCAAGCCCCGCAATAATGTCACTGGCATTTGCAGGTATACGCGGAGAAGTACTGTTGCACATGCTGGAAAAATACGATATAATCGTTGGGACAGGCTCTGCGTGCAGTTCCAAAAACAAGCAAAGTAGGATTGCCAAAGCTATAGGACTGAATCCCGATTACTCTGAGGGAATTCTGCGTATCAGCTTTTCTAAATACAACACAAAAGACGACGTCAAGTTTCTTGCAGAAAAATTAGCCGAGTGCGTGACAGAATTACGAAAAATAGTAAGGTAGAATATGAAAGTAATCATTATTAGATATGGCGAGATACATTTAAAGGGCAATAACAGAGACTTTTTCGAGAGTGTACTGGTTGCCAATATTAGGAAAGTTCTCGCTGAATACAAATATGAATTTGCGCGTAGCAATGCACGTTACGTAATCCGCAGTTTTGACGAAATGTACCTCGACGAAATAGTAGACGCCGTCAAGAACGTGTTCGGCGTACATTCTCTCAGCATTGCGGAAGAAGTTGATTCGGATTTAGAGCAAATTTGCCAAACTGCGTTGCTTTTTGCGCCTAGCTCTGGCACATTTAAAGTAAATACCAACCGCGCGGATAAACGTTTTCCCATGCCGTCAATGAAAATTTCGGCTGAAGTTGGCGGCGTAATTTTAGACCACAATCCCGCATTGAAAGTAGATTTGTTGAACCCGCAACACACCGTCAGCATCGATATTCGAGAGAACGGCAAGACATTTGTATTTAGCCAAGTCATAAAAGCTGTCAACGGTATGCCGGTGGGTACAGGTGGCAAGGGTATAGTTATGTTGTCGGGCGGAATTGACAGTCCTGTTGCGGCGTATATGATGGCAAAGCGCGGAATGTCTCTCAGAGCGGTGCATTTCCACAGCTTTCCGTATACGAGTATGCAGGCGAAACAAAAAGTTCTTGATCTTGCCAAAATAGTCAAAAAATACACCTTACGAATGACAGTAGATGTTGTGAGTTTTACTGAAATTCAAACGGCAATACACGAAAAGTGCCCTGAGGAGTACATGATAACTATTATGCGCCGCTTTATGATGCGAATTGCCGAGCGGATTGCTCGAATGAACAGCGCAGGCGCGGTAATTACAGGTGAAAGCCTGGGGCAGGTTGCGAGTCAGACACTGGAAAGTATAACAAGTACCAATTCTGTTGCGACAATCCCGGTGTTTAGACCGCTTATCGGCTTCGATAAAGATGAAATTATTGAAATTTCGCAAAAAATCGGTGCATTTGAGACGTCAATTTTGCCTTATGAGGACTGCTGTACGATATTTCTGCCCAAGCGCCCTGTCACAAAACCTCGCCTTTCGGCTGTAGAAAAGGTAGAGAGCGCACTCGACGTCGAAACACTTGTCAACAATGCGCTAAATAGCATTGAAACGGTGGTTATAGAATAAGTAGGGTATTGCGCATTGCCTTCAAAATAAAACACTGATACAAACTAGGATTATTTTCTTCCAGCTCAGTGCTTAGGAGCTTCTTTATGAGCGTATGCATAGTTTCTTTTAGTTCTCGCAAAGGTGGCAATTCTTCACAAATAAGCGGGTTTATCAAATCTCAATTGCCAGACGCTAAGATTTACAATTTTGCAGATTTTAGTATCAATGCTTGCGTCGACTGCGAATATCAATGCTTTAACGGCGGTAGCAATTGCCCATATTTCAACGACAAAGAGTGCGAGATATTGGACGCAATAACGAATAGTACTCTTACATATTTCATTGTGCCAAATTACTGCGATTTTCCATGCTCAAACTTTTTTGTTTTTAACGAGAGAAGTCTCTGCTATTTTCAAAACAACGAGCAACTGTTGACAAGATACTTGAAAACACCAAAAAAATTTATAGTGATTAGTAACGGCAATATCGAAAATTTCCAAACAGCTTTTAGTTATCACACTGAAGAAATGCCGGGAATTTTGTCTTTATCTGCTAAAAAATATGGGAAAGAGAGCATCAATGGCGACATTTTGACGTCCGAGCAAGCAGTTGCCGATTTGAAACATTTCATAACTAAATAACTCGTAGCGCAACGAAATCGTCCAAAAATAGCTTGAGTATTAAATATAATAGAAAGAAATTAGGCAGGAGGTTATCCTGCCTAATATTTTTGTAATGTAGTCAAAGTATAGTTGAAAAATTTACTAGCGCCAGTACCAAAAGTCGGTGAGTGATGGGAAGTTGGTATTTTTCTTTTCTTCTCGCTCCTTTGCTGAGTCAGTCGGGCAGACCTTAGAGCGCGGAGTAGTGTAGACGAGCTTATTGTTCACGTATAGCTCGGCGTAAAACTCCGTATCTTCTTGTATTTCGCCGATATACAACCCGTTTTCTATAACTATATTACTAGAGCGTTCATTTTTGGCTTGTGAGTAGAGTCGCCATTTGCCATTCTCTACTTCGGGCAATTTGACAAAAACAGTATTGTCTTTCAAGTCAATTTCCAATGCGTAGTTATACACAATTTTTTTCAAAACGTCTTTGGGCTGATTTGCCTTATCAAACCAAAATCTTAACCCCATGTCGCATTTTATAACCAACTGCTGTTCATCCAAGCTGTCCTTATCTACGTCAAGTTGAATAACCGAGTTAGGCGTAGCAAACTTTTTGGGCTTACTGTCTGTATACATTTTGTTTAATAGGTTAGCGGCAAATTTGCACGGTTCTGTGCCGCCGTTTATAGTATTGTTCATTTCTCCGCTATACCAAACTACGAAGGTATTTTCAGTAGTGTAGCCAGCTACTAAAGCGTCGGAATTGCCTTCCGAATTGCCGACTGTACCCGTCTTTGCCGCCACTTGAAATTTGTTGTTTTTGAGTAGTTTTGCCGTGCCTGTTTCAACAGTGTTTATCAACAAATCCGTCATCAGATAGTTTGCTGCTGTGTTGAAAACTCTTTCATTGTCCTGTTCTCTGCTGTAAATCAGCCCCTTTTCGCTGTAAATATTTTTTATAAACGCGACGTCGTTTACGCAGCCGTCGTTGGCAAGCGTGGCGTAGCACTTGGCTAGCGTAAATATATCCATGCCGCCGTTTGCATTGCCTAGTGCGAGAGATAAATTTTGCTCGCCATCGATTCCGAACTTCGACAGATACTTTTCTGCCGTCGGAAGCCCCAGCGCGTTGAGCGTTTTGACTGCCGGCACGTTCAGGCTCTTTGCAACGGCGTACTTGATTGTCGTCCATCCGTTGTAGCCTCCTGCGTTAGTCGGCTTATATCCGTTGAAGTCGGTTTCCTCGTCCAGTACGGGCGACGCCTGCGTGATAATTCGTTCGTTGAGCGCAGGAGCATATACTGCAATAGGCTTTATTGCGCTGCCGACTTGACGCTTAGCGTCTGCCCCCTCGCCACGCATATAGCAAGCTTCCACTCCGCCTTTATTGTCGCATACAACGCACGCCAACTGCGATAGAGCCCCGTTTTTTGTGGCGGTAGCGTCGCTATTGACAAGCTTTGTCAATTCCTTTTGCGTTTGTTGGTTGCAGTAGGTTTCAATCACGAAATCCGATTTTGCCAGCTGCAGCGGTGTCATATTGAGAATTTTGCACGCTTCTTGCATTACGTGATAGGTGTATGATTTTGCTGAACTTGACGCTTGCGGAGTGTACGTTACTTCGCTAGCAATCGCCTCGTCATACGCCGATTGGTCGATTATGCCCTGTTCGAGCATCAATTTCAGCACTCGGTCTCTGCGCGCCTTGCATTTTTCTGCATTTTTGTCGGGAGCGTAATTGTTTGGCGCTTTTATCATGCCGGCAAGCACTGCGCTTTCTGATACTGTTAAATCTGCCGCGCTCTTGTTAAAATAGACGTTTGCCGCGGTTTCTATTCCGTAGGCGCTTCGTCCGAAGTAAATGGTGTTGACGTACATTTCCAATATTTCTCTTTTGCTGTACGCTCTTTCCAGCTCGCTTGCCAAAAGCATTTCGTTGACTTTACGCCGAAGGGTTTTGTAATTGTCTAAATGCGTATTCTTGATAAGTTGTTGACTGATAGTGGAGGCACCTTCTTTATAGCCGCCGCTTTTTATGTTGTGCAGAATCGCGCCCCCTACGCGCTTGTAATCGATACCGTTATGTTGAAAAAAGCGTTTGTCCTCGACAGCCACGAACGCCATATAGGTATAGTCGTGCAGTGCGTCAAGCGGAATTTGCTTGTAATCGTTGAGATACAGTGGCTCGGCAAGCGGCGCCCCGTCCTTATCCAACAAGGTCAGAGAAGTATAGACTTCGTTAAGTCGCCCTTTGTCAAATTGCACGTAATTTTCGCTGTGTTTTACGTGTGAAACATACCCTACGCCGCCCGCAACGCCTGTAATTATCAACACTGCAGTCACTATTCCTAAAACTTTCAAAAAACGTCTTTTCTTTTTCATATCACTATTATTCTTTGTTATTTATATTTTTATATTTATTTTTCTTGAAAAATATTGAAATTAAGAGTAAAATGTAGTTATATGTGAAAGTATGTCATTAAATTGGCATTTTGGAGGAAAGCTTGAATTATTTTATTCACACTTATGGATGTCAAATGAATATCCACGATTCGGAAAAAATTGCTGGCATATTAGAGTCCCTCGGATACACGGTTTGCGACAGCGTAGAAAAAGCTGATATCGTGGTATTTAATACCTGTTGCATAAGAGAAACGGCAGAACAGAAAATTTACGGACATATCGGAGCTATCAAAAAACTTAAACAGAAAAATCCCAGACTCATCGCGGTGGTGTGCGGTTGTATGTCCCAACAGGAGGGTGTCGCAGACAAAATCAAAGCCAGCTACCCCTATATTGACATAGTTCTTGGTACGTCAAACCTGAATTTATTAGCCGACGCTATAAAAATGGCGCAACAGAAAAAGAAACATTATAGTGTTGAATTTCTGCAATATCGCGAGGAGGACTTTAAGCAGTCTCGTACCAGCTATCCCAATGCATGGGTAAACATCAACTACGGTTGCAACAACTTTTGCACGTATTGTATTGTGCCTTACGTCAGAGGGCGCGAGCGCAGTAGACCCATGGAAGATATTTTGACCGAAGTGAATCACCTACTTAGCGAAGGATATAAGGAAATAACGCTTCTCGGACAGAACGTAAACTCTTACGGTCACGATTTGGAGAGTGGTGAAAGCTTCGCTCAGCTACTTCATGAAATCGGCAAGATCGAAGGAAAATTCCGTTTGCGTTTCATGACGTCGCACCCCAAAGATTTGTCGCAGGACGTCATTGACGCTATTGCTTCGTATCCCAATATTTGCGATAATATTCACCTGCCTGTGCAGAGCGGAAGTAATAGAGTTCTTAAGCAAATGAACCGTCGTTACACGCGCGAGAATTACTTTGATTTGATTAAAAAAATACGTAAATCCCTACCCCATGTCGGAATTACGACCGATATTATGGTCGGCTTCCCGGGAGAAACCGAAGAAGATTTTATGGATACTCTCGACCTAGTTCGTCGCGTGAAATACAGTTCGGCATTTTGTTTTGTCTACTCGCGCAGAAAGGGCACACCGGCATACTCTATGGAAAATCAAATTCCGTACTCTGTTAAGCGAGACAGAATAACACGCCTTCTAGCCTGTCAAAATGAAGTCACAAAAGAGATTAGTCAGACGATGGTCGGGCAGTGCTACGAGGTACTTGTCGAGGGCGCTAACTTCAAGTATCAAGATACAATGTGTGGCAGAACGGAAAGCGGCAGACTTGTCAACTTTAAGTGCGACGATTCGTATATTGGAAAATTCGTCACCGTAAAAATCGAGCGTGCAAGCTCGGCGACACTGTGGGGACGAATTGTTACGGAGGAATAATGACTGAAAGTACTACACAAAAGAAAGAAGACGGTCTTTCAAAAATGATGAGAAACTATCTTGAAACCAAAGAGCAGTACAAGGACTGTATTTTGTTGTACCGTCTCGGCGATTTCTACGAAATGTTTTTTGAAGATGCCGAACGCGCGAGCCGTATCCTAGACCTGACGTTAACCGGTCGAAATTGTGGACTTGCCGAACGCGCGCCTATGTGCGGTGTTCCGTATCACGCGGTAGACAGTTATATTGCCAAGCTTTTGGCAGCTGGCGAGAAAGTGGCAGTGTGCGAACAACTTACCGAGCCAAACCCGAAGAGCCGAGAACTCGTTCAGCGTGACGTAGTGCGAGTGATAACTCCGGGAACAGTTATGGACAGCTCTATCTTGGAAGACAGACGCAGTAATTTTATCGCATCGGTTTACGCTAACGACAAATTGGGTGTGGCTGTTTGCGACCTGTCAACAGGAGATATTTTCGTTACCGAATGTGACGGAACAGGATATCTGAAGGATTTACAAGAGTTTTTGGTATGCTACAAACCGTCGGAAATCATCGCTAATGAATTAGCCAGACAGACTTCTCAGCTTCTCGACTGCGTGAAAGCCGGCTACGTTCCGGAATTTGCGCCGTATATCGAGAGTGCTTTTGATAAACGCATTGCTGGCGAAAAACTACTAACTCATTACAAGGTCAATACTCTTGAGGGCTTTGGTCTTCGTGGCAAACAATTTGCTATAAATGCTTGCGGCGCGCTCTTGCAATATCTGAGAGAGACGCAAAAGCGCGATTTGCCGCACTTACAACCCATTAGATACGTCGATAAGAACAAATTTATGTCAATCGACATCAAAACGCGCAAAAATCTTGAGCTTACGGTTTCTTTCCGTGAGGGAAAGCGTAAGGGCAGTTTGCTGTGGCTACTAGATAAGACCGAGACGAGCATGGGCGCAAGAATGCTTGCCGACTGGATTGACAGACCGTTGCAGAAAGCCTCGCAAATCAACGCGCGCTTGGACGGTGTAGACGAGATGTACCGCGCCTTCCTTCTCCGTTCGAAAATTACACAAGTTCTACACGATATCTACGATATTGAGCGTCTCGTAGGAAAGGTGGCGTACAATAATGTCACGCCAAAAGACTGTTTGTCGCTGAAACGCTCGCTGTTTATGTTGCCTAGCTTGAAGCAACTATTGTGTAGTTGTAAAAGCAAAATTCTAGTCGAAGTTGCAGATTCTATAGAACCGCTACCCGAAATAGCGGAATTGCTGGAAAAGGCGTTAATCGACGAGCAGGAGAGACACGACAATAAAATACCGCCTGACGAGTATATACGAAAGGGGTATGATCCCGCTCTGGACGAGGCCTACGATATGGCGAGCAACGGCGGCTCGAAGATTTCGAAATTGGGCGAACAGGAGCGCGAACGCACCGGTATCAAGAACTTAAAGCTGGGCTACAACAAAGTGTTCGGTTATTATTTCGAGATAACCAATTCTATGTTACACCTTGCGCCCGACAATTACATAAGGAAACAGACCTTGACCAACGGCGAACGCTTTGTCACGCCAGAACTCAAAGAGCTTGAAGAGAAAATGTTGACCTCTTTCGAGCAAAAGGAGAAGCTACAAAAGGCGCTGTTTGCCGATTTACGCAACAAGCTTTTGCCGTATATACCGTCGATGCAGAAAACGGCTCGTTCAATAGCCGCCCTCGACTGTCTCTGCTCACTTGCGATTGTCGCGCAGACTAACGACTATTGCAAGCCTAAAATCAACGTGAGCAGTACTGAATTAAAGGTAATTGATGGCAGACATCCCATCGTGGAATGTTATATCAAACGTGACAATTTCATTACAAACGACGTTAAGCTCGATACCGCAGCCAATCGCACGATGATAATTACAGGACCGAACATGGCAGGTAAAAGCACTTTCATGCGTCAAATTGCGTTAATCACACTTATGGCGCATATCGGCTCATTCGTGCCGGCTAAAAGTGCAGAAATTCCTATCGTTGACAAAATTTTCACGCGAGTTGGCGCAAGCGACGATCTTGCATTTAACCAAAGCACGTTTATGGTCGAAATGGTGGAAGTTGCTAACATTCTCAACAACGCCACACAGAACAGCTTGATAATTCTCGACGAAATCGGGCGTGGCACGTCCACCTTTGACGGACTGTCGATTGCCTGGGCAGTGATGGAATACGCTTCGCAAAAGATCGGAGCTAAGACACTTTTCTCGACCCATTATCACGAATTGACCGATTTGGAAGGAAGAGTGGACGGTGTGAAGAATTATCGAGTGACCGTCAAAGAGCTCAATGGGACAATAGTGTTCCTACACAAAATTGCTCGCGGTGGCACTAACAAGAGCTTCGGTATCGAAGTTGCATCGCTTGCCGGAGTTCCCGACGAAGTGTGTAAAAGAGCCCGCGAGATTGTCACTCTGTTGGAGAATAGTGACGTTAGTCTCAATCTGGATAAGTTGGAACAAGGCGAGAACACTCGTCAAGTTTCCAAAACTGCCCAAGAGGTTGCGTCCATTTTGCGAGATATAGACGTCAACAGAATCTCACCGATAGAAGCTTTTGATATATTAAATTCACTTGTTAAAAAGGTTAAAGAAAATGGCTAAAATTAAAGCGTTAACATCTGACGTATACAATTTAATATCCGCAGGCGAAGTTGTCGATAATCCCATAGGCGCGGTCAAAGAACTAATTGAGAATAGTGTGGATGCCGCAGCGCGCCGTATCACGATTGATATTGAAGGCGGTGGGATTGATTTAATAACCGTTATTGACGACGGCTGCGGAATAGAAGAAGGGGACGTAGAATTGGCTTTTGCGCGGTACGCAACCAGCAAGCTAGCAAGGGCGTCCGATTTGTTGTGTATTCAATCGCTAGGCTTTCGCGGAGAAGCTTTGGCAAGTATCGCGGCTGTTTCTCGAATTAAGCTGACTACACGCACGAAAGGCATGGACGCGGGAGTCTGTGTTTCTGTGGAAAACGGTGTTGTTGTTGACAAGCATTACGTCGCGGCAAACGTTGGTACAAAAATCGAAGTTCGTGACCTTTATTACAATACTCCCGCGCGCAAGAGCTTTTTGAAAAGTCCCGCAGCTGAAAAGACGGAAATCACTAAGTTCATATCAAAATTCATCGTTACCAACCCCAACGTGGCGATTACGTACCGCGCCGATGACGGTATTATTTATGACTCGACCGGAGAAGGCTTAGACGCAGCTATTTACGCAGTATTTGGCAGCGATTGCCTCTCCAACTGCATTCCAATCAATTATTGTACTGAAACTATGCGAATTACCGGTTATATCGGCACTCCGGAATATACCAAAGCTAACAGAAATTATCAAACGCTATCGGTAAATGGACGTTGCGTGACCGACGACAGGATTTCTGCGGCTATTTACCAGGCCTATAAAGGTTACTTAATGGCGCACAGATTTCCATTCTACGTGCTAAACCTTGAAATTCCACCCGATGAGGTTGACATAAACATTCACCCCAAAAAAAGTATCGTGCGTTTCAAGGGCTCGCGCAATATTGCGGGGAAATTTTATCATGCAGTGCAAGACGCTTTGCTTGAAAACACTTCTAAACGCTCAGCGCAAATTTTTTCAAGTACAAGTGGTGCGCGTGACGACAAACCAATTATTCGCACGAAACAAGACGTTGTTGAAGCTATCGACCAATTGAAAGAAGACGGCGAAATAATACTAATGACGCCCGATCAGAAAGAAGATAATTTGGCGATAGAAAAAGCAACCGAGAGAGAAGAGAATCGACGCGATTTTGATACATTCATTAAACAATTCCAAAGAGAAGTAACTGTAGCTAACGCGCGAAGAGCTTTGGGACTTGACGAAACTCCACGAACTGTTGAACAGGCGAGACTTAGTATCGTCCAAGAATCGGAAACACCCACGCCACCAATCCCAGTGAGCCATGAAGACGATTTGGGCGATGATTTGTATTATCGCGCACGAGTTTTGGGAGTTGCTTTCAAAACCTACCTTATTCTAGATTTTGAAGACAAACTTATACTTGTAGACCAGCACGCCGCACACGAGCGTATTCTGTTCGACAAATTTTTGGCGGGCGTGTCAATGGATATGCAACAGTTACTCGTTCCATACGTATTTACTGTGAGAGAGGAAGAGGCGCTGTTTATTGAGCAAAATAAGCAAAATATTTACTCTGCGGGCATTCAAATTGAAGAGTTTGGACACAATACGTATCAAATTACTGCGGTTGCAACATTGCTTGTGAACACAAGGATGAAAGACTTTGTAGATTTTCTATTGTCGAGTATGGACGAGTTCAAACTAGATGATCGCAAGCTAATAGTGGAAACCATTGCCAAAAAGGCTTGTAAAGCCGCAGTAAAAGCAGGAGATACGCTAAATAAATACGATATAACCTACATTTTGAAAGAAATCTATGCAAATAAGATATTGCAGTGCCCACACGGACGCCCAATAACAGTGGTGTTTACAAAATCGCAGATTGAGAAAATGTTCAAGAGGATTGTGTGATGCGGACAATCATCGGTATTACAGGCACAACCTCTGTCGGTAAATCAGAAGTAGCGGTAAAACTTGCGAAACAGCTCAAAAGCGAAATCGTTTCCGCTGATTCCATGCAAATCTATAAAGATATGGATATAGGCACTGCAAAAATTGCTCGTTCGGAAATGCAAGGTGTTCCTCACCACATGCTTGATATAGTGGAGCCGAACTGTAACTACTCATCATTTTTGTATCAGCGCGACGCATCGGCAATCATAGACAATATGGAATGTCTGCCGATAGTAGTGGGGGGAACAGGATTTTATTTCGACAGCCTTGTATACCCACCGGAATTCGGCAACGTCGAAGAAGCCAGACGCACGGAATTGCAACAGATTTTGCTGAACAATGGAATAGAAACGTTACAAGAACTACTCAAAAAACTTGATATTGATACTTATAATCAGATAGATTTGAACAATACCAAGCGCGTTATTCGAGCAATAGAAATAGCTGAAAGTGGTGGAAAATTAGCACATGGGGTGAGAAAAATCAATCCGAAATACAATTTGGTGCTCTTTGTATTGCAACGTGAAAGAGAGGAACTCTACAAGCAAATCGATAAACGCGTCGACAAAATGCTTGAAAAAGGGCTTGTGGCAGAAGTACGTGCACTTACAGAAAAATATGGATTTATCAACACGTCAGCATTCTCTGCAATAGGGTATAAGGAAATAATTTATTATTTGACGGGCAGTTGCACGGAAGAGGAAGCTGTTGCCCAGATTAAAATAAATACCCGACATTACGCCAAACGCCAAATTACCTATTTCAAAAAAATGAACGTTACAGAGTACATCTCTGTTGATAATAAGAGCAGTGATGAAATAGCCGCACACATATACAAGCAATTGGCAAGTTTAAAACTGATTTGACTCTAAAACAATCCCAACATTGTACGCAACCGCGCAAGTATTGCAAATATACAAGAAGTATACAGAATACTATTACAGACATAGTATTGCAAATTTGAAGGAAATTATGGATAAAAGAGTAGAAAAAGCACTAAAAAATACAAAAGCAATATTCGAAACGCTTGATAAAATAGCTCTGAGAAATCAAGAAAAGGTTATTGAAGCTTTCAAATCCAACGCCGTCGCATTGCGTCATTTCAACGGGACGACAGGGTACGGCTCAGACGATACAGGCAGAGACACCTTGCGCAAGGTTCTGGCTTCAATTTTTAATACAGAAGACGCAATAGTCAGTCCATCAATAGCCTCAGGCACTCATGCAATTTCACTGGCATTATTTGGCGTATTGCGTCCGGGAGACATGGTATTGTCTGTTACAGGACAACCCTACGACACACTTCAAGACACTATTTATAAAGTGGGTGTGGGCAGTTTGAAGGACTTCGGTATTGCCTTTGAGACGATTGATTTAAAAGGTGACGGCTCGTTTGATTACGCGAAAATTGCCGAATACCTATCTTGCAATAAAGTCAAGATGATATATTTGCAACGATCGCGCGGTTACGACTGGCGACCGGCTTTAAGCATCAAACAGATTGAAGAATTGTGCACCTTCGTGAAAAAATCAGTTCCAAACGCTATCATATTCTGCGATAATTGCTACGGAGAATTTGTGGAAGAGCGCGAGCCAACGCAGGTCGGCGTTGACATCTGCGCTGGTTCTTTCATCAAAAATATAGGTGGTGGCATTGCGCCCACAGGGGGCTACGTAGTTGGAAAAAGCGCGCTGATTGAATTAATTGTCGGCAGATTGACCTCGCCTTCAATTGGAGCCGAAGTAGGATCGTATCAACCAGGCTATAGATTGTTTTATCAAGGACTGTTTTTGGCGCCACATGTCGTCAATCAGGCGTTAAAAACGGCTATTTTGTTTTCTTCAGCATTGACCGATGCAGGCTACGAGGTTTCTCCAAAAGTCGGCGAGCATCTGGGCGACATCGTCTGTTCGATAAAGCTCAATGATCCCGACAAAGCAATTGCTTTTTGTCAAGCAATACAGTCTGTTTCGCCTGTTGATGGCTTCGTCGTTCCCGAACCGTGGGAGCAACCTGGCTACGCTGACAAAGTTATCATGGCAGCAGGGTGTTTTGTTCAAGGAGCTTCGATTGAACTGAGCTGTGATGGTCCAATCAGACCACCGTACACAGTTTATTTGCAAGGCGGACTAACGCTCGAGCACGGTATATTAGCCCTCGACAAAGTTTTGAAAATGATTCAGTAATATTGAATCAAACTGCAGATGCTTTAAAAGCTCGTATTTGTTAATACGAGCTTTTTATTACGAAAAAGACAAAACTAATTTTCTCTGAAAGTCTCAATTTTATACTTTAAGTTTTGTGCTTTAAACCAGACATCGTCATAATACCCCAAAAAAACGACTTCAATTTTAATTCAATTTTAATCGTTGTAATCTCATCGTTGAATGCCGAAGAAAACAAAGATTTCTTTGCAAACTCCTGATATTTGTCCTTGTTTAATAACCCCAAAGGGATTTGATAACGTACCGCTTTCAAAAAACCCGATTTTTACCACTATCTATTCGCAAAAGCTGCCTTTTGCGAATAGATACATATTAGTGTGTGGCGATGTTACCACACCAAGAAAATTCCATTATTGACACATACTGCCTAGTCAACATACTGACGAGTGATTAGCGATAGCAGCGCACCACCCTAGGTAAAAAATTTATTCTTTCTAACTGTATAATGCAAGTATAATTGCGTGAGTGCCCAAGCCATTTATGACTTGTTCTTTCCTTCTGCTTTTTTATTCTAAATTTTCTGTGATGGCCACTACATCCGAGTTTATCAATATCAATTACTTAATAAAAATTATTCGCAAAACACAAAATTATTATTGCTTTGCGAATAGTTTTGCGTTACAATATAAGCATGAGTAAAACATATTTTAACAATAGAGATGCAGAAAATATCGAGAAATTAGACAGAATATTAGATGAGGATTTGCCTGATTTCTGTCGCGAATACTTTGTGGGTATTTCTTCAAACACCACCACCCTTACTCGCCTTAATTACGCTTATGATATACGCACTTTTTTCCGCTACATAAGCGCAAAAATCACACGTTTTAAGAGAAAATCGGTCAAGGAAATTACACCTGCGGACATAGAATCCCTCTCGCCCTTCGAAATCGAGGCGTACCTCAGCTACGTAGAGATCTACAGAGATAAGGATGGCAATATTGTCAAGAACGGCGCGCGTGGAAAAAGCCGCAAATTGGCGGCAATTCGATCTATGATAAGGTATTTCGAAAAAAAGCAGCTGATTCGATACAATCCCACCGCTTCCGTTGACACGCCTAAGCTGCGCGAAAAGGAAATTATACGCCTTGACGGAGACGAAATAGAGACGATGCTTGACGTCGTTGACACTGGAATGGGATTGTCCGACAGACAGCAGAAATATCAAGAGAATACCCGCGTGCGCGATTTGGCAATGGTAAGCTTGTTTTTAGGCACCGGAATTCGTGTCAGCGAGCTGGTCGGACTGGACCTTGACGATATCAATTTTGATGATTTGAGTTTTGTGGTCACTCGAAAAGGCGGCGCGCGCGTAATTTTGTACTTTTCAGAGGAGGTCGCCGGCTATCTCTACGACTACTATTGCATAAGAAAAGCCGATGAAACGTTAAAAAACGAGCCTGCGCTCTTCCTATCGTTACAGAAACGACGCATAACGACTCGCGCCGTGGAAAATATAATCAAAAAATATAGCGCGGTGGCTACACCTCTCAAACACATAACCCCGCACAAGCTGCGCTCCACTTTCGGCACACAACTATACCGAAATACCGGCGATATTTACGTCGTTGCCGATGTTTTGGGGCATAAGGACGTCAACACTACCAAACGGCATTACGCCGCTATCACAGAGGACATACGCCGTAGCGCATCGACTAAGGTGAGTTTGCGCGGCGCACCCGACAATAAGGACGAATAATTTGAAAGTTAAAGTAGAAAATGTGGCGTTGGTATACGTGGAACTGCCAAACGCCAAGTCGGAACAGGATTTATATGAAATAAAAGAGTTGATAAATACCGCGCAAGGTGAAATCAAGCTCTACTGCACGCAAAAACGCGACTCTATTGATCCCACTACAGTGCTCGGTAAAGGCAAACTCGACGAATTGAAGCGCACTATTGAGATGCTGGATTGTGACATTGACGTCGTAATATTTTCCTGCAATCTCAACGCCACACAGCGCGCATTTTTGACAAAAACATTGGATTGCGATGTCATCGACAGAATCGACTTGATTTTGGACATTTTCGCAATGCGAGCAACATCTGCCGAGGGTAAAAAACAAGTCGAACTTGCGCAATTAACGTACAATTTGGCAACAAAACCTGAAGGCGATTTCTCGCGTCAAGGCGCAGGTATCGGCACGCGCGGCCCAGGAGAAACAAAGCTGGAAACAAATAAACGCCTTGCTCGCGACAGAATCCACCGCTTGAAGCTTGAGCTGAAAGAAATAGAATCGCACCGCAATCTCACGCGCAAAAAGCGCCGAGAAAACGGAATTTTTACGGTGGCACTTGTCGGCTACACAAACGCAGGTAAGTCAACCTTGTTCAATAGATTGACACAATCCGACGTGTACGCAGATGACAAACTGTTCGCAACACTTGACACAACCGTACGGAAAACCACTCTTGACAATGGAATTGAAATTCTGCTTTGCGATACGGTCGGATTCATCAAAGATCTACCTCATACTCTGATAAACGCCTTCAAGTCTACCCTTGAAGAGGCAACACGCGCAGATTTACTTTTGAACGTTTGCGACGCTTCGGACGAGAACGTTGCTGACCACATCGCCACTACAGAGGCAACTTTGAGCGAACTAGGGGCAACTGCGCAAATAATACGCGTCTACAACAAATGCGACAAATTAAGCACTAACTCATCAATAACGCTCGCTTCCGACACGCCAGTCTCGTCAGTATTTATCTCGTCATTGGACGGCAAAAACATTGACATTTTGATGGAGAATATCAAAAGGCACGTTGCCACTCATTACTCTACCGTCAAAATCCGCGTACCGCTTGCAGAAAGCGCTCGCATGTTATCTTTGCTTCACAAATTTGACGCGCAATGCCAAAGCGTTGAATATCTTGACGAATACACAGAAATCAAGGTTGTCATAAGTAAAAAATACATCGATTTGATTGCTAAATATATAGTTTTTTAACTGTCTAAATATAACTATGCCTAACATAGTATTCTACAAAACGTCATTTTCCGGAATACATTTACTAAAAACTGAACGAAATTGCAATAATTTAGAACAAAAGTTTTGTTTTTCTATTGATTTTTGAGAAATAGTATGTTAGAATATAGCCATGAAAAAGGGTGACAAAAGATTAGAGGAAATATACGAATATATTAAGACTTTTATTGACGACAATAATTTTCCGCCTTCCGTGAGAGAAATCGGCGAAAAATTTTCTATCAAATCGACGTCTACCGTGCACTACTATTTGGAAAAGTTGCGCGAAAGAGGGCTAATAACTCAAGATTTCAACAAAAAGAGAGCATTTTCTCTCAGACAAACTCGAAGTCAGTCAAACTACGTTCCACTTGTTGGTAATGTCAGCGCAGGTACGGGCATACTTGCAATAGAGAATATTGAGGGAGAATTCCCACTACCTCAAGACATATTTATGGGCAAGGATTTGTTCATGTTGCGTGTAGAAGGCGACAGTATGATTGAGGCAGGTATTGCAGATGGCGATTTTGTCATCGTTCACTCCCAAAGTGACGCCGATATAAACGAAATTGTAGTAGTTCTATGGCAAGATAAGGCTACGGTAAAGCGCCTGCACGCCGTCACCCCGAGCCTGGTTCTTCATCCCGAAAACAGCGAGATGGCAGACATTATTATCTCTCCGGACGAGAATCCAACGATTTTAGGCAAGGTAGTTGGTTGTATTAAAAGATTTTGACAAAAAAAATAACCGAATATAACGTTATTCTCCTGCAGTAGACACTGTAGGAGATTTTATTATTTTAGCTGTGATCAAACATCTTTAAGGTATCTATATTTTTCCAGCTGGCGAGAATAGTCCTCATACAGTGGCAAAACGCTGGAAACACATTTCCAGAATTTTTCGTCATGAATAGGATGAAAGAAATGAGCAAACGCGTGAGCAATTACGTACTGACGTAGATTTTGTGGCAACTGCACGACTCGGTAGTCAATAGTCAAAATGCGTTGCGCAGCTTGCGAGCACTTCAGCCAGGCGTCGGGTATTTCTCGAAATTCTATTTTCGCTGGGCACAGAGAAATGCGACTGCCAAAATTTGAAATTTCGGTAGAAACGTAAAGCATTGCCATTTTTCGAAGATATGTTTTGATTGCTTTTACCCTTGTCTCTCTACTCTGATAATATTTTTCAGGAATGTACAGCGTATTCTCATCCAAAACCGTTCGAGTAGATGATGTCGCCAAGACTCTTACAGTGTCGCCCAAAACCAACGTCTTGCGTCCTGCAAACACGTCTTTGATATCGATGTCGTCTTGATTGCGCGGAGCCTTTAGCGTTGATTTTTTAAGAGGCGCGGAAACAGCTCTCGCCTTGGATGCGACAACTGAATCTTTGCTCTTATTCGTCTCTTGTTTTCGAGCCCTAATCCATTCGGCGTTTTCCTCAATAATTTGCTTCAAACGCTTATCAGACAAAAAGCGATTCGCCACTACTTTTAAAACGCCGTCTTCGTAACGCAACTGTACAATATTTTTTAACGTGCGTGTTACTTCTACCTTCATAACGAATTTGTATCACCTTATTTACGGCACCATTTGCAATCATTTAGTATTTGATAACATAATATGTCAAAATTGCGAAAATTTATATATTATGTCAGTAATAGTATTCTAAAATATTGACAAATATAGACTAATATTCTACAATATTTGCAAAGGAGGACTACAATGGGCAGTGGCGACTTTACCTTTTTGAAAGGCAATATTGAAACAATAATTTTGTGCTCGCTGTACAAGGAAGACAAGTACGGCTATGAAATTGCGAAAGAAATAAAAAATCGCACGAGCAACAGATACCAAATTAAGAATGCAACGCTCTACTCATACCTCAAGCGTTTGGAGGACGATCACCTGATTGCGTCATACTGGGGCGAAACCTCTAACGGTGGCAGACGCCGTTACTATTCGCTGACAAACATTGGCCGTGCCAACTGCCAACAGTTTATTTCCGAATGGGAATATCAGCGCGGAGTCATGAGCGATCTTGTTGACGGAACTGCTGACGGAGTGGAAATTTCGCAGGACGAAGCCACACCATTGTTCGGCAGACGTTCTCAACGCCGTACGCGCAAGAATGAATACCGCTCGCAGTTGGACGAACAGGACGAGATAGCGCGCAGATTGCGTGAGCTCTCAGGAGATGACACTCCGGCAGAAGAAAATTTGTCGAAAGAAGATTCATCCTTTGCCGAAGACATTGTTGAGACGGAAGTTTTGACACATTCGGAGCCTGAAATCGAGATTGTCGAGCAAGAACCTTCAGATGAGTCCACCACGCCTACTTACGCCGAAGAGCCGTCTGTTGTCGCTACCGTGCCTCCTACTGTAGAACCTCACGAAGATGCAAAGACGAAGTTTGATGTCAATCAGGATTCGGCCGAGGACTTCCTGCAACAATTTGAACAGCGCGCGCGTGAAGCAGAACGCCAAACACCTTCATCACCGACCTCCGAAGGAGAGAATTATCAACATGTTTTGATGAACGTACTGGGTGATCAACTTGACGGAATGCCCAGTCACAATACTGAATCCGACAATCTTGCAACGATTTATTACGAGGACCACCCTGCCGCGCTCGAAGACGTAGCAGACAGCCTAGCGAGAGAAGGAATTCGAATCCGAATCTACAATCACGCAACTGCAGCATATAAACCGAAAATACTTATTCCACAATCCAAGGTTCTTTGCCAAACAGCCTGGTTCACCTACGCTTTCGCATTTCTATACTTCGGTATATTTGCACTAGCCTCTATCACAGTTGAAACACCTTTAGACGTTCTGTCGCCTTGGAAAGCGTTTCTTATTACTCTTGCGGCGCTAATCGTTATTCCATTAGGTTTCTCCATTTACGCCATATTGTATCCAACGCGCAAAGACAAACCTAAATTCAATTTCCGAATTGCAATTATAGTTGCCTCGGTGATATGCGCGATAATTGTTCTGGCGGCAGTCGGTTTCAGCGCGCTTGGCAACATGGAATTTGCAGATTACTCACCTGTTTCCAAACAAATTCTAATTCCGCTTGGAATTGCTCTACTCTTCCCTGTATTTATCGGAATTTACGAACTACTGTACAAACAATATTGAGATTTTACTAAAGACAAATACATATATGTACAAAAGAGAAAAGGAAGATACTGCTTTGTATCTTCCTTAGATTTTTACTACAACCACCCGCTTCATATATCCCACAGAAGTCGTGACTAATACTAATTCAAAATCTGTGCCCAAGTCTTACATCACCTTTAATTCTTTCGTAAAATATCTAAAATATGATGTGAGATACCCACCATATCTTGTCGTTCACAAATAGTAAAGTGATATTCAAGATACATCCTGTAGACCTCTTCAGGCATTTCTTCTATACAATTTCTCATATAGTGAGTTGCCATATCACTACCAACGTAATTCAATCGGGTGACGTCAAATCTATGTACAAGCCTATCTATGTCCTCTCTACGATATAATTGGAAAAGTTCTTCGGGAGTGGAGAATGCTTTGAAAGTGGTAAAATCAATCAATTCGTTATAGGGCGGCTGTAAAATTTTAGATTTTAAAAAGCCAAATTCCAAAATGGTAGCGTCATTCCCGCAATATGCCACAAACACGACGCCGCCACGCTTTGTAACTCGAATTGCCTCCGCCAGTGCTTGTGACTGTTCTTCTTCGGTATATAAATGATACATCGGACCCAATAGCAGCGTTATGTCGTAGGTATTATCATTAAATCTTGATAAATCTAACGCATTACCCTGAGTTATCGTTATCGATTCATTGATTTGCGTATTGCGTTTGAAAATTTCAATATTGTGCTCCAATAACTCAACCGCATCAACACGGTAGCCCCTTTGCGCAAATTCATGGCTGTATCTGCCCGTACCTGCGCCAATTTCCATAATACGCGCGCCTTCAAAAATGTATTTGTCAATGTAGCGCATTGTTGTGAGAAACTCAACAATTCCTGACTTGCTACGCAGTCTACCGTCCTCATCGTAATTTTCATAAAATTCTTTCAAATAATCCGTCATGATAATCCTCTAACTTCTAAATCAATTATAATATAAGCAAATTTATATGTAAAGCACTAGCTTAAATCAAAAATCAACTTCTATAAAAACAAAATTACGCCGAATATTTCCTTCGACGTAATTGGCAGGGGAGACGCGATTCGTAAG
>JAFLVL010000019.1 GCA_022508325.1 Clostridiales bacterium | reverse complement strand
ATTGACTGTGTTTTATTCGTCTTACTATTCTGTTGTCAAGCTTCTAGGTGCTGTTGCTGTTTGCAACAGCTTTTTTAGTATATTACATTACGCAAATAATGTCAATCAAAAACAAAAAGATTTTTTTAATTTTTTGATGAAATTTTTGCGGAAATGCCAATAAATGCTATTTTTTATTAAAAATTCTCTTTCAGCAGTTCAAAGTATGCCTGCGGATGAGCGCAAACAGGGCAAAGTTCGGGCGCAGACTTGCCAACGTGAATGTGACCGCAGTTGCGGCATACCCAAACGTTCTCGGCCAGTTTCACAAATACTTCGCCGTTCTTCACTGCCGTTGCCAGCTTTCTGTAACGCTCCTCGTGGTGTTTCTCGATAGCCGCAACACCACGGAAACGAGCCGCAATGTCGTGGAAGCCTTCTTCGTCAGCGATTTTTGCAAAGTCCTCGTACATCTCCGTCCACTCGTAGTTCTCGCCTGCCGCCGCGTCAAGAAGGTTGTCGAGAGTGCTGTTGATACCGTGGAAAAGCTTGAACCACAGCTTTGCGTGTTCCTTTTCATTATTTGCGGTCTCTTGGAAAATTGCCGCTATTTGCTCGTAGCCGTCCTTCTTGGCTTTCGATGCATAGTAGTCGTATTTATTGCGCGCTTGGCTCTCGCCTGCGAACGCTGCCATAAGATTTTGTTCGGTTTTGCTACCTTTAAGTGTTGCCATTTTTCATTACCTCCGTATTATTTGATCTACAATTATATTTTAGTTGATATCGTTGATTTGTCAACGATTTTCATGTCGAATTACTGCAAAATCAGACCCTTGGTCGTCACGTCGTCGGGGAATGCCGCAACGTTGACAGGCATATTTAGCTCGCCTTGCAGGAACATATCCAGTCCTGCCAGCTTTGCTCCACCGCCGCACAGCAATACGCCGCCCGCGCGCACAAGCCCCGCCAAATCCTCGCGTACGCTTGCCACAAGGCTCTGAATGATGCGAGCGTATTTGCGTACGAACTCAACAACAGTGTCGTAAAGTTCCTTGGAGCTGATATCCACCTTTTCTACCGCGCCTGTTTGCGCATTCTGTCCCGTGACGGTCACGATCGTGGAATCGTTGGGGTAGAGGCTCGCGCAGTTGAGTTTCAAGTATTCCGCCGCCTCGAAGGTGAGCTTGATAAGGTACTTATTCTCAATCTTTTTCATAATCGCTTCGGTTAAGTGCTTGCCTGCGTGATAGAGAGTACAGCCCGCGGCTATTGCGTTGGACGTGACAATCGCCAAATCCGCGCAGTCGTAGCCGATATTCACCACCAGACCGTGCCGCGTACGAAATTCGTGGAACAGCTGATGACTGTCGGCAATGGGCGTCTCTACGAACACCACCTGCTTGGCACCGAGGGACAAAAACAGCGCCTCGATAGTATTCTTGTCACTGCTAATCATTCCGCAAGGTACGGCGCAAGTCACGTTGTAGCGAGAAAATACGCTCATCTTATAGTTGACGAGGCGGTTTAAGAGCGCCGAAACCAATGCCTTCGCGCCATCTACGTCAATTATCGCCCCTTCGAGAATGGGGTTGCTGAGTCTGACGGCAGAACCCAAAGTGTTCGCCATGCGCAACGCGTCTACCCCCACAGCCACGATTTGGTCTCCGTCGCCGATTGCCACCACTGCGGGAATTTTGTCGGTGAAACCGTCTTTTTTGAGCGCAGCCGAAACGTAAGCCGAGCCAAGATCAAATATCAATTCGAAATTTGCCATTTTTAACCTCTGTGCTTTACACTAACCTTTGTAAATCTTGTCTAAAATCGCTTTTACTCTGTAAACAGGCAACCCAACCACATTGTCAAAGTCGCCCTTGAAGCTTGCCGCGAACCGACTGTCGTCCTGTATGCCATACGCGCCCGCCTTGCCGTCTGCTTCGCCGCCGTTCACGTAGTCGGCGATCTCTTTCTCCGACAAATTGCGGAAATTGACCTCCGTACTGTCGCAAAACAGCCACTTGCCAACAGGCGAAAGGATACAAACGCCTGTGTGAACGAAATGCCTCTTGCCCGACAATGCGTGTAGCATTCGGAATGCGTCTTCGCGGTCGTAAGGCTTTCCCATCACTTCGCCCTCGAAGTCTACCACCGTGTCGCACCCGAGCACAACGCAGTCGGGGTGACGAGCGTAGACGTCGGTAGCCTTGAGCTTTGCCAACTCCTGCACCAATTCGGTGGGTTCGGTTGCCGCGCTGTTCTCCTCTACGCCCGAGGGTATGATTTCAAAGGGATAGTCGATCTTTGAAAGCAGCTCTTTGCGCCTCGGCGAATTACTTGCAAGAATAAGTTTCATAACCATATAATTATATAACAACAATAAATATTTGTAAAGGTGTTTTAATGAAAGAGGCTCGGGTATTGCACGCAAAACGAGACAGGCGTCGTGTATTCGCTTGAAAAAAGGCTTCGACGCAAGTGCAGCGTCTGCAGAAAATTTTCAATCGAACACACTCGCCTACATAAGAGATTACCTTCAAAATTGTCACTAAAAAAGTACTGTAGCTAAGTACAGTACTTAAACATAGTCGAATTTATAGTCATTTAGTGACCAAAGTGTACACAACCGCGCCTATGATAGCGGCAAGGACTACTACGCCGGCGATTATTCTGATAGCGTTTTTGCGCTTCGTGGATTTGCTCGTCATTGAGTCAATAGGTTGCCCTTTGATTAAACTTTCAATATCAGAAAGATGCAACTCCCCCGTTTCGGTGTTGTAAAATCCGATAGTTGTGCTGTATGAATTGCCCTTCTTCGGCTCTTTGATACCTACGCAGATGGAGACCCACTTGCTGTTGGCAATCGAAGTTTCTTGCACAATGTTGTATTCGTTTACACGCGTGGAGTAGCAGTAGAAGTTGAGGCGCTTCATGCTTTTTTCCGCAAGCTCCTTAGCTGCCATTTCGGCAACGTTTGCCGGTTGCGGTACACTGCCACTGTATGTGTTCAGTACTGCTTCAAGACCGCTTTCCAAAAAAGCAAGCTTTTTAAGTTCAACAGCACAGTACGAATTTGCCTTTTCGAAATATGCAAAAGAACGAGTGGTAAATTCAAACGCTTCTGTGCGCTTGGTTGTTGCGTTGTATTCCTGAGGTGCACTGCCACCGACAGCGGTGGCATCGCCCTTGATGTGCGCAATGCAATATTGAAGTGGTTCTCCCAAAGAAACATTGTCAACCGACAGGCTTTTCAGTTGCGCGGATACCGTTGGGTTGTCTTTTGCAAAAGAGGAGTTAGCTTCCGCCCATCTTCTCACTTCCACTACAATTTTTTCTGCAAGTTTTTTCTCCATAATTCCTCCAATATGTAGAATTTTCTACATTTATTATATGTTAGAATTTTCTATATGTCAATAATATTTTATAGAAAATTCGTATAATAACAATATGGAAAGGGATTTTAGGCAAATTCTAAAAGAATTTTTGACGGAAAACAATATGTCGCAAAGCACGT
Organism: Clostridiales bacterium; assembly: GCA_022508325.1. Classification (GTDB taxonomy): domain Bacteria; phylum Bacillota; class Clostridia; order Christensenellales; family CAG-314; genus Fimimonas. The sequence continues at coordinate 19,045 of JAFLVL010000019.1, read as the reverse complement.
TTGCCAAAAAGGTTGGCGTCAAGCCAAGTCAGGTGAGCGAATGGCTGCGAGGAAAAGCCAAGCCCGGCTACGATACTCTGAAACAAATGTCAACAGCTTTCGGAGTGCCTGCCGATTACTTTTTGGGAATATCTGAAAACTACTGAAAAACGCATCTTGATTTAACAAGATGCGTTTTTTTATAAACCTTACTTAGTTCTCAAATTCACGAAGATGTCCCGTAAAATTGAAGCCGTCAAAGTTGTGCTGGCGCAGTACCTCGTACACCGCTATCGCCACCGAATTGGAGAGGTTGAGTGACCGCGTATCGGCAATCATAGGAATGCGTACTGCATTAGCGTAGTTGTCGTGAATGAGCTGTTCGGGAAGTCCTTTCGTCTCTTTGCCGAATACGAGAAAAACCTCTTTGCCGTACTTCACCGCGCAGTGACTTTGTTGCGCCTTGGTGGAAAAGTAATAAAAATCCTTGTCGGGGTAGGCTTGTTTAAGCTCGCCAAAAGAATCCCAATAGTGAATTTCTGCGTCCTTCCAGTAATCCAGTCCTGCGCGCTTCAACATGCGGTCGCTGGTGTCAAAACCAAGCGGTCTGACCAAGTGCACCACGCTTCCTGTCGCCGCGGCGGTACGCACGATGTTGCCTGTATTTTGCGGTATCTCAGGCTCTACCAAAACTATATGTATCATTTTTGCACCTTTTCGTATTGCGGATTGCTTTTGATAAATTCCGCCACTTCGTTGAGAATATCTTTGACGCTACTTGCAGAGTTGACCGTAACGATTGTAGCTTTTGCATTACGTTTGCCCTTCAAGTAGCAACAAACGTGTTTTTTCAGTTCATTTGCTACCACTCTGTCGCTATACAGCTGTGAAAGCATATCTGCGTGAAGCTTCACGGTCTCGTACAAATCAATTTCGTAACCGCGGCCGTCAAGCTCTGCAAATATATACGGTCTGCCGAGCGCTCCGCGTCCCACCGCCACGCCGTACGCGCCCATATTCAGTAAATTCTCGTACTGTTCGCGCGTTGAGACGTCGCCGTTGGCGAATACAGGCAGTCCGACGCTTGCAATTTCGGGTAAAAGCGTGTAGTCGGCGTTCCCCGAATACATTTGCTTGCGCGTGCGGAAGTGCACGGTGATAAAATCTGCGCCGGCGTCAAGACACATTTTGACAAAGTCCACCGCCCCTGAGCTGTCAGACACTCCCAGACGGAATTTGACAGACAACGGCTTGTCCTTCAAAGCAAGTTTAGTCGCGGTTATGCACTTTGCGGCAAGCTTCGGATTTTCAAGCAACGCCGAACCGTCTCCGTTGCCCACAATTTTTCTGACAGGGCAACCCATATTAATGTCAATTCCCTCATAAGCGGAAACGTCGTCGAACTTCACGCTTTCGGCAAGTACCTCAGGCTCATGCCCGAAAATTTGACAAAAGCACGGACTGTCGTCGTCTGCGCGGTGCAGCATTTTGTGCGTCAGTTCGCTGCCCATAACCAACGCTTTACTACTAATCATCTCGGTGACGGTTAGACCCACGCCGTAACGCCTGCAAATATGCCGAAACGCGTGGTCAGTGTAACCTGCCATGGGCGCGAGCACGGTTCGAGGCAAATTTTGAAGCAATTTATCCGACATTGTGCTTCGCCTCGTCCCAAATTTCGTCAAATTGCTGTTGCGTAAGGTCTTTTAGCTGTACACCGCGTTCTGCGAGAAGCCTCTCGCACTCAACAACCCTGTTGAGATACTTTTCCGTCGAGTTAATAAGCGCGGTTTCAGAGTCAACGCCAAGGTAACGCAACAAATTGACGCAAGTAAACAGCAAATCGCCACCTTCCATGTCGCGGTTAGCTTCATCGGCGTTCAAAAATTCCTCCAGTTCCTCTTTCACCTTTGCCACAATTTGGTTTACGTCTGCAAAATCGTAGCCACCCTTGGACGAACGAGACTGAACCTTTTGCGAACGCATCAAAGCAGACATACCGCGCGGCACGTCAAGTACGTTTTCCGCAGTGCCCTTGATTTTGTGCTCTTTCAGCTTCTGCGCGTCCCAAACACTGAGCGACTCCTCGGCGTTATTCGCCACCACCTCGCCGAATACGTGCGGGTGTCTGTCAATCAGCTTGCGGCTGAGCCCCGAATACACAGCCTCGGGCTCATATTCGCCGTTATTTCGTCCAATTTCCAGATGGAAAAGCACCTGCATGAGCAAATCGCCCAATTCCTCAACGGCGTGGTCGGTGTCCTCTTTTTCCAAAGCGTCGGCAAGCTCGTAGGCTTCCTCAATGACGTTCTTGATAATCGACTTGTGCGTCTGCGCCCTATCCCAAGGACAGCCGTTCTCGCCGCACAAAATCGTTAATATGTCTGCACAATCCTGATAGCTGAAAACCTGCCTTTCGATAAGCGGTTTCGGCGCGATGAATAACGCCGCCTGATAGTCGTACCTCTGTTTGGTGAGCTCCGACAGCGGGATTGTCTTTACGGTATTTTTATAGCAAAAAACAACTTCGGTATCTACGTCAAAAGCCGTAAGTAACCGCAGTTGAATCTCGCTTGCGATATATTTGTCGTCAATATTTTTAACAACGGTGGGCTGTGGGAAAACGCAATTGGCGGAACACAGGTCCTGCGCAGTATAGACGACAGTTCCTGCGGGCATGTTGTTGCCGAGAACTGCCGATTGCAAGCTTACGCCGTGTATGATCTTGACGCCGCTGAGCTTCTGCACCGTAGTGTCGTCCGCGCCCTCGCCCACTACGCAAAAGGCAACCTTTTTCTTGCCGAAGCCATTGAGCCTGTTTACAATCGCATCGTTCAAGCTGTCAAAGTCGACAGCGTCTTCGTACAAATCGTCGCAGTATACGGCATCAGTGCGAATAATCGCCACCGTCTCCGCCGCGTGAGTGCGTTGGGACTTGACGACCACCACGTCTGCTTGCTCTATCGCCGCCCTGCCGTCTGACGTCAAGTCGCCGCATTTTCTTCCCATTCCAACAACCGTTATCATTAGTTAACCTCGCGTTACTATTCTTGTTTTCGCTTGACAGGTAAAAAAGTCAGTTCGCTTCTGTCGAACACTTTCAGCGCCCAGAGCGCCCCGAAGTAGATGCCGCCGGCAATGGCAATTAGCGCAAGCGTGCCCAGCGTACCCACGAAAAAGTTGTTGAGGAGCGTCAGCGCAACTGTGATAAACAGCGTCATCAACAATCCCGCTGCCAACGGCTTCAATACGCACGCATTGGCGTCTATTCTCAGTTTTACCTTTCTGCGTAAATATATTATAACACATACCGTAGCAAAAAGATAGCACAACGTTTCAGAAATTGCCGCGCCGTAAATATTTATTTGCGAGTTGGGCAAAAGCGCCAGATTAACCGCCGCTTTGACGACGATGGAAAGCGACACGATGATTACCGTTGCGTAAGGCTTACCCACCGCCTGACACACCGACACGCACGTCTGCATGATGGCAAGGAACACGATTGACAAGCCCGACAGCGACAGCAACACCGACGCTACGTATATCTCCTCTTGCGGCAGACTACCGTACAAGAGCTGCAATATGGGGCGAGACAGCGCAATCATGCCGAACGCGCAGGGCAAAGCTATCACCAGCGTCAGCTTCATCGCCGAGTTGAAGCTCTTCTGCAAGCCCTCGTCACTGCCCGAGTACATTGCCTTTGTAATGCTGGGCAGAGCCGACACGGCAACGCCACTGGACAAAGCTATGGGCAATCCCAACATGGAGTTGACGGGACCCGTCCACAGTCCGTACATTTCAGTCGCGTTGGGCACGGTCAACAGGTTCACCACCATCACAGAGTCGATAACCTGCGACATTTGCATTGCAAAGCCGCCTAGCGCAACAGGAATTGCCAACGCCAGAACGCTTGGCGCGATACCTTTCGCATCTGCCCAACTGACGGATATTTTGCCGACTTTATTTTTACTGCGATGAATGAGGTACACGACTGACATTATCAGTAGCGAGCCGAATTCCGACACGGTTATTGCAAACACCGCGCCCATAACAGCCTTGTGCACGTCGGGCATAAAGTGAATAGCGCACGCCAGCCCTACCGCTAGCTTGACAATCTGTTCTATCACGGTGGTGACGCCGGAGGGTACCATATTCATATTGCCTTGGAAGTAAGCTTTGAGCGCATTGGTAACGGGTACGAACAACAACGCCGGAGCAACTATTAAAAATGCCGTGGCTGTCTCGGCATTACCCTGAGAAAGAGCTATCACGCGCGAAAGACTTGCCATCAATACCGAGCACAGAGCACCTAAAGCGGCAAGAAACAGAAACGCGCCTCTGAAAATTTTGTGGCTTTTCTCCACGTTGCCCAACTGATTGTTCTCGGCAATGAGCTTAGACAACGCCACAGGTACGCCGAATTGCGCGACGGTAAGAAAGAGAATATACGGCGGAAAGACCAGCTGATACAGTCCCATGCCGTAGCTGCCGATAATGTTAGTAAGAGGTATACGGTACAGCGCGCCGAGTATTTTAGCGAACAATCCGCCAAGACTCAATATGAGCGCACCGGAAATAAAGCTTTCTCCACGTTTTTTCATACATTTATATTATGTAAATAAATGCATAAAAATATCTGTCTCGCGTATTGCGCACAAAACGTCTTCGACACAAGGGCAGCATCTGCAGATTGTTTTGTAGCGCAACACACTTGACAGCATGCTCGCTACGCTCGGAGTTTAATAATTAAAAATCTCAACACAATCGTGTTGAGATTTTTGTTTTAAATAAAGGTTATTTTATTAGTTCAAGGGGCGCGTCGTAGTCGAACCAGGGGAAGTTCTGCCACTTGCCGCCGTTTACGCGGTACACTTCCTCTACCGCCAACGACCAACGCATACAACTGGGTGTGTCGGGAGTGAATTGCAAGAATTCGCCGCTTGCATAGGTGTAGAAAAAGCTTCCGTCCACAGGCAAACAGATCGTGGGTATCAACTCGCTCTTGATAAACACCGTGAAAGGCTCGCCGTCGCGCGTTCCCGTGTAGGTCACACCGCTCCTGTCCAGCCTTAGCGTGCCTTCGCCAACGATATTAGCCACTTCGTTGTTGCCCATGTAGCCGTAGGTGGGCAAAGTGCCGAGTTGGACGTGTTCTTCCATGACGAAATCGGGGTTCATGACCGTTTTTCTCATCTCACGGCGTTGCCAATCGAACCAAACGCGAGGGTTCTTGGGAATTACACTGCCTTCAAACGGCATAAGGTTGTACTTGTCGTCGAGCTTTGCGCCGTTGCCGCATTTTTTACAGCGAATTTCGTCGTCAACGCCTTCCATGCTCATTTCTGCGCCGCACTTGGGGCATTTGTAGATGATTTGCTCCATATTTTGAGCGTATCTGCCGTCCTTGCGGTTGTAGCTGTACTGATGTGTGGCGTTCCATTCGTAGTCGTCGGTAAATATCGCCTCGTCAACCTTTCTTTCGATTTCTTCTGCCGTCAGCTCCTTCAACTGGTCGGGGTTGAACAGTTCGTCCAGCTCCACAGTCACCTTGCCGTAGCGTTCCTTGACGTCAAACTTGGGACACACGAGGTAGCCTCCGTGAATACGAATAGACAGCACGTGCACGCCAAAGTGCTTGAGCATCTTGCCTGTGCCTAGCATCGAGGGCTGTTGCGCGCCGCTTGCTGTACTCATTCCGCATGGGAAGATGGCAATGCAACCGTTCTTTTCCTTTTTGAGAATGCGGGCAATACCCTGTATAGTCTTAGTGTCTGGCACGAAATTGCGCTTGGGGATTACTCTACCCAAACCGAACACCATTTTGAACTTCTTACGGTGAAATTCATTCTCAGCCGCGACGAAATTGATACGGCGACGCTTCATAATGTAGTTGACGAAGGCGTAGTCAAAGCGCGACGCGTGATTGGCAACTACAATTACAGGCTTGTCGAGATAGTCTTTGGGGTCGACATTGCGTGTCATCTCCACCTTGCACTGTCTGTAATATAAGGCTTTAGCCACCTGGCTTAGCACGGCGTTGACGATAGCGTTAGGCTTTTTGATTTTCTTCTCTTTTACGATTTGGTCCGTTGTCTTTTTCATAGGTTTCCTCGCTTAGCCACTCCGATTGAAGGTAGCCAAATTTTCTTAATGTAAAATATTTACTTGGAGTAGCGACTATGCATACCGCCAAAGTAAACTTATTTGTAGTTTATCATATATTTCAGATAATTTCAAGTCATATTCAACGGCAATGAGAATTTAAACTGCAAAGCATGCGATAATTGCGACAAAAGTAAACCCCGCAAAGATTGCGGGGTATCCTTCATATAAAATATTGGTACAGACGTAACATTAATCTTCGTCGTCAGAGAGTTTTGCAATAAGGTCGTAAGAAAGACCGTTCTCTTTGAGGAATTTATCAAAAATGGGCGCCGTCTTGACCGTGCTCTTGTATTCCTCTACCAAGCCTTCAAGGTCTTTGTTGAGAAGTAAGTTCACTTGATTTGTGAAGTAGTTCTTGAACAGTCTGTATTCCGTCGTAGTGGTATCCAGATAGTTGTCGCCTTTGAGGTTAACCTCGTCGGGGGTTACGTAACCTTCAACGTAAACGATATGCACACCGTAGTCGGATACAGCGATTCCGTAATGACCAATACCCTTATCCATTGCGGCTTTGGTAGCGTCTACGAATTCCTGAACCCATTGGTGAGTATAATTCTCGTCATCGCCAACGTAAACGACGTAGCTGTAGTAGGATGAGTGTTGCGCCGTGTCGGTATTGAAACGAGCCATCAAGTCGTGAATTACTTGGTCCTTGTCCTCTCCTATCACGTCACCGTCTTGCAAATAATCGTGAAGCGCTGCGCATTCGGGATTGATAGTTACGTTGCCTTCGCTGTCAACGACAAAGGGCTTCTCTTCCAACTTGCCGTATTCGCCGTCGTCGTCCTTTTCAGTGTTGAAGTCGTCTGCCACTATTTGCGCCGCAAGCTTGTTGCGCAAGTCGATATAGCGTTGGTCGTCAGACGAACCGATGTCGGACTTCAAGCTGTTGAGCTTAGCTGTTTGAGCGGCGTTGAAGGGGATGAGAATGTTCTTGACGAAAACGTAATCCTCTCCGCGGTCTCTGGGAACGTCATAGATAAAACTGCTGTCAGACAGACCTGTGATAAATTTGTTGAAATTGTCTTGAATAGCAAATTCTGTTTTTTGCGCGGCAACGAGAGTATCGTAGTTATCTTGCAATAATTTTATCGTCTCTTCATGGTTGTCGCCTTCAATGTCCTTGTAGACTTGGTAGTTGTACAGATTGACGATAGCGCCGACAATCATGTCCTCAACCTGTGTCTTCATGAACGTGTCAAGGTCCATACCGTAGTTGTTCTTGACGGTGGACTTGTATTGACTGATGACTGCCGTCTGATACTCTTTGTATTCCTTAACGGTTATTTCCGTCTCGTCGTCATCGTCCTTGTCCAATCTCTCGTTAAGCTCGTCAACCTTTGCTTGCGCGCCTTCAAGGTAAAGCGCTTGCAAGTCGTCTGCCGTCAACTTATTCCAATTAACAAAGCCGGAATTATCTTCGTTGTAGTACTTCTCGATATATTCGTCCATATCTTCATTCTTGAAGTTCTGGTTGAAATAATAATCGGCATACTTTTCGCCTTCGGAAAGCTCAAGCTCGTCATACTCGTAGAAGTCTCTCGAGGTATCCTCAGTTTCCTCGTCCTTCAGCTCGTACTTGGCATTTATCTTGTCCATTACGCTGTCGTCAAATGAGATAAAGAAAAGATATTTGACGTATGAAACGGTGTATTGAAGTTGGTATTCCTCAAGGTATTCCGCATTTGCGAACAGACCTTTGTTGGTAGCCAATTTGACGTTGCTTGAATCGCTTGTGTACTTCTCTACTTTCATGTACTGCGTATACAGCGACTCTACTGCCATGTCGAAAATGTCGTCAACCGTCAAATTGCCGTAATAAACGTAAACGTAATAGCTATTGTAGTAGGAATTGAAAGTATCCAACAGTTTGCCGACGGTTATCGTTTGATTTTGTCCGACAGTGAATGCCGTAGCGTTGCGATATCTGCCAACGTCTTTGCCGACAAGGTCACAGCCAGCAAAAACGCCGAACAAAAATACTACAACTAAGATTAACGTAAGTATTTTACTAGCTCTTCTCATTTTAATAGCTCCATTGTGGCGGGGAAAATTACATACCGCCACCTATACTCGTATATTATACCTTTTTCAACTGTAATTAGCAAGCAAATTTGCATTTTTTTTCGTATTAAGTTTGAATACTTTTCAAAAAATCCGTTATGGCGTCGATGAGCCTGCTATTTTGAAGGTCGACAGAGGTAAAGACTATGCCGTAACTGTCAGAAAGCGCGGTTGCGCGCTCTCCCAAGCCCGACAACGCCTCAAATACCGACTTTCTCATCATTTTGTCGCGGTTGGCAAAGGTTATCTCACCTCGGCGCGGCTTTACCGACACTTTGACGACGCCAGCCCTATTTGCAAGTAGCTTCAACCGAGCGACTGTAAATAAATTATCCACCTGTCGGGGTATAGCCCCATAGACGTCACAAAGCTGTGTCCGCACCTGCTCTATCTCGTCCAAATTTTCTGCGCCTGCCAGCTGTTGATAGAACGTCATTCTGTCCGACTGCAAAGGAATGTAGGTATCTGGCGCGTAAGCTTCTATTTCAATCTCTATCTCTGTATTTAACTTCTCTGCTACCTTCTCGCCCTTGATTTCTGCCACCGTTTCTTTGAGAAGTCGTGCGTACATGTCGTAGCCCACCTTCATCATGTGACCGTGCTGTTCTCGCCCGAGCAAATTGCCTGCGCCGCGGATTTCGAGGTCTTTCATAGCAATTTTGAAGCCACTGCCCAATTCGCTGTATTCGGTGATTGACGACAACCGTTTGTAGGCGACCTCGCTTAACACCTTATCCCTGCGGTAGGTGAAGTAGGCGTAGGCGAGCCTGTTGCTGCGCCCCACTCTTCCACGCAGTTGATATAGCTGACTTAGTCCCAGTTTGTCGGCGTCCATTACTATTAGCGTATTTACGTTAGGTATGTCTATGCCGTTCTCTATTATCGTCGTGCATACCAATACCTGCGTGTCGCCGTTGGCAAATGTCATAACTGCGTCTTCCAAAACAGTCTCCCCCATCTGTCCGTGCGCAACTGTAATCTTGGCGTTTGGGACAAGCTCGGAAAGCCTACCCGCGAACGCGTCGATACTCTGCACGCGGTTGTACACGCAGTAAACCTGTCCGCCCCGCGCAAGCTCTCTCGTGATTACGTCGGCAATCAGCGCGTCGTTTTCCTCGACGACGAATGTCTCGACAGCCATGCGCTCCACGGGCGGCGTAGTTATTGTAGATATGTCGCGTATACCCGACAACGCCATGTGAAGCGTCCTCGGTATGGGCGTTGCCGACATAGTGAGTACGTCCACGGTAGTTTTCAGCGTCTTGATTTTTTCCTTATGCTCAACGCCGAACCGCTGTTCCTCGTCCAAAATCAACAAACCAAGCTTATTGAAGGTGACGTCCTTTGACAAAAGCCTGTGAGTGCCTATTATTACGTCGATTTCGCCCTTTTCGACGGACATGAGAATTTTCTTCTGCTCGTCGCTACTGCGGAAACGGTTGAGACACGCAACGCGTATGTCAAAGTGCGACATACGTTCGGAAAAGGTCTTATAATGCTGTTCGGCAAGAATCGTCGTAGGCGCAAGCACCGCTACTTGATAGCCGTTAGACACCACGTCAAAGGCGGCGCGCATAGCAACTTCGGTTTTGCCGTAACCGACGTCGCCGACAAGCACGCGGTCCATTATGCGTTCGGAGGTGAGGTCTTTGGTTATCTCCGCCTGACAGCGCAGTTGGTCCTCGGTTGCCTTGAATGGGAAGTATTGACAAAATTCCTCGGAAAGAAACTCGTCCACGCGATAGCGAAATCCGCGAGATTTCTCCCGCTCGGCGTACAGGCTCAGTAGGTCTATCGACATTTGCTTAATGCTAGACTTGACTTTACTCTTTACGCGGTTGAAGTCCTCGCCGCCAAGACGCGACAGTGTGGGATTCTCTCCGCCCGAATAGCGCGACAGCATGTTGGTAGCGTCCACGGGGACGTATAAGCGGTCGCCGTTTTTGTACAGAACTACGATATAATCTTTTACTTCGCCGCTTGCCGAGGTTATTTTCTGTATGCCTTCGCAGAGACCTATACCGTGAATATCGTGGACGACGTAGTCGCCCTTCTCAACGGACAGAAACGCCTGTCTCTTTGTCTTGCGAAGCGATTGCTGATTGAGTCCGCACCCGAGGTCGCGTGTACCGATGACGACGAGCTTATTCGTGTGAGAAATAAATCCGCGTTCTATGCCGATGGGCAAAATCAACGCGTCTGCGCTATGCCCCACTAGCGTGTCGCCTTCTACGGCATACACGCCAAAGTTAGACAGCTTGTCCTGCGTGGGCTTCACACCGTCTGCGCCGGCAAATATAACAACCTCGTAGCCTGTTCGCAACCAATTTTTAATGTCCGTTGCGAGATTGCTGTCAGACGTTGCGTAGCTCGGCACCGCGCCCGTCTTGAAGCTGTGAATTACCTCGGGGGCGATTACGTCGCTTTGGTACGGTAAGGTTTGCAGTGCAACAGTCGGACTGTCGAATGTGAAAATTTCACTCTTGTCGCCAAATGCATTGACGTGTTGGGGCAGCACTTCGCCCGCCTTGGTGAGATTGACGATACGCTCGTTATGCTCGCTGTAAAGAAACTCTACTCTTCTTTTCAGCAGCTTCGGCTCGTCCAAAAATACGACGGTATCGGCGGGCAAATAATCTTGTAGCGTTCCGCTTTGCACGAAGGGCGTAAGCCAACCGTTGTCCACCGCTTCACCCGCGGCAGCCACGGATAGCTCCGACAAAATCTCATCAAGTCGACTTGCTGCGTTGTTACCCAATTTCTTGGCTAGTTTTTGCGAAACGTAACGCTGTATTTCGTTCAGTTTATCGCTTGGCAGCCCTGCCGTATCGTAGAGGGGGTAAACCTCGGCTTGCGTCACGTTGTTGCCGCTTGCACCGTCCTCTCCAACCTCGCGTATGCTCTCTATTTCGTCGTCCCAAAAGTCCACACGGTAGCGTTTACCGAATGGCATAGACACGTCGAGTATGTCTCCGCGCGACACGAACTCGCCTTCGGCGGATATTCCGTCCACGCGCTTGTAGCCGCATTTGATGAGCTTGGAGACGAGCATTGACGAGTCGTAGCAGACGCCGACCTTCAAGGTGAAGCAATCATCAAAAAAGGTCTTTCTCGGCGGCAAATGCTGAATAAGGGCGTCTACGCAGGTCACGGCGACATCCGCTCCTGTCAAAATGGCATGCAAAGCCGAATTTCGCGAATAAATTGCGTTCTTCGACGCGTTGCCTTTGTAGAGTAAAACGTCGTCCTTGTGGGGCAAATAAACGACGCGACCCGACGACACCGCCTCTATCGTACGCAATACTCTTTGCGCCTCGACGTAGTCGCTTGTGACGTACAGACAAAAGCCGTTGACGTTCGCCGCAATAAACGGTTTTTCGTTTGGTTGCGCGCCAAAAGCCGCGATAAAATTTTTATCACGGGTGTCGTTGAGCATATTTTTGTATGCCGCGTTATTGTTTACTCTATCAAAAAAGTAGTACATTTTGTTGTATAAGTGTAGCACAAAATCACGGGATTGTAAACCGAAACGCAACCGTTTACATTTAACGTAATTTGTGTTATAATTTATTTATGTATCTGGTAGTAGGACTGGGCAATCCCGAAAAGAAATATTTCAATACCTTCCATAATATGGGCTTTATGTGCGTAGATAGGCTTGCGGAAAAGCTGGGCGTAAAGTTCGACAAGGGCGAATGTTGCTCCGTCACCGCTCACGCAAGGGTGAACAATCAGAAGGTGATAATCGCCAAGCCCGTAACGTATATGAATTTGTCGGGCAAAGCCGTGCAAGAGCTTTGCCACAAGTACAAGATTGAGAAAGGTAATTTGGTAGTAGTTTACGACGACGTAGACATACCTGTGGGTAATCTGCGCATACGTAAGGAAGGCTCGGCAGGCACGCACAACGGCATGCGAAATATTGTTCAATTACTGGGAACAGAGGACTTTGCCAGAGTGCGCGTAGGTATCGGCAAAGATACGCCGATGGCGTTGATGGACTACGTTCTGTCGCAATTAACCGACGACGATCACACTCCCCTCGACCCCATTCTCGACCACGCCGCCGACGCACTCAACGACTTTGTCCACGGCAACTCAATTGACACCGTAATGCAAAAATACAATATTAGAAATTAAAAAAAGCCCACACCAAACGGTGTGGGCTTTGTATCATAAGATAAATTGAAATTTAGTCATTAACCTTTTTCAGCATTAAATACTCTTCTGCATTTTCTTTGTTCTAATAGATATAGGTTCTTTTGCGGCGATCTCTTTTTTCAAAATTTTCACAGCTACCGTTCGGCTCGACCTCATCCTTACTGTACTTTGACTTAAAGGTACAGTAGTGAAACATAGGTATATGGCGATGGTCATAGTCATCCGCATCGTCCGTATGGAAATATTGACAATTTTTACAGCATTTTTCTTCTGCCATAATTATTCACCTCGCTACATTACTGTTTGTCATACTATCATTTTAACATAATTACCCATTAAATGCAACCCAAAATAGAACTCGGCAACATGGTGAGGCGTTTGATGTATAAAAAATAAGTGCTTTATATTGACAACGTTTCTTTTATTCAGTACAATATAACAAAATAAACTAAAGAAAAAGGAGGACAAAATGTCTGAACTTGAATATATGAAAGGTTGCATGGAATATCTAAAAAGGCTTGCTATCCAAGCTAATGATGAAAAGCAGTTTTGTTTGGATCGCAACAGCACTGCTTTTGATCGCGTGTGGCGTTCAGCAAACGATTTAACACGGAAATGGACTGGGTTCAATTCGTTTATTTCCAGCCACATGGACTCCCTTCGGAAATCCGCGCTTAGACTGGAAAAGGAATACAAAGCAACAAAAAGTACCGTCAAGTTTGATAACATGGTACACGAAATAGAGGAAAACTACGGCGCATTATTCAAGACATTGATAGAGGCAATGAAGCCGAAACCTGGCGGTACAACCAATGATGACCTTAAAGTAATGGAACACGCGTCCTTTTTGTATCACCACCCAAATTTTTAACTATTAGTAAAATCCCGACAATCCTGTTACGGATGTTCGGGATTTTTATTGTCCTAAAACGAATTTTGGGCAATGGCTACTTGTCCGTAAGTGTAATATCCACAATGTACAATACGTCACGCAAAGCTTCTTCGCTATTCGCCTCAAAGTAAAGGTCATCCATTCGGTAAATTGCGCGAGTAAGCATTGTTGGATGTTCCTGTACGTATTTTTCTACTTTTTTGGCGTGTCCGATATCTTCAAATCGGTATATGGTCACCGTGTAGTAGGCATCATCGGTAAATTTGGTACCCTTTATGCGCCACACAACGTCATATATTTCCTTTGTACCGTCTTCATTAGTAAATAGGTACGGTATATTCTGTTCTCGTTCTATACTTTGATAATTTGCACGACGCATCCTACGCTCGTATATGTTGCCCGAACAACCGGTAAGATTGATACTAATTAGACATATCAGCACTAATATTGTGACAATGGATAATATCTTTTTTCGCATAGTTACTCCCATTTACTTGCCATATTTTAAAAATTTGTTTTTCCTCTCCGTCCAAGGGTTAGTGAAATAATTGCGAATAAGCATGTCTTCGGCATCCAAAGTTACATAATTGTACACACTGTTGATGCCATCGTAATACTCCATTATTTCGTATATATGTCTCACAATCTCATTCATGTAGTTGTTTGCCGGCATCAAGGCATCGGCTACCCCCAATGCTTCGGCCACCTTTGTCATGTATATTTCGCATGGACGGAATAGCTTGTGTATTATTTCCTTGATGGTGTCGCGGCTTTCGTTCATAGCTAACCAGCGCCAGCACATATAGTCCGGCATTTTATCAAAAAGATTAAATACGCTTTTGTATCGACATATTTTATCAATAAAATCCCCCTCGCTGGAGTTTATTTTACCGCCGGATAAACGCAACAGGAAATACTGCAGTCCGTAATCGAAAGCTATAGCGCACTCCAAATTGTTGACTCCAACTCCGTTGTCTTTCAATACGTTGCACATTTTTGTCATGAGCAAGGTTATCTCGTCGTAACTTTTAACTGCTGAATTGTAAAGCACTTGTGTATTAGCCATAAATATTCTCCTTTGTGGTGTAGCGAGACAGTTTGCTTCAATAAATTACTGTTTATCGTACAAGTTCGTCGGCGAGTTGGGTGGTTTGCGCGCGACTTTCAGCGTTCAATGACGAGTGAATGGTCACCGTAGTGTCTGTGAAAGTCAAATTCTTGCAACCGCTCATCAGATTTTTGATTACGTTTGCAGCTTGGGGCGCCCAAGAGCCGTTCTCGATAAGTCCAACAGTACGGTTCTGATATCCGTGCTCTGCAAGGCGAGTTACGAAATCGTGCATAAAGGGGAATATTGACGCGTTGTAGGTGGTCGTTGCCAACACCAGTTTGCCATAGCGGAAGGCGTCCTCTAACGCTTCTGCCATGTCGCAACGCGCAAGGTCGTTTACTGCGACTTTTGCGCAACCGCGCTTTTCAAGCTCTGCGGCAAGTAGTTCTGCCGCCGCTCTCGTGTGTCCGTAGACAGACGTGTAGCAAATGCACACGCCCTCGCTCTCCACGCCGTAGCCGGACCAAGTGTTGTAGAGGTCAAGGTAATAGCCGAGATTGTCGTTGAGAATCGGTCCGTGCAATGGGCAAATTATTGCGATGTTGAGGGTTGCTGCCTTTTTGAGTAGCTGTTGTACGGGCATACCGTATTTGCCGACAATACCGAAATAGTATCTACGTGCTTCGCACGCCCACTCTTCCTCCACGTCCAACGCGCCGAACTTTCCAAAGCCATCGGCAGAGAATAGAATCTTGTCCGTAGCGTCGTAGCTCACCATAACCTCAGGCCAATGCACCATAGGCGCGAAAACGAAAGACAACGTGTGGCTGCCGAGCGAAAGAGTGTCGCTCTCGGCAACAGTCATACGTTTCAAGCCAAGCTCGCCGTAGAAATTATCAATAAGTGTGAACGCCTTGGCGTTGCTGACGATTGTAGCCTCGGGGTACGTCTCGGCAAACGCCACTATGCTCGACGAGTGATCGGGCTCGACATGCTGGATGACGAGGTAGTCTACCGTTCTGCCCTTCAAGGCTTTTTTGAGGTTGGATAGCCATTGCTTGCAAAATCTTGCGTCAACGGTATCCATAACGGCAATCTTGTCGTCAAGAATAACGTAGCTGTTGTACGCCATGCCGTTGGGAACAACGTATTGCCCCTCGAAAAGGTCAATCTCGTGGTCGTTTACGCCAATGTATTTTACGTCTTTTGTAATTTTCATATCTGCTCCTTAAAAATTTACGCGATAGCAGTTGAGTACTACCTTACTAATGCTCGTTGCAATCTCTTGCGGCACGGCAACCGTCAAAACGTTGTAACGCAAGTCCATAGTGTGAATGGGTGGACTCATTTCCTTGACCGTCACGTGCAGTTCGTCGCCATTCAGCTCGTAGCCCTCGCACGAAACCTTGATACTGCCGCTCATGCCGTCGGTGAGAAACATGACGAGAGCTTGAGTACGGAAGAAATTATCGTCGTACTTGTCGCGTTCGCTCGCCGAGATATTGAAAAGGTCGCCATCGTGAGTTGCAACGTATTCGTCAAGTTGCGCCTTGCTCGTAAACATAACGAAACGGTTAGCGTCGGTAACGTTGAGCGTTCCAACAGAGCCGCCACCGTTGCCGCCCTTGCCGAAGCCCGCAAATACGAATGCCGATAAACATAACATAATTATTACCACCGTAAAAATAAGTCTTTTCTTCATACTTTTATATTGTACCATATTGTATAGTCTTTTGCACTATTTTTAAAAAAATTTTATGTTGGTTATACTGTCCTTGAAATATCGCGCATTTGGGTGTAAAATAGAGACAAAAGGAGCTAAATTATGTGCACTTCTATATCTTTCAAGACAAAAGACCACTACTTCGGCAGAAATCTCGACTATGAATTCTCCTACAACGAGACAGTAACGGTAACACCGAGGAATTATCCGCTGAAATTCCGCAAGGTTAAGACTCTGAATACCCATTACGCGATAATCGGCATGGCGTTCGTTCAAAACGACTATCCACTCTACTACGACGCAACAAACGAGCAGGGTTTAAGCATGGCGGGGCTGAATTTTCCACAATTTGCAGTATACCACCCACTCGCTAAGGGCAAGGATAACGTTACGCCATTCGAATTTATCCCATGGATTCTCGCTCAATGCGCGACGGTGGACGAAGCGCGCGTTTTACTCGATAAAATGAGCCTTTACAACGAGAATTTTTCCGAACAGTTGCCTTTGTCTCCCCTGCACTGGCATATCGCAGACGCCAAGCAGTCGATAGTCGTAGAAAGCGTCGCTGACGGTCTCAAAATTTACGACAATCCCATAAACGTTATGACCAACAGTCCGAGTTTCGACTTCCATTTGCTCAATCTATCCCACTACATTGGTGCAACGCGCGAAATAGCAACCAACCGCTTCTCGGGCAATCTTGATATTGCCACATACAGCAGAGGTATGGGCGGATTCGGTCTCCCGGGGGACTTGTCGTCGGCGTCAAGGTTCGTCAGAGCGGCGTTCACACTCAATAATTCGGTAGTTGGCGACAGCGAAAAGGAGAGCGTGAGTCATTTCTTGCACATTCTAGGCTCGGTTGCGCAACAAAAGGGCTGTTGCGCTGTAGACCACGGCTACGAGTACACCATTTACTCGTCATGTTGCAACACAAATAAAGGCATTTATTACTACACCACCTACGAAAACAGCCAAATAACCGCCGTCGACATGCACCGCACCGACCTCGACGGCAAAACACTCACAAGCTACGCACTTGTAACGGAATGGAACGTAAACAAGCAGAATTAAAGCAACAATAAAATCTCACTGCTGTTTTATGCAGTGAGATTTTTTAATTTTCGTTATTAAAGCACTACGATGAGAGCCATTTCTGCTCCGTCGCCGCGACGAGGATTCATCTTGTAAATGGCTGTGTAGCCGCCCTTTTGTCCGCTCTCTTGAGCAAGCTTGTCGAACTTCGGCGCGTACTCATTGAACAACTTTTCAATAAGCGGGTGACGAACTGTCTTTGTGCGAAGTTTGTATTCGCTTGCGCTCTCCTTGGGTTGGCGAGCTTCTTGCAAGTCGGCGAGATTTGCCATAAGCTTGCGACGGGCTGCAAGTTTCTTGGGACCGTCGTTGAGCACCTTGACCGTAGTCGTGGTATTCTTAGCTTTGTCTACCTTTTGCTTTTCAACCACGACGGTATCTTGATAGGTGTTGACGGCAAGAGTTATGTACTTTTCAGCAAGTTTTTGCACTTCCTTAGCGCGAGCCTCGGTTGTCTCCAGCTTGCCGTTCCACAAAAGCTGCGAAACTTGATTTTTCAAAAGAGCCAATCTCAAATCGGTTGCTTTTCCTAATTTTCTTTGTGCTGTCATATTGCCTTTCTCCTAATATTCGTCTTTATTTTTCAAAGACAGACCGTAACTTTCAAGTTTTGCGATAACTTCGTCCAGCGACTTTCTGCCGAGGTTGCGAACCTTTAACATGTCTTCTTCGGTTCTGCGTGTCAAGTCCTCAACAGTCTGGATGCCTGCGCGCTTCAAGCAGTTGTAGGAACGAACGGACAAGTCCATATCGTCGATATTCATTTCGAGAACCTTCTTGTGGTTGTCGCTTTCTCTCGGAATCAGAATATCATTGTTGAAGCTGTCGGACAAATCCACGAACATTTTGATATGGTCCTCTATGATACGCGCTGCAAGCGACACAATTTCTCTACCCGAGAATGCGCCGTTGGTCTCCACCTCTAACGTCAGCTTGTCGCGAGTGATGTCTTGACCTACGCGGGCGCTTTCGACGTTGTAGCTGGCTTTCTTGACCGGTCCGAATACCGAGTCGATGGGTATGTAACCAATGGGGTAGTTGAGCTTCAGCTCACGGTTGCGTTCCTTGTTCTTCTCGATTGAGTAATATCCGACGCCGCGCGCAACGTACAGCTCACAGTTGAGCTCGCCGCCTTCTTCAAGCGTGCACAGATAGAGGTCGGGGTTCAAAACCTCCACTTCGCTATCCGTCACAATGTCGCCTGCGTGAACTTCGCACGGACCAACCTTGTTGATGGTTATCGTCTTTCTGAAATCGTTATCTTCGTTGTCAGACTTTAACGCAAGTCTCTTGACGTTGAGAATGATATCTGTTACGTCCTCTTTGACACCGTTTATAGTTGAAAATTCGTGTTGAATGCCCTCGATTCTGAGACCTACTACCGCAACTCCGGGTAGAGCCGCCAGTAGTACGCGTCTCAACGCATTGCCAAGTGTGATACCGTAGCCACGTTCAAGAGGCTCTGCCACAATCTTGATAATGCTGGCATTTTTACCGCTTTCGTCAACTGTCATAACCGGTTTTTCTATTTCCATCATGGACAACAATCTCCTTTTATTAAATTTTGAGTGTGCGTGAACGGTCTAGCCCACGCTGTAAAATACGAAATAAGCCGTATATTTATCGGGAGTAATCGTTATTTGGAGTACAACTCGACAATCATATGCTCTTGGATACTCATGTCGATATCTTCTCTTGTCGGCTTAGCAAGTACTTTACCAGTCAATTCGGCGGGTTCGAAGTCCAACCATTGAGGAAGATTTGCCGGTTTTTTGGAACCTTTAAGCTGAACGAACAGGGGTTGTTCGCGCTTATTTTCTTTGATAGAAATCACGTCGCCAACTCTAACCTGATAGCTGGGGATGGTGACGCGCTTGCCATTGACGGTGATGAGACCGTGGTTGACAAACTGTCT